>JADGOE010000098.1 GCA_017883135.1 Acidimicrobiales bacterium
CCTCCGGCGGCCACCACGGCGACGCGTTCGCCCACCGCGTCCACCACCGCAGGCGTGAGCAGCGAGGTGGGGACCGAGCCGGTGTGCCCACCGCCCTCGCCTCCTTGGGCGATGACCGCATCGACTCCCCAGCCGGCCACCTTCTCGGCGTGACGCCGGGCTCCGATGGTCGGCATCACCACCAGTCCGGCGTCGCGGCACAGGGCGACCAGGTCGGGGTTCGGGGCCTGGGCGAAGCTGGCCACCTTCACCCCGTTGTCGATCATCACGGCCACCCGGTCGCCCACGTCGGCGACGTCGGTCCGCATGTTGACGCCGAACGGCCGGTCGGTTCGTGCACGAACCTCGGCGATGGCGGTGACCAGCTCGGGGTAGGTCATGGTGGCCGAGGCCAAAATGCCCAGTCCGCCGGCTTCGGCCGTGGCGGCAACCAGTCGCGGGCCGGCCACCCACCCCATTCCGGTTTGGACGATGGGGTAGCGGACCCCGACCAGGTCGCAGAAGCGAGTGTGCAGCGCTGGGTGCACCCTGGGTCCGTGGGCACGGCCGGGCGCGGCATCGGAGTGGGTGGCGGCGCCGGAGTCTGCGGAGCCGCCGGAGTCTGCGGAGCTCATCCCCGCACCTCTCGATCCCGCAGTCCCCTGGGGTCGAGCACGTTGCGGATCAGATCCAACTCGCCCGGGGTCGGGATCCGGGTCTCGGCCACGTCGTGAGGCACGACCAACTCGAACCCTGTGGCCTCGATGATGTCGTCCACGGTGACACCGGGATGCACGGACCGGATGCGCATCACCTTGCCGGGGGATTCGAAGTCGAACACGCCGAGGTTGGAGATGACGTGGCGGATCTCGTGGTAGCGGCTGGTCGCTGCACCTGACGCAGCAGCCCGCGCGTAGCCCACCCCGCACACCACATCGACCTGTTTGACGAACGACCGGGTCGAGTGGTTGGGCACCCAGTAGCTGGTCGAATGGTTGACCGTGTTCCCCGGTGCCCCCCGCACGCCCACCAGCTGGGCCTTGGGACGTACCCAGTCACCGATGGCGCTGATGTTCTGATTGCCGGTGCGATCGATCTGGGAGGCCATCATGATCAGATTGCGGCGACCCGACCACACGACGTCGAAGACCTTCCGGTAGGGCATGTGCGACTCGAGCACCAGGGTCGACGGAGGTGCGCCGAGGGCAGGGGCGCCGTGCACCAGCGCGGCATCTCCATCGGTGAGGACCAGGTCGGGGGCGAAGGTCAGCCGGGCCAGTCGCGCCCCCAGTGCCGGCGCCGTGCCGAATGCGCTGGCCATCACCTCTCCGTCTCCGCGGAACACCTCCGCACAGGCGATCGCACAGAACTCTGCACGGCTGACGGGGGGGGTGCCGGCGGCATCCGGTGACTCGGTCACTTCGAACCTCCTCTGGCGGGCGCGGCCCGGTCTGGCGCGTCCGCCCGGGTGGCGGCCTGGTAGTCCGATTCGTCGACGGCCAGGTACCGCTCTTCGAACGCGGCCCACTCATCGCGGCCGGAGGCCGCGGCCACGTAGGCCTTTTGGAACTCCTCGTCGCGCTGGTAGTCCGGGACGCATGCGGTGAAGTGGGCCCCGCCAGGCGTCTCCACGACGCCGTCGGTCAGCAGCCGGCTGATGCACATCGTGTGCAGGGGGCCCTCCGAGGCGAACTGCTGGGTGTCGATGATCCGCTCGGTGGTCACGAAGCGGCGGTCGGCGGCGCCCAGGAACAGCTCGTCGAAGAAGGGATCAGGCCCGAGTATCTGGCCCGATCCCGAGGCGTCGGCGCGATTGACGTGGACCAGCGCGGCGTCGAGGCGGAGTGCAGGCATGGCCACCAGTTCCTCGGCATCGTCGTAAGGAGAGGTGACCGTCCGCAGCGCGGGGTTGACCCGAAGCACGTCGGACCCCAGACCGGCCCGGGTGGGCAGGAAGGGCACCCGCTGGGACGCGGCAAGCAGACCGAGGTAGAACATGCCCTCGTCGATCTCCATCGCCTCGATGGCACCGGTCTGCCGGGCCACTTTGAAGTGGGGGTCGGTGGGAATCGAGTCGAGGGTGACGAAGCCGAAGACGACCTTCTTGACCTTGCCGGCTGCACAGAGCAGACCGACATCAGGCCCCCCGTAGGACACCACGGTCAGGTCGGACAGCTCCGAGCGGAGCAGGGCACGGATCGCAGCCATCGGCTTGCGTCGGGATCCCCATCCACCGATACCGATGGTCATCCCGCTCCGCAGCTCGCCCACCAGGTCGTCGAGCGAGAGCCGTTTGTCAGCCATGGACCGGCCCCGATCGGTCCGGTGGGCTCATCATCGATCCGCTCATCTGCTCGCCTGTCCGTTCGTTGACCTGTCTGCTTCGTCGACCCACGGCTCGGGTCGCCTATCGGGTCGGGTCTGCATCGCGCTTCTCGATGAACGCGGCACGCTGTTCGTCGGCTACGCCGGCCACGTGGAGCTCATAGGTGAACCCTTGCTCGAGGCGATAGCTGCCTTTGACGTCGACCGGGTCGATCCCATTGAGCGACTCCTTGGCCCGCCGGATGATGGTGGGGCTCTTGGCGGCGATGGCACTCGCAACCTCGTACGCCGCGTCCACCAGTTGTTGACGGGGAACCACCCGGAGCACCGATCCGTAGTGGTGGAGCTCGGCCGCGGTGGCCGGCATCGCGGTGTAGACCATCGAGCGCATTCGGTGCTGGGGGACGAGCCGCGAGAGATGGGTGGCGGCACCCAGTGCTCCTCGGTCGACCTCGGGAAGTCCGAAGGTCGCGTCTTCGGAGGCCACGATGATGTCGGCGTTGCCGGCGATCCCCACCCCTCCCCCGAGGCAGAACCCGTGCACGGCAGCGATGACAGGAACCTCGCACTCGTAGACGGCGGCGAAGGCGGCGAAGCAGCCGCGGTTGGCACCGATCAGTGCCTGGTCGCCCTTGGCTTGGATCTCCTTGATGTCCACGCCGGCGCAGAACCCGCGACCTTCGGCCCGGACGATGACCACCCGGTTGTCCGCGACCCGTCCGGCTTGGATGACCGCATCGGCCAGCGCGAACCAGCCGGCCACGTCCAGGGCGTTCACGGGCGGATGGTCGATCACCACCTCGGCGATGCCGGGGAGTTTCTGATGGGACGTGATGGGCATGACCGGCTCCGGGAGTTTCGGAGGCGTGAGCCCGAGGCCTTCTGCCGCCCAGATGTCGTCGGGCTTCGCGGATGGGTACGCGGGCACGCACTCAGCGTGATCTGATACAGCGTCAGGACAGTACCAGTCGGAGACAGGGGGACAGCTGTGGCCACATTCGATAACGCTCGCCAAACCGGCGTGTTCGACGGCACCGGCCGTGTGGTGGTGGTGACCGGAGGGACCAAGGGCATCGGTCGGGGCATCGCAGAAGGGTTCCTGGCTGCCGGTGCCGAGGTCGTGGTGTGCGGGCGGACCGAGGTCGCCGAGGAGCGGCTTCCTACGGCGATGGATACCACGGCGACCGAGAGGCGGGCGGTCTTCGTGTCTGCAGACCTCCGCGACGCCGATCAGGCCGCGTCGGTGATCGCCGCCGCGGTGGATCGTTTCGGCCGGCTCGACACCTTGGTCAATAACGCAGGAGGATCGCCGCAAGCGGATGCAGCGGTGGCGTCCCCCCGGTTTTCCGCCTCGATCGTCGCCCTCAACCTGCTTGCACCCCTCTACTGTTCGCAAGCGGCCAACGCGGTGATGCAGGCCCAGGGTGAGGGTGGGACGATCGTCAACATCGCTTCGGTCAGCGGGCTTCGGCCTTCGCCTGGCACCGCCGCCTATGGCGCAGCCAAGGCCGGACTGATCAACCTGACCCAGTCGCTGGCCATCGAATGGGCCCCCAAGGTCCGGGTGAACTGCCTCAGCGCCGGTCTGGTGGCCACCGAGGCCGCCGACGACCACTACGGAGGTCCTGAAGGGATGGCCGCGGTCGCGGCCACCGTGCCCTTGGGGCGATTCGGTACGCCTGCGGACATGGCCGGTCTCTGTCTGTTTCTGGCATCCCCACTGGCCGGGTACGTGACCGGGGCGAATCTGGTGGCCCACGGCGGAGGTGAGCGGCCGGCGTTCCTGACTGCCGTCGAGCGGATATCGGACTGACGTCCCGAGGCCGAATGGCGATCTTGCCCACCCGGTGTGCGGGCGGTGGACCGGGGCGACCGAAGAACGCGGGCAGACGGGGACTTTTCGCAGGTAGGACGGCAAAACTGCTCAAGTGGGCGTCCGAGTCGGTCGATGTTTCCGATGTGACCCATGAAATTTGGGCCGTCCTGACCAGGGGCGGTAGGCCTTCACTCGTCCTCGGGGCGTCCGGACCGTGCTGACCGATACCGAGCCGACCTTTGCACTGGTCGGCGCGCCTTACCTCGAGTACCTCCCGGTCATCGACCTTTCCTCGGGCCGTCTGCTCGGTATGGAGGCGCTGGTCCGGTGGCAGCATCCCTCCTTGGGCCGCATCTCACCCGATCAATTGATTCCCCAGGCCGAGGCCAGTGGTGACATCGGGCCGTTGACCCAGTGGGGGTTGATGGAAGCGTGCGAGCAGGCCTGCGGGTGGTCTCCGAGCATCCAGTTGGGCGTCAACTGCACCGTCGAACAGCTGCGTCGAGGAGAAGTCTCCAAGGCCGTCGCCTCCGCTCTCGAGCAGACGGGATTCCGAAGTGGACAACTCACGGTGGAGGTGATCGAGGACGCGGTGGTCGACCCCTCGGCCTCTGCCGACCTGAGGGCTCTGTCGGAGATGGGCGTGCAGCTGTCGGTGGACGATGCCGGCACCAACTGGTCCTCGTTCGAACCGTTCAAACGTCACTCGATCAGCACGGTGAAGATCGACGGCTCGTTCGTCGCCGGGCTCGAACCGGTGCAGGGAATCAATCGGCTGGTGGTCGAGACCGTGATCCACATGGCCCACTCGTTGGGAATGTCGGCCATCGCCGAGTGCGTGGAAACAGCTGCCCAGGTGGACATCGTCCGCGCGTTCAACGCGGATGCCGCGCAGGGCTTCTTCTTCGCCCGGCCGATGTCGGGCGAGGCCGCCGCAACGTTGGCGGGCGGCCCGGAGATCCCGCAGTTCTCGCGCACCGAAGTGCGAACATTGGTGGTGTCCCCGGGTGGCTCGGCCGAGCTCGACGTCCGCGCCGCCGGGACGGCGGGTGCGCAGTGCGACGATCACGCGGTCGGATCTGACGGCATTGCAACCGCGGAGGACACGGAGGACACGGACGTGACCGACCGCACCGATGTCACGGACGACACGGACGGCACAGGCGGCACAGGCGGCACAGGCGGCACAGGCGGCACAGGCGGCGCTGACGACACGGACGACAGGGTGGAGGTCGCACCTTCCGGCGTCGACCCGACGGTCGATGCATCGCCTCACATGGTCACCCCCTCGTCGGGCGCAGAGGGCTGATCGGTCGACGTCGGTACGACGGACCCGGTTCCCTGCAGATCCTCGTCCGGCCCACACCGGACGTCAGGTGAGCGTTCGGGCCGCACGACGGCGAGGGAGCCGGACCACCGCCGCCAACATGGGGAAAGATCAGCCGAAACCCTGCGAATTCTGGCGAGAGTGGTCCATGCCCGCAATTTGCCTGTATACCTCTGGCCGTGAAACTCGCTGTCATCAAAGAGTCGCGGCCGGGGGAGAACCGGGTGGCGATCGTTCCGGAAGTGGCCTCTAAACTGGCCAAGGCCGGTGTGGACGTCGTCGTGGAGTCCGGGGCCGCGACTGCTGCCCGCTTCACCGACGAGGACTTCCGCCAGGCAGGTGCCACGGTCGTGCCCGACGCAGCCTCCGCTCTGAGCGGTGCCTCGATCGTGGCCCGGGTGCAACCGCCGACACCCGATGAGGTGGCCGATTTGCCACAGGGTGTTTCGCTGATCAGCTTCCTGCAACCGGTGTCCTCGGCGGACACGGTGAAGGCACTGGCTGCCAAAGGGGCGACTGTCTACAGCCTCGACCTGCTCCCTCGGATCAGTCGGGCGCAGTCGATGGACGCGTTGTCGTCGCAGGCGACCGTCGCGGGCTATCGCGCCGGGCTCTCCGCCGCAGAGCACCTGGCCAAGTTCTTCCCGATGTTCATGACCGCGGCCGGAACTGTGCCCCCGGCCAAGGTGTTGGTGATGGGTGCCGGCGTGGCCGGCCTGCAGGCCATCGCCACGGCGCGGAGGCTCGGAGCCGTGGTGCGGGCCTACGACGTGCGCGCCGCGGCGAAGGAGGAGGTGCAGAGCCTCGGTGCGAAGTTCGTGGAGCTCGACCTCGAGACCCAGGACGGCGCGGGTGGGTATGCCAAAGAGCAGTCGGCGGAGTACTTGGCCAAGCAGCAGGAGCTGTTGGCCGCCGAAGTGGCTGCGGCCGACGTGGTCATCACCACCGCTCAGATCCCGGGGCGGAAGGCACCGGTGCTGGTGACCGCAGCGATGGTCGAGGGAATGTCCGAGGGGTCGGTCATCATTGACATGGCGGCGGATTCGGGTGGCAACTGCGAACTGTCGGTGCCGGGCGAGGATGTGCCGGTCGGCGGGGTCACCGTAGTCGGGCTGAGCAACCCACCGGCCTCGATGCCAACGCACGCCAGCTTCCTCTACTCGCGGAACATCGCCAACTTCCTCGGACTGCTGGTGAAGGACGGTGAGCTGGCCCCCGACTTCGATGACGAGATCGTGGCCGGCACGTGTGTGGTGCGGGCCGGAACCGTGGTGCACGGTCCGACCGCCGAGGCATTGGGGCTCACCATCCCGTCGGCGGGACCGCCGGTTGCCGCCCAACCGGACCCACCGGCAGCCGGGTCAGCTCCCGGCGTGAACACCGAGTCGAAGGAGGCGGGGTCATGAGCACCGGAATTCTCGAATTCCTGACGATCTTCGTGCTGGCTGCATTCGTAGGGAACGAGGTCATCGGCCGGGTGCCGAGCATCTTGCACACCCCGCTGATGTCCGGCAGCAATGCCATCCACGGCATCGTGCTGGTCGGCGCCATCTTGATCATGGGGAGCGCCCAGGGTGCCGTGCAGATCACGCTGGCCTTCCTCGCGGTGATCCTGGCCACCCTCAACATCGTCGGCGGGTTCGTCGTCACCGACCGCATGCTCGAGATGTTCAAGCCCAAGCCGGCAGAGCGTGCAGCGAAGTCCGGCGGTG
>JADGOE010000099.1 GCA_017883135.1 Acidimicrobiales bacterium
CCACCCCGTTCGTCGACGCTCGGCGCCTCTGGTCCCCTGACCTGACGCCCTGATCTCGGTCAACCTGACCTGGACTGATGGATGGGGTCCGGTCAGTCGGAATGCAGCGTCTGAGTGACCTCGCTGCCGGTTTACTGCGTGCCGCGAGCGACCGCGTAGGTGCCGTTCTGCGCTGGCAATCTGCACACGGGCATTCCACCACCGGCACGTCGGGGTCCCGGTTTCGAAGCCACGGACCGTGCTAGTGGTGACGGCGGACTCATCAATTGGCTGACCACGAGGTTGCGTCAGACCCCGAAGTGATGGAGTAGCTGGGGAAGGTAGTTGGCCGCCATGCCTGAAAGCATGCCGGCTGGGAAGCCACTGATCTGGCTCAGAGCCCACTGCATGACTCTCCGTGACGGTCGCGGTAGTCGGAGCTGGGTGTCTGCTGTGTCCAGGGCTCCGAGGACTTGTGCAGCGTCCTCGGGGTCGAGCTTTAGCCTCTCCTCTTCGAGCGATTCTCTAATCGATCTGAAGACGACTTCCAGCATCCGGCGCTCTTCGACGGTGAAGACCGAAGCCTTCACTACGTGATCGGCAAGCCACTGGGCGACGGTGTCGACCGCCCCGGCCAGATCGGCTGACGCGATCCTCAGTGAGGTGGGAAACTTGCCCCCCGGCAGGCTAGCGATTAGAGGCCCGAGACCCCGCAGAGGCTCGAGCTCTCCGTCGGCGAACTCGACGAAGGCGGTGGGTGCTGACCAACGAGGAGCGCCTTCGGCGCCGTGCTCCCAGACGACGGCGTCGATCGATGGAACCCTTGTTGCCTGATCGACGAGCTCCAACGCCTCGCCAGCGAGGACGAGTTCTACAGCAGACTGGACAATGGTGATCAGTGATGGCCTAGGGTCGCCGCCGCCGAGAGTATCGGGACCGCCCAGCATCGATCTGCCGAGGGTGAACGGCCGGCTCCGAGTTCTCTCGGCAACAACGATCCGCATCATTCGAGCCCTACCTATGAGACCTCAGACACACCGACAATGGTCTGCACGGAGCCGTCGGCGAGCCCAAGCAGCCAGTCGGCCTCCATGTCACCGGATCGCTCGTGCTGCTTGGAGCCTGCCAGACCCAAATCCTGGTTTGCACTGCCCTCTGGGGGGCCCACGAACGCCTCGATCGAACTACACGCGATGATTCGGCTTTCGGCGACAGCACGGTCATTGGCCAGCGAATCGAGTTGGCGCTGGCTATCGAGTCGATCCATATCGGAAGTCAATCACGGCCCAGGGCTCTGCGCTCAGGAATCCGGCATCGGTAGAACGTGACCAACCCATGAAGTCACAAAGTTGGCAAGATTGGCGGCTCCGGAGGCCAGCGTCGGAACCGTATATCAGGTTCGATGCGACCAGAGATCCGGTCTGATCCGCATCCGAGGAAGCGTTCGGCACCGCGGCCACGCTGGCGACGGCACTCGTTCCAGAGCGTTCCTCTGTGCCGGTTCCGGATCAAGAACGCTGTGCGCAGATTCGGAGTCCTGCTCTCCGGGGCGAAAAAGCGTCTTTCTGAAGCGTCACACGACTGCGGATTCCTGACACACCCATGCGCGAGACTCCGCTTGTGTTCGATTACGAGCAGCAGGTGATCTCAGGGGCCAACGGTCGACCTCCGCTACCTCCGGGCAGGGCACTCAAGTTCCTTGCTGAGGATCCATCAACGGGCAATCGGTCAGCGACGTGGCGCATTTGGACGGCCAAGAAGGTCGACGACGTGTATATCTGCGAGGCGAAGAGCGGAGGACAGTGGAAGACCAGTCTCCATAATGAATGGGGCAAGTGGCGCGTTGCGATGACGAAAGAGGCGGCTAACGCCAAGGGTATCCAGAGACCGGTCCTGACGGAACAGCCGAGGAGGGTACCGGTGGGAGGGTGGAGCGAGGCATCGTCCTGCTCGTCGCCTTCGGCATTGTCGAGACCAATGTCGCGGAGCCGATGTTCCGGTTGCAGTTGTTCAAGATCCGTGCCTTCACAGCCGGGGTGTTTGCCAGCTTCCTCGCCGCGTTGAGTCGTGGCGGGCTCATGTTCATGCTCATCATCTGGCTGCAGGGGATCTGGTTGCCCCTCCATGGCTACGACTTCTCGCGGACGCCTTTGCGGGCCGGACTTGCCATGCTCCCTCTCACCGCAGGGTTCCTGATCGCCGGTCCCCTCTCGGGCATCCTGTCGGACCGCTACGGTGCTCGACCGTTCGCCACTGGTGGCATGATCGGCGCCGCGATCTGCTTTGGGCTGCTGGAGCTGTTGCCGATCGATTTCCCCTACTGGCTGTTCGCGATGGTTCTCCTTGTGACTGGGCTCACCATGTCCATGTTCGGGTCACCGAACCGAGCCGGGGTCATGAGCAGCCTTCCCCCCGAGCACCGCGGCGCCGGGTCAGGGATGAACACCACATTCCAAAATTCGGCTCAGGTCCTCTCTATTGGAATCTTCTTCTCCCTGCTCATAGTCGGACTCTCAGCTTCCCTACCCGAGAGCCTGTACCACGGTCTCCTCACTCACGGCGTGTCGTCAAGCGTGGCAACTCGCGCCTCGCACCTGCCACCAGTCTCCACCCTCTTCGCCGCGTTCTTGGGTTATAACCCGGTCCAGCACCTGGTTGGGGCCAACGTGCTGTCTCACCTCACTGCAACCCAGCAGGCGACTCTGACTGGTCGGAGCTTCTTTCCTGGACTGATCGCCGCATCCTTCCGAGCTGGCCTTCACGCCGCGCTCGACTTCGCCATCGTGGCGAGCCTGCTGGCAGCAGCGGCATCGTGGACGCGGGGGGAACGTTATGTCTATTCCGAAACACCAACGGAAGGGGGAAAGATTCCTGCAGAAGTTGCCGACGCTGATCACCACCAGGACGCGGCAAGTGACGAGGCGTCACTCATGGCAAAAGGAGCATCACGATGAACACAGGCACACACATCACGATTGCCACCCCTGACGGGCCGATGCCCGCATTCGAGGCGTCACCGGCCGAAGATTCCAAGGGCGGCGTCGTGGTCGTACAAGAGGCCTTCGGTGTCACCTCGCACATTGAGGACGTTGTCCGTCGACTGGCCGATGCCGGCTGGCACGCCGTGGCACCCGCCTTCTTCCACCGTCAGGGCGCGCCCGTCTTTGCCTATGACGATATTGATTCGGTGATGCCCATCATCGGCCAACTCAGGGGTGAGGGCATTACCGCCGACCTGACCGCCGTGCTCGACTACCTCGAAGCTTCCGGGATCCCCTCTACAGGAACCGGAATTGTGGGGTTCTGCATGGGTGGCAGCGTGGCCTTCTATGCCGCGACTTTGCGGCCGCTTGGTGCTGCCGTGACCTTTTACGGGGGTGGTGTTTCCGAAGGACGTTTCGGCCTTCCTTCTCTCACCGAATTAGCCCTGAGACTTCAGACACCCTGGCTCGGCCTCTACGGCGATCTCGACCAGGGCATTCCCATCAGTGATGTCGAGGAGCTTCGCCAAGCCGTGGCTCCTGCGTCCGTACCCACCGAGATCGTCCGCTACTCCGATGCCAACCACGGCTTCAACTGCAACGACCGGCCCGCTGCCTTCAATCAAGCCGCAGCCGCCGATGCCTGGGACCGCACCCTCGCCTGGTTCGATCGCTACCTGGGCTCAGGAGATTGAGCGTCCTCGCACCGGCTGTCATCATCGAGCTCGAACGCTCTCTCCACTGCTGAGATGTTTACAGCCGGCGAGCACAGCGCTGCATCGCAGAGCTCGAAGAGGGCGTCTCCTCACGGGGACAGGCACTGGTGGAGTGACCGGCGAAAGTCGGTCAGCTCGGCGATGGTTCCGTCGGCGTGGAGCGACATCGTCGCCCGGGGCGCAGGCCTCCCAGCTACGGGAACGGGGTGCTCAAGCGGGGACGGTGAACCCGGTCCGTCAAATTTCGCTTGTGACAGCGAATGTTGCGCTGGAACCCAGTGGGTGGTGTCGGAGGGGGGACTTGAACTACGACGGCAACGGTGCCGGACGGTAGTGAAGAATCCGGATCGCCTGGTCAGTTCCGGTCCGGGCACTCCCCCGCTGCCAATCCATGACGACAAGTCCGGGCAAATCCGGGGATGTGCTGACTGGCCGCTTACGATCGCGAGCATCACTGTCGTCTTCGCCGCACCCGCGGATGACTGCATAAGTGAAACTCAACCCTAGGATCGGGTCATTACCACGAGCGACGATTTCGGGGCCGCGAATCCTCCGCCAGCCGCTGAGGCTCAACACGTGGACCTGGTCGTCAACGGGAAAGCCCAGTCGGTGCGGTCGGCGGCCTCGCTGCTGTCGGTGCTGCGTGACGAGTTGGGTTTGACAGGCGCGAAGCCAGGCTGTGGGGAGGGGGCGTGCGGATCCTGCACCGTGCTCGCCGACGGCGAGCCGATCCGGTCCTGCCAGTGCACCGCCGCCGATGTGGCCGGTCGGAACATCACCACCGTTGAAGGATTGTCCACGGACGGCAGATTGCACCGAATCCAGCAGGCATTCGTGGACATCGGCGCAGCCCAGTGTGGCTACTGCACTCCCGCAATGGTCCTCGGTGTGGTTGCTCTCCTAGCCAGGGAACCAAATCCGGATGACAGTGCGTCAGACATGGCGCTGGCCGGCAATCTCTGTCGTTGCGGGTGCTACCCACGGATCCGACGGGCAGTGCACAGAGCTGCCGAGTTGATCGCGCTAGGCGAAGTCAGAACTGAAATGGCATTTACCACGGACACCGGCCGCTGGGGACCTCCCGAGCCACGGTCCCCCGGACGACGGCCCACCCGGCCGTGGGACGTCACCGAGCCACAGGATCGAGACTGGTTCGGGATGCTCGGAAACGGGCTCGTCGTTGTTCTACCGTCTCCCCCGCTGGTGCCTGGTACGTGGTCGACCGGTGGCGGTGCCTGGCTCCACGTCGCCGACAGAGGAACGGTGACCGCGTTCACCGGAAAGGTCGACGTAGGACAGGACAACTGCACGGCGCTGCGACTGCTCGTCGCAGAGGAGCTACGAATCCCGTTAGAGAAGGTACGCCTGGTCATGGGTGACACCGATCTCTGCCCCTACGACATGGGCACGTTCGGCAGCCGATCAATGCCGGATGCCGGCAGTGCCCTGCGGCGGGTGGCGGCACATGCTCGCACTCTCCTGCCCGTGCCCGCCGGGTTGCAGCGAATCGAGATCGTAACGGGCGAGCCGCTTCTCTCGTCGCCCACCGAGTGGCGCGTCGCCGGAACGCCTCACGTTCCAGGGGGAACACTCGACGCCGTGACCGGTCGTCGACGATACGTCTCGGACTTGACCCTTCCGGGCTTGAGGCATGGTGCTGTGCTCCGACCTCCGGTGGTAGGTGCGACCCTTCGCCAATTCGACACAAGCGCTGTTGAACACCGCGTCGGCATCGTTCTGGTGCGCACACACGCGCTGATCGGGGTCGTTGCCGATGACCCGGCTACGGCCCGATCGGCGGTATCCGACCTTCGAGCCCGGTGGGTCGTGCCGGATCCACCGTCGGAAGGCAACCTCGAGCCCTTTCTGCGCTCCCACCCTTCCGCGGAGACAAACGGCTGGAACCGACCCTTCCACTACGAGGAAGGGAACCGCGACCAAGGCCTTCGGGCCGCTGAAGTGATCGAGGAGGCCACCTACACCACGGCCTACATCGCTACCGCAGCTCTCGAAACGCATGCCGCGTTGGCCGTCTGGGACCCCGACGGACGATTGACGGTCTGGGTCGGGACCCAGACCCCGTTCATGGTTCGGGCCCTGGTCGCCGCCGCGCTCGATCTCGACGAGGAACAGGTCCGGATCATCGTGCCGCCGACGGGTGGTGGGTTCGGAGGCAAGCACGGGGCCGGCGTCGCCACCGAGGCAGCCATTTTGGCCCGGGAAGCTGGTGCGCCGGTCAAGGTCGAGTGGACCCGGCACGAGGAGTTCACTGCTGGGACCCTACGACCGGCCGCGGTGATCGACGTCGCCGTAGGCGCCACGCTACGTGGCGAGCTGACCGCCTGGACTTTCACCAACATCAATTCCGGCCCGGCCGCCATCAGCACCCCCTACCGGGTGCTGAACCAGCGGATCGATTTCCAGCCCGCGAGCAGTCCACTCCTCCAGGGCTCCTACCGGGCCCTGGCAGCCACCGCCAACAACTTTGCCCGCGAGTCACACATTGATGGACTGGCGCGGAAGCTAGGCCACGACCCGCTGGAATTCCGCCTCCACAATTTGGCCGATGAACGGCTCGCTGCGGTACTACGGACGGCGGCCGAGCACTTCGGGTGGGCGACCGTCGAAGCCGGCCGGGGCATCGCCTGCGGTGTCGAGAAAGACGGGCGGGTGGCCACCGCGGCAGAGGTCCGAGGTTCCGGTGGGAATCTGCAGATCGTCCGTTTGGTCACCGCGTACGAGTGCGGCGCCCTCGTCAACCCTGAAACCGTGATCAATCAGATCGAGGGCGCCACCGTCATGGCCCTCGGAGGGGCGTTGTTCGAGGCGATTCACTTCACCGACGGAGTGATCACGAACGGATCATTCTCTTCCTACCGAGTTCCCCGCATCCACGACGTGCCACACATTGAGGTTGTTCTCGTCGACCGCCCGGACCTGCCGTCCGCCGGTGCAGGCGAGACTCCCATGATCGCCGTCGCCCCGGCGATTGCCAACGCCATCTTCGATGCCACGGGACGGCGACTGCGATCACTCCCTCTGCTCGCCGACGATGTGCCGCATTCCAAAACCTGAGCGAGACCCGCGCAAGGTCAGCGCTGCCGCACCTGGCAGACACCTCTTCCACGGCGCGATCCTGTGCGCCCTGGCTGGCTATGCGAATCCGGACGTGTGGCGAAGCGGCACTGTTGCATTGAGGCGCGCCACCCGAGGCGGAGCATCAAATGGGCCGACCATCCCGTATTGAGATGCATTGAGAAGACATGGGCACCACGGAATTGACGTTCAGGCATTACGCCGAAAGACGCGGGATCAGCGTCGTTCGCCCTTAGAGCTTCAGCGGATAGGCGAGTCAGTCCAGACACCGCAGCGACCCGAAAGCGACGATTCGGCCTCGTGACCAGGGTGAACGTGCGGACCACTGAA
>JADGOE010000011.1 GCA_017883135.1 Acidimicrobiales bacterium
TTCACCCTGGTCACGAGGCCGAATCGTCGCCTTGATGCGTCGCCGGTATCCATGCGGGCCCGCCTATCCGCTGAAGCTCTAAGAGCGCGCGCCATTAGGCGACCGCCGACCGACACGTCGGTGAGGTCCAGGCCGATCACCTTGTCGAATGCGTTGATGGATTCTTCGACCAGGTGTTGGAATGCACCGGCTGCCATCCACTTGTCGCGTCGGCGACGCAGGGTCGTCTCGCCCCCCTTGCCTAGCCTGCCAGCCACGTCCCAGGAGCACCCGGTGACCAGCCGGAAGAGGATGGCCTCGAAGCAGTCTCGGTCCGAGATCCGGGGTCGGTGACAGCCCAGCGGGTGGGTGGTTTCACCCCGTTTGGGCAGGTAGGCATCCGGGAGATCAGGTTCACGTCCACCGCCTCGGCGTCAAGGGCGCGCTGGCACGCCTCTTCCACGCGACCCGCCCCCCACTTCTTCACCAGCCCCAGGAGCCGGTAGACCTGGCGCATCTTGGTCCATGGCAGTGGCGTGTCGAGCAGTGCGGTCGCGTAGCGCCCGACGGCCTCACCGTGCTCGGCGGCCATGCGCTGGAGTCGGTTGCCTTGATCACCGACTTCCTCGGCGGTCGCACCGACTCCTTCGGGCATGTCGAGTTGCGCATCTTCATCGTCGGAATCGCTGTGCTGGCGTCGGTCGGCTTGTACCGCGAGGCGTATCGGGAACGGCCTCGGCGTCGCAAGCACCGAACGTAGCAGTGTGTGCAGTCTTCAACGGTTTGCTGGTCGTGGCCGGCAGTGGTCAGAAGCCCAGCTTCGTGTCGCTGACCTTCGGGTCGATTTCGCGAAGGTCACCCGATGGCAGGTCGATCAAAGTGCTGAGACGGCACCAATCAGGCGCGACTGCCGGAAGGCTTGTTATCGGAGCGTGCGTCGATGAGCACGATGGATGGATCGTCAGAGAGGCCAAGCTCTCGGAGTATCCGCTGAACTCGTCGTTCGTCGTTAGCTGTGTAGTTAACGATCACCTTGACTGACTTCGGCGTGCGGTTCGCGGCCTCGTAGACGGCGACCTGGTTCCGTAGGTTCCGGCTGAGTTGGGAGTTGCTACCCAATTTGAACTCGATGAGCGCCTTGTCGTACGCACCACGGGATACGGCGAAGTCAACGGGGCCTCTTCCATTGTCCGGTTCTCGATTGACGTCGAAGGCGGTACCGGTGAATGCCAGGCCGAAGTACAGCTGGACATCCTTCTCATTGCTGAAGGGTTGGCCCCGCTTGTTAACTAGCTTGTAGCCATCCTGGTTCTCGACGTATTGCTTGAACGCCAGGACGCGCGAAAGGGCTTCGTCATAAGACGTGACCGGCTGCTGGTAGAAGTTGTCGAGGGATCCGAGCTTGCCGATCAAGGTTCGAAGTTGCTCGACGAACACCTCTTCCGTTTCTTCGACTCGCCGGTAGCTCACGTTTGCGGCCTGATCTCCCGCCATCTCCTTTAGCGCGATGTAGAAGTCCAGAAGTTCGGGGAATTGGGCGATGGTCGCTCCTGCCGCTGCCTTCTTCTCCTTCTGGGTGGGTGGTCTGCTTGGGCGAGGGCGCGAGCGCAGCTGCCGATTGAAGTAGTTCGATACTTGTTCGCGAAGAGCCGCGTCGGTGATCGCGCGAGGAACCGTACTGAAGTGATTGAGAAGATCCTGTCGATTGATCCAAGTTTCATCACCTGTGAGCATGTCTTCCGGTGTGAGGAGTACGAACTTTCCATCCTTTGCCGGAAGGGTGTAGCTGCGGTCGATCCACGATTCGGTGTCGTAGTTGAAGCTAACCCTGCGAATCGTGAAGTTCTTCCGCTTCTTGGCGGGCACGTGGGTCAGCGCGAAGGTCTGAGAGTACTCAAGCAGAAACTCTTTTATGAGGTTCGTTGTGAAGTCACTGATGCTGTCCCTACCGACACCGTCTTGAATCAGGGAGACCTTCTCCATGTGATGGCTTTCGGCAATCGGCATGTCAGTATCGGCGAACAGGGTCGTCAGGCTGCCATTGAGGGACCGTGCAAACTCCATACCCAGGCCGCGGCCGCCGTTGCCGAGAATGGTGAAGCCGAACCAGTTCTCCTTGACCTCCTTGAAACAGAACCATGCACGCAGCAATCCATCAGAGAGCGGTCCCTCCGAGGACTTGTCTCTGAGAAACGTGAGGTATTTCAGAATCGACTCGTGCAGAGCTTGATATTCAGGCTTTGAGCTGTTGAACAGAAGGAAGGGGTCAATGAAGAGGGGGAGATCAGAGATCAGCGAGACGTCGAACGCCCCATAGCCTGCCAACGTCGCAGGGGGTACCTCGAAGAAGTCGCTGAAGTTCACGCCAAATCCGCCTTTGAGTTGTCCTGCGTGGAACAATCATGATTCACGATTGGTGATCCTCATGAATCTGAGGATCTCGGCCTCTTCGGCTCTCAGCTCGGAATCAGATAGTCCCAGTCGCTGGCGCACCTCTTCAGCCGACAATGTGGTACCGCCGCCTGCGCCGAAGCGTAGCCGAGCCACGTCCGCCTGGACCGGCGAGAGTTCATCAAGATGCCTTTCGAGCCAGACTCGAAGCTGGTCAGAATTGATTTCGAGCATCGATTCGTGCCTCGTTGAATACACAACTAACTGTACGCCGACCCCAATAGCCGTCAAGCATGAGGGGAATGGGCTCGCTAGCGTTGTGGGTGACCCAACAACCGGAGGTGACACCGTGTCCAACTTCGTTCCCGAGACACCCGAAGAGTTCGAGATGGCCTGGCAGGCCCAGAACCCGGACGGTGATATCCATCATGTAGAGGTCGACGGCGAGATGAACATCGAGTCTGTCGATACCGATCCCTACGGCGACGACGAGGACGACGACTAGCAACACCCCGCGGTCGTCGTTCAATCCAATCGCTGGTGAGAAGTTCGGTCGGCACTGGAATCTTCACGCTCACGCTTGCCTCGTTGACGCCCTGGGCGGACAATCAGAGGAGTAAGTAACGGGTACCTGCGGCATGGAACCCCTGAGCGTCAACCACCCCCAGCTTGAAGATCTCACGATCACCCTCTGCTACCTGTGCAGGCGGCCACTGGGGGATGATCGGACTCGGATCGATGTGATCCCAGCCGACCTCTTCCTGGTCGGATCGATGAACCGTCCCACCCTCTACGTCCACCCGGACTGCAAACAGACCAAGGCCAAGAGTGAGCCCTTCTTCACCCGACAGCTCCTCCGACTGTGTGACACAGACCGATCGGCCAAGGCGCAGCTCCAGGGCTTCGCCGAGACGGCCCGGGCGGTGAGGCGATTCAACTACGCCGGTGGCCAGCGTGATCCCGAGAACAAAGTTCGGGGTATGCACGTCGAGGTGGCGCCCGAAACGGTAGAGCGCATGATGGGTTTCGGAGAGCAGATCTGCAGTGGCCTCTTCCTCAGCAACCTCGCCAAACCGCCCAAGCGCAACATCGAGGCGATCTGGTGTGACTACCTCACCGGTGGGATGGATCAGATCCTCTATGACGTGGGCCGACTCCTCGGAGTAGCCGGCAAGCGTGGCATCTTCCGCCAGGAGTGGGGCGATCGGCTGCGTTACTGCGGAACGTCTGTCAGGCGGCAGCCCGGCGTGGGCTTCGTCTACCTCGAGTTCTTCGGCAAGATCGGCATCCTGTCCTTCTTCAATCCGTAGTCTTGCCAGTTCACCCGATTGCGCGCATAATCATGCCGTCCGACCGACCGCCTAACTGGTGCGACGGGTATCCCGGTCCGCGTGACCGTCGGGTTATCGGAGAACCTTCCCAGCCTCAGAATTCGCGGGAATCCTTGTCATCTGGGTGTCATCAGGTCCACCTCCGACCGGTTCCCACCGGGTCGCACGGAATACCGCCCCCAAGCCAAAAAAGGGCGATTTACGTGGACCTACGCACTTCCGCCCCGACCGTCCCGCGCAGATCGCGATCCGCTCATAACCCGAAGGTCGCAGGTTCAAATCCTGCCCCCGCCACTAACAGGCGTTACCGGAAGGTGCGCCTACGGAGTAACGGAAGTCCCGGTTTCCCTTGCGGAGGCCGGGATTTTCCGCGTCTGGGGGCCAGGATCGCGCCAGGTGGGGCGACGAAGGTGGATGGCTGGCTCGAAAGGCCGGGTCAGGACGCGACAGAACGGAGCCCGGAGGTCGGGCTCGGCCAGGTCATTCCTCGATGTGGCGCATGTGTCGGCGCGCTTTCTCGACGAGCCGGTTGAAGTCGGATGGCCGCATCACACGCAGATGCGATTCCCCATGGCAAGGCACACCGGGAGGTGTCCACTCGTCGAGCTTGGAAGCGACCTCGTCATCCGTGACAATCAGCACAACTCGCGGATCTCTGAGATCACTGGTCGTTGCGCAACGGATCGCTGCATTCGCTGCGGCTCCGATCCCTGGCGGAACCTGCGTGCGTTGGTTGGGTCGGACAACGTCCCCGGAGCTCAGATTGAGGAGTCGGTTGAGCTCCTGGCCGAGCCGGTCCCGTTGTTCGAAGCTGAAGTCGTGGGTCGTGGACAGGGTTTGTAGAGCTTGCTCGGCGATCTCTTCGCTTAGGAGCAAGTGGAAGTCGTCGAAGCTTCCTCGGATGAACGTCCCCAGGACGTCGAGAGAGTGCTCACCTGTCGGAGGAGGGACTTGAGGAAACTCGAGAAGGTCTGCATCAATCCGTGTTGCGCCAGCGACAATCACCTCGGCCGAGACAACCACGTAGACGCCCACTGGCGAGTCAGGCGCTGGCTGACGTGGGAGTTCCGCGCACGAAGCGCTCGACGTCGCTGAGCTCTCCCCCCCCAGACTCGCTCGAGCGCCGTGCGGGCCTGCTGGAGAAGCTCGACGCGCAGATGAGCTTCGCCTCAGCAACGGCCCTTTGGTCCGGACTTGTAAGGGCGGCCTCAACGAGCGCAGGGATGTCCTTGGGATCGACTCCCTGCCGCTCTCCCTGCCGTTGCCCGTATGCCTGGATCCTGACGAGCGTGTCGGCAGCCTCCATCCGCTCCATGACACTCATCGCCTTGCGGAGGAACTCGCTGCGATTCCCACTACCGAACACCTCAGTCAGGTGTTCGAGGCGGCTGCGATCCCTAGTGTCGATGGAGAAACCAACCGTCTGCGCGCTCCTCATGGCGTCTATTGTACGGCGTTGCCTACGGTAAGCAACCACGATCCGAGACCACGTGCCGACCACCCAGCCCGATCCGGGGCATAACCCGCACTGAGCTGGACTTTTGTCCCAGCGTATGAAAATCGGGCCCCGAGCGTATGAAACGGGTGCACACCGGGGTGGATGGCCGGCCAGCGCACCGGTGGCAGCCGAGCGCCGCCACATGCATGCCATGATTGACCATGGTCGGACGCTCGCCACGGGCCCGCTGACGCCGTGAACGTCTTGGCCATCGACCAGGGGACCTCTGCCACAAAGGCGCTGGTGGTGAGCGGCACCGGCGAGGTCCTCGGCAGTGCGGAGCGACCGGTCAGCCCGGACGCTCGGGCCGGGGGTGCAGTCGAGCAGGACCCCGAGGAGTTGCTCTCCTCGGTCCTCGAGGCGGGCCGGGCCGCGCTCGAAGCATCCGGAGCCACTGTCGGGGCGATCGGACTTGCCAACCAGGGTGAGACGGTGCTCGCCTGGGACCCGGCGACAGGACGGCCTCTCACCACCGCGATCTCCTGGCAGGACCGCCGGGCCATCGGAGTAGCAGAGCGCCTCGCCCCGCATGGGGCTCGGCTGACCGAACTGACGGGGCTGCCCCTCGACCCGTACTTCTCGGCGCCGAAGATGACGTGGTTGCGCGAAGAGCTGACCACCGGTGGGATCGTGACGACAACCGACAGCTGGTTGGTCCGTCAGCTCGCCGGGGTTACGGTGACCGACGCCACCACCGCGTCGCGTTCGCTGCTGCTCGACCTCGACCGTCGTGAGTGGTCCGAGGAGGCCTGCGAGCTCTTCGGCCTCGACCTGGCATCGCTTCCCGAGGTGGTCGACTGTGCCGGGGTGGTCGGGGAGTCGACAGCCTTCGGCAGCATGTTGCCGATCACCGGACTGGCTGTCGACCAGCAGGCGGCACTGGTAGGGGAGCGCTGCCTGCAACCCGGCGAGGCCAAGTGCACCTTTGGCACGGGCGCCTTTCTGCTGGTCACCGCGGGTTCGCTCCCACGCCGCAGCTCCCACGGTCTGTCAGCCTCGGTGGCATGGCAGGTACCGGGTTCGGTCGGCTACTGCCTCGACGGCCAGAGCTACACCGCTGGTGCAGCCATCGGGTGGCTGACCCGGATGGGCGTCCTCGACGCGCCGGAGCACCTCGACGCGGTTGCCTCGAGCGTTCCTGACGCCGGTGGCCTGGTATTGGTGCCGGCATTGGCCGGCCTCGGCGCCCCGTGGTGGCGGCCCGCCGCCACCGGCACCATCGAGGGACTGGGTCTCCACACCGAGCCGGCACACCTGGTCCGGGCGATGCTCGAGGGCCTGGCCGCCCAGGTGGCGCTGCTGGCCCGCGCCGCGGCCGACGACCTCGGCCGTCCACTGACGACCCTGCGGGTCGACGGGGGCCTGACCCGTTCGGCGGTGCTCATGCAGCACCAGGCTGACCTACTCCGGATCCCCGTCGAGGTCTTCTCCTCTCCGGACGCCACTGCTCTGGGTATCGCTGCGTCGGCTCGGCTCGGCGCCGGAGACCGCGACGGACTGGACGGTTCGCCGTTGGCCCCGGCGGCCCGTTTCGAGCCGATCATGCCGGCCGACGAGGCGGCCGAGCGCCTGGCCCGGTTCGGTGGCGCGGCCCGACGGGCCATCGAAGCAAGCGAGGAAGGGGCCCGGGGGTGACCGACACGGTCGACGCGGTCGTTGTCGGCGCCGGGGTGGTCGGCTGCGCGATTGCTCGTGAGCTCGCCCGCCACGGGCTCTCGGTGACCGTGGTCGACCGTGCCGCCGACGTCGGTGAGGGGACCTCCAAGGCCAACACGGCGATCCTCCACACCGGCTTCGACACCGCCCCCGGGTCGCTCGAGTCGCGGCTCGTGTCCCAGGGCTACCACCTCCTCGTCGCCTATGCCGAGGCCGCGGGGATCGCGGTCGAGCCGACCGGAGCGCTGCTGGTGGCGTGGGACGACGAGCAAGAGGCAGCACTTCCCGGTCTTTTGGACAAGGCCCGTGCCAACGGATACGAGGCCGCCCGGTTCATCGACGCCGCAGAGGTGCGGCGCCGCGAACCGCATCTCGGGCCTGGTGCCCGGGCCGGTCTCGAGGTGCCGGGCGAGTCGATCATCGATCCGTGGTCGGTGACCCTTGCGCTCGCCACCGAAGCAACCAGGGCGCGGGCAATGCTCCGCCTGGGTACCTCGGTCGAGGGGATCGCCGAGGGGGCCGACGAGCACCTGGTCACGCTGTCGGACGGCCGGGTGCGGGCGCGCTGGGTGATCAACGCTGCCGGGCTCTTCTCCGACCGGATCGATCGGATGCTCGGCCACGACGGCTTCACCATCACGCCACGCCGAGGTCAGCTCATCGTCTTCGACAAGCTGGCGAGAGGACTGGTCAGTGGGATCGTGCTGCCCGTTCCGACGGAGCGGTCCAAGGGGGTACTGGTGTTGCCGACGGTCTGGGGCAACGTGCTGCTCGGCCCCACTGCGGAGGACCTCGAGGACCGAGGAGACACAGCGACCACCGAGGGCGGCATCGATCAGCTGTTGGCTGCCGGCCGGGCGATCCTGCCGCCGCTCCTCGATGAAGAGGTCACTGCCCTCTACGCCGGCATCCGCGCTGCCACCGAGCACCGCGACTACCAGATCAGCCTGCACGCCTCGCAGCGTTACGTCTGCGTCGGAGGCATCCGTTCGACCGGCCTCACCGCCGCGCTGGCCATCGCTGAGCACGTCGCCGACCTGCTCCGGTCCACCGGGCTCAAGCTGGCCGTGCGCGACGACCTCGGGCCGCCGCTTGTGATGCCGGCACTGGGCGAGGCCCAGCAGCGTCCCTACCAGCGGGCCGACCTCATCGAGGAGGACCCGGAGTACGGCCGCGTGCTGTGCCACTGCGAACAGGTCACCGCCGGCGAGGTACGCGACGCCTGTCGGTCCGAGGTGCCGGCCACCGACCTGGCCGGGGTCCGCCGGCGGACCCGGGCGATGAACGGCCGGTGCAACGGCTTCTTCTGCGGCGCCGAAGTGGTCGCCCTCAGCGCAGCCCGGACCGGCCGCACGGCCGGCCAGCTCACCATGGTCGATCGGTGAACGCCACCACCCCGGGGACCTCTGGCACGATCGCTCCCGAGGTGGTGATCGTGGGGGCCGGCCCGACGGGCCTGAGTGCTGCAGCCGAACTCCGTCGGCTCGGTGTCGCCTCAGTGCTGGTCGTCGATCGCGAGCGCGAGCCCGGCGGTGTCCCCCGTCACTGCGACCACACCGGGTTCGGCCTCCAGGACCTCCATCGCTGCATGGGAGGCCCCCTCCTACGCCAGGAGCATGACCCGGCTAGCCACCGATAGCGGTGCGGAGCTCTCGCTGGAGACGACCGTCACCGGGATCGACCCCTCCGGTGTGGTGTCGCTGGTCAGCCCCGCCGGACTCGCGGAGCTGCGGCCACGAGCGGTGCTGGTCGCCACCGGTGCAAGGGAGCGGCCGAGGTCGGCACGTCTCATCCCCGGGGACCGGCCGGCGGGGGTGTTCACCACCGGCCTGCTCCAGCAGTGGGTCCACGTGCACCACCTGCCCGTCGGCCGCCGGGCGATCGTCGAAGGTGCCGAGCACGTCTCGTTCTCCGCGGCGATGACACTCCGTGATGCCGGGGTCGAGACCGTTGCCATGGTGACGGAGCTGCCCCGGCACCAGACCCTCGGCGGGTTCGCGCTGGCGAGCCGATTCCTGATGGGTATCCCCCTTCTCACCTCGACCAGGGTCGCCGCCGTCCATGGCAGAGGAAGGGTGTCCTCGGTCGAGCTGGCGGACCTCACCTCGGGTCGGCGCCGCACCGTCGAGGTGGACACCGTGGTGTTCACGGGCGAGTGGGTGCCGGACCACGAGCTGGCCCGGCGAGCCGGTGTCCGGATCGATCCGGCCACGAAGGGGCCGATGACCGACGGGGGAGGGCAGACCTCGGTCGTGGGAATTCTGGCCGCAGGGAATGTCGTCCACCCAGGTGAAACGGCCGGTATGGCCGCCCTGGGCGGCCGGCGCGTGGCGCAACGCCTCGCCGAACGCCTCCGCCGCGGAGACTTCGACCGGCCGGTCGGTGGAGTCGAGGTGCGGGTCGTCGAGCCGTTGGCGTGGGCGTGGCCCAACGTCGTCAGGCCTGACGACGTGCCCGATCGGATCCTGTTGCGCACCCGCACTTTCACCGGCCGGCGCACCGTCAGCGTCGAGCAGGACGGGCGGGTCCTCGGCCAGGCCCGCCTGCGCCACGCCACGCCGAACCGATCGCTGAGCATCGGAGGTGGTTGGGTCGCAGATGTCGACGCAGCGGCGGGACCGGTCGGGCTCCGCCTGGTGTGAGCGCTGGATCGGGGCACCCGGCACCCCCGGGGAGGCGCCGATCAGGGCCCGGGTCGGATGCCGCGCCAGAGGGCGGCCGACAACACACACCAGGGTCACGGTGCAACCGGTCGCTCTTCGTGACCACAACGACAGCAACCTTGCCCGCTTCGATGTCCCTCATCATCCGCTCGTAGTCTTCCCGGTATGCGGCATCGGCAGCCGTTCGGTCGTTATCCTCGTAGACCTCTACGACTTGCCACTTCTGTTGGGCGCAGCACTTGGCCGTCTTCTTCTTCTGAAGACTGATGCCTTCTTCCTTCTTCTTCGGGTCACGACTAATGCGGACGTAGCAAGCGGCACGTGTAGTCATCCATACCAGGCTAGCCATCAACTCCTATGTATTGCGAGACTCGCCCTGCCCAGCTTGAGCCGCGACCTCGGCGCGTCGACCACGTCGTTGCAGTGGATCGTGGACGCCTACAGCCTGGCCTTCGCCGGCCTGCTCCTTGCTGGTGGCGGCATCGGCGACCGCCTCGGACGCAAGGGTGTGATGCAGGTCGGTATGGTCTTCTTCGGCCTCTTCTCCGCCGCCGCAGCGGCCAGCCACACGACCGGCGCGTTGATCGCCACTCGGGCGCTCATGGGTGTGGCAGCAGCCTTCATCTTTCCGGCCTCACTGGCCATCCTCACCAGGGTCTTCACCGATCCCTCCGAGCGCCAGAAGGCTCTCAGCATCTGGGGGGCGACCGCAGGGATCGCGGTGGCCTTCGGGCCGATCACCGGCGGTGCCCTCCTGGAGAACTTCTGGTACGGATCGATCTTTCTGGTCAATGTGCCCATCGTGATCGTCACGCTCGTCGGCGCCCAGTTGCTGATCCCGAAGTCGCGGCCCGAGTTGCCGAATCGGTTCGACACCCGCGGCGTGTTGATCTCCACCGCCGGGGTGACCCTGCTCGTGCTGGCCATCATCCAGGGCCCCCAGTGGGGCTGGGCCTCGGCGCGGACCCTGGCGTGCTTCGCGGTGGCGGTCACGCTGCTGGCGCTGTTCACCGTGGTCGAGCTGCGCACGGAGAAGCCCCTGCTCGACATGCGCGTCTTCACCATCCCGCGCTTCAGCTCAGGGGCGCTCTCGATCGCGGTGGCGTTCTTCTGCCTCTTCGGCTTCATCTTCCTGGTCACCCAGTACTTCCAGTTCGTGAAGGGCTACTCCACCCTCTCCGCAGGCGTGCACACGCTCCCCTTTGCCATCGTGGCGGCAATCTTCACGCCGATCGGGGCCGTGGTGGCGATCAAGGTGGGCTCGCGCCTCGTGGTGGGAGTCGGGCTGTTGTCGATGGCGGCGGGACTGCTGATGGCCGGCTTCACTTCGACGCCGACCGCTGCGTTCTTCGGTCCGATCATCGTGTCGATGGTCCTCCTCGCCCTGGGCCTCTCGTTGATGACCGCGCCGTCGGTGGAGGCGGTGATGGGCTCGTTGGCCGCCGACCAGGTCGGCGCCGGTGCAGCGGTGAACAGCACCACCCGCGAGCTCGGTGGCACACTCGGCGTCGCCGTGCTGGGCTCGGTCTTCGCCTCGGCGTATGCGCCGCGGATCACCCGGGCCTTCGATCACTATCCGATACCCACCGGCGCCAAACAGGCGGCTCATGAGTCGATGGCCGCCGCGCTCGCCGTCGCCGGCCACGCACCGGCCGGAGTGCAGCCAGTGCTGCAGGCAGCGGCCTTCTCGGCCTTCGGCGCCGGGCTCAAGATCGCCTGCATCGTGGGCGCCGGCGTCGCCCTCCTCGGAGCGACGGTCGCGTTCAGGTTCCTACCCGGGCGGAGAGGGGTCGCGGAGATCGCGGCGCCGGAGCTGCTCGCAGCCTGAGCTCGATGGCGGGCCCTCCGCTGGGGTCTCCGCGGGCCGGACCCCGACATCCCGTATCGGGGGCCCTACCGGGATGGGATGGTTCGAACCTGGCAGGCCAGAAGGTCGAGTTCGTCGATGGCATCGACGAACTCGATCCCGATCTCCCCGACATCGGGTACCAGGTCGGGGCAGGCCATCACTCCCACATTGAGGTGGTGGCCTTGGCTGAGCACCGTCATGTTCAGCCCGGTGCCGTCCATGACCGGTCCCATCAGGAAGATGCCGGTGACCTTGGCCCCGGCGCAGTACAGGTCGAGTGGCGGCCCGGGCACATTGGAGATGACCAGGTTGAACACCGGGGGGTGGAATCGGGCCAACTTGAGGCCGGAGTACAGGCGGGCGCCGGCCACCATCATCGATGGCGCGGTGATTCCGGTCAGTTCCTGGAGCGACTCGGCACCGAACGCTGACTGCAGGGCCTTGGAGCTGAGCGAATTGGCGTGCACGATCGACAACCGCCGCACCGGATCGTCAGGTTGGAGGGGAACCTCAACCATCATGTTGGAGACGCGGTTGGCAAACTCTCCCTCGTCGCTCCCGGTCCGAAGGCTGACCGGCACCGCGGCGACCAGGCTGCGAGTGGGGAGCGGGCCACGGGCCTCGAGGTAGTGGCGCAACGCGGTGCCCGATGCCGCCAGCACCACGTCGTTGACCGTGGTCCCGAAGGCCCGCGCGATTCGGCGAACGGTGTCGAGTTCGACCCGGGTGAGCACCACCGATCGGTTGGAGGTGATCGCTCCGTTGAGCCGGGTGCGGGGAGCAGTCAGCGGGGTGTTGGCGCCTGTGGCCCGCTGGGACAGCCAGGTGCGGGTGGTGCCGGCCAGGCCCGAGAAGGTGCGGGCGACGGCGCCGGGTAACTCCCTCTGCCGGGCGACGAGCGACGACACCGAGCTCGCGACCTGGGTGCGTGTCGAGGGGATCTTGTCGGGGGCCCACGGCTCGGCGGGGGGATCGATCGGTCCGGCGTCGGCGGACGGGTCGAAAATCGAAGCCATCAGGTTCGCTCCCGCTCCACCGTCCATCAGCGAATGGTGGAACTTGGTGACCAGGGCGACGTTGCCACCCTCGAGTGAGTCGACCACCCACATCTCCCACAGGGGACGCTTGCGGTCGAGTGGTCGGCCGGTGACATCGCCGACGAACTGCTCGAGCCGGCCCCAGCTCACCGGCCCCTCCATCGGTGTCTCCTTGATGTGGGCGGTGAGGTCGAATGCAGGATCTTCGATCCACAGTGGATGGTCGATTCCGGCGGGTGGCGACAACACCCGACGGCGCAGTGGCGGGATGAGGTGGATCCGGTCGGCAATGGCCCGGGTCACCTCGTCGATGCCGAATCCGCTCGCGAGCCCGGTCGGGTCGAGTACCAGGACCCCGACGGCGTGCATGTGCATGGCCGGCGTCTCGATGTACAAGAACGCTGCGTCCATGCCGGTCATGCGCTGCATCGGAACCACCTCAGTCCGCAGTCTCGCGCCCGGTCGCCGATATGGCCACCGACCGTGCCCAGGGGTAGTCCGGTTTGCCGTTCGGCGAACGGACGATCTCGCTGGCGGGGACGACCACCCGTGGCACCTTGTAGCCGGTCAGTTGCTCGCGAGCGTGAGCACGGAGCGCCTCCGGATCGACAGGGCGTCCGGGCATGGGCTGCACCAGGGCGACGACTCGCTCGCCGAAGCGGGCGTCGGGCACGCCGACCACGAGGGCGTCGCGGACGTCGCGGTGCGTCTTCAACACCCCCTCCACCTCGTCCGGGAAGACCTTCTCCCCCCCGGTATTGATGCACAACGAGCTCCGACCGAGCACGATGATGGTCCCGTCGGCCTCCACGGTGGCCAGATCCCCCGGGAGCGCCAAGCGCCGCCCGCGGTGTTCGACGAAGGTTGTGGCCGACTTGACCGGGTCACCCAGGTAGCCGATGGCGACGCGGCCACCTCTGGCCAGGCGCCCGATCGAACTCGAGGCTCTGTACTCGGTGGGCCCCATCCTCGAAGGCATCGGCCTCAACATCACGGCGTGGAGGTACGAGGACACCTTGGGTGTCTCGCTACTCGGCTGCCCGGCGAGCATCGCCGATCCGTGGCTGATAGTGGACGCGCTGCATGAGTCGCTCGACGAATTGCGTTGCGTGACCGAGGACCGCCGGCCTGCCGTTCCTGACGAACCCCGACGTTCGACCGCACCGACCGACTAGCGCACGGGGAAGAACGCGGGCGACCGGCGCTCTGCCGAGTGCAGGGAATCGGCGTAACGTTGCTTCGGCATGGGTACCGAACAGTCATGACCATCTCTCGACGTGTGGCCCGTCCCCTGTTGGCGGCCATGTTCATCGCCGGAGGAATCGACGCGATCCGCAGCCCCGAAGGCAAGGTCGATGCCGCTTCGGCGGTGACCCGACCACTCGCCCGGCGGATACCTGCACTCCCCCAGGACGCCGAGACGCTGGTCAAGCTCAACGGGGTGGTTCAGGCGGGAGCGGGGATCCTGATGGCGACGGGCAGATTCCGGCGGCTCGCCGCTCTGGCCCTCATCGCTTCGATCATTCCGACCACCTACGCCGGGCACCGCTTCTGGGAGGAGAGCGACGACGCCGTTCGCGCCCAGCAGCTCACGCACCTGCTCAAGAACCTGGGGCTGTTGGGTGGCCTGATTCTCGCCGCAGTGGACACAGAGGGTGCACCTTCGCTGGAGTGGCGGGCCAAACGGCGTGCCCACCAGGTCGGCACAGCAGTGGCGATGGGTCGCGCGGTCGGCGGATCGGAGAACCATCGGATCGGCGAGCTGCTGGCGGTCGCACACCATCACCTGCCGGCGGGGTAGCTCGAACTTCTGTGGGATCGGGACCCGGCGCGTCAGGTTCTGGGGCCCGGTGCCTCGTGGCCGTGGTGGTCGCTGTGGTCGGGAGGGTGCCGGGCCGCTTCCTCCTCGGCTCTGGCACCCATCAGCACGAACATGCCGATCAATATGAGCCAGATGTCGTAGACGAACCCCACCACCACCATTGCCACCCCGATATACCGTGCGATGCGCCCGGCCAGAAGGGTTGCCTCCAGGTTGGTCCGGTGGCGGGCCAGCGAGGCACGCAGAACCCGCCCACCGTCCATGGGCAGGGCGGGCAGGAGGTTGAACGCCCCGAGGAGCATGTTCAACCACCCGAGTCGGGCCCACCAGCCGCCGGTGAACAAGGTCGGAGGCCACACATGCTGTCCCGACAACAGCGCCACACCGATCAGGACGGCGCCCAGGGCGATGCTGGTGAGAGGTCCGGCAATGGCCACGGCGAGCTCGTCGTCGGGCTCCGTGGGCATGGATTCCAATCGGGACAGTCCCCCGAGGGGAATCAGGACGATGCCCAGCACCCGTGCACCGCGCTGCCGGGCCACCAGGCAGTGGGCGATCTCATGGGCGACGACGGAAGCAAACAGCGCGACGATCCACGCCAGGCCGGCGGCAACAGCCCTCCGGCCGGCGCTCCAGTCGACGATCACCACGAGCGCCACCAGGAACCAGAATGTCCAGTGCAGGCGGATGGGGATCCCCGCTATCCGACCGATCGGGATGCTGTGCCCGTGACCGGCTACTGGGGTATGGGGGCTGGTCGGGCGCGTCCGCTGGTCGCTTGGCTGGCCGCTGAGCGGCTTCCTTTCGTCAGAGCTCACCACGACCACTATGGCCCGATGATGGCGATCAGGCCAGGGTAGAACGTCCCTGGTCATTGCCGGATGCGCTGCGCGACTGCGGGTC
This sequence comes from Acidimicrobiales bacterium, assembly GCA_017883135.1. GTDB lineage: Bacteria > Actinomycetota > Acidimicrobiia > Acidimicrobiales > RAAP-2 > Bog-756. The sequence goes on from JADGOE010000011.1 coordinate 15,130, forward strand.
CGACGGGCTTACCAGAACCGCGGCCCCGTTCACCCGGTCGTGGGCCAGGTCGGCAAGCGCCTGATCGGCCTGGTCGAATGGGTAGGCCGTGGTCGACACCCGCAGGGGGATGCGGGCAGCAACCTCCAGAAACTCCTTGCCGTCGAGGCGGGTGTTTGCGGTCACGCTGCGCAACGTCCGCTCCTCGAACAGGTGCCGTCGGTAGTTGAGGGTCGGGATGTCGGACAGGTGGATCCCGGCGATGGCCAGCGTCCCACCGCGATCGAGGGCCTCGAGGGCGGGCGGGACGAGGCTGCCCACCGGGGCGAAGAGAATGGCCGCGTCAAGCGGTTCGGGAGGCGGGTCTGCCGCGTCGCCGGCACTCGCCGCGCCGAGCTCGAGTGCGAGCTCTCGCGCCTCGGGTGACCGAGTGAGCACGTGCACCCTGGCCCCTTCGGCCATCGCGATCTGGGCGGTCAGGTGCGCCGAACCACCGAAGCCGTAGATCCCCAACCGACCGCCCGGGGGCAGCTCGGACCGGCGCAGGGCGCGGTACCCGATGATCCCCGCGCAGAGCAACGGTGCCGCCTCTTCATCGCTGAACGCCTCGGGGATGGGGTACGCGAACCCCTCGTCGACGACCGCGAACTCCGCGAAGCCGCCGTCGACGTCCCAACCGGTGAAGAGGGGTGCGGTGCACAGGTTCTCGCGCCCGTCGAGACAGAACAGGCACGTCCCGCAGGTGCGGCCCAGCCAGGGCACACCCACCCGGTCGCCGAGAGCGAAGCCGAGGCAGCCGTCACCGAGCCGATCGACCACCCCGACCACTTCGTGACCCAGTATGACCAGAGGATGCCGGGGTGCCAGATCACCCTCGGCAAGGTGCAGATCGGTGCGGCACACGCCGCAGACGTTGACCCGCACCCGCACTTGTCCCGGGCCCGGTGTAGGGACTGGCCGCTCGATGCGGCACAGCGGTCCGCCATCGATCGGTCCTGGTCTGGCGACCGCCCATGCCTGCATATTCCGGGGAGTCACGACCGGGCCTCGCGCCCTGTGGTCTTCAGGCTAGGAGCGGTCACGGATCACGAGTACTGGGCAGTGGGCATGGAGTGTGCAGTACTCGCTCACCGAACCGATCAGCATGCCGGCAAACTCCCCGTGCCCGCGACTCCCCACTGCCAGCAGATCGGCATCTCGGGATGCTCGGGTCAACACCGGGGCCGGGTGGCCCTCGACCACCACCGGCAGGAATGCCACGCCCGGATGGGCATCCTGTGCGATCTTCACCGCATCGCGGAGCATGGTGTCGGCAGCGGCGGCCGGGTCGTACTCGGTGGGCAGGAAGAGTGCGATCCCGTAGCTGGCCGGCCACTCCCAGGTGGTGATCGCCTCGACGGTCGACCATGTCAGGTCGGCGAGGTGCGCCACCCATTCGAGGGCGGCCATCGAGCCGGCAGAGCCATCCACCCCGACGACCATCCTGTGGCTGCTGTTGGCGCTCATCAGTGCCACTCCGTCCTCCTTGGAAGGCCATCCGACCCGCGGCAGCCGCCGACGCCGTGCGGGGTGGGTTCCCAGTCCCAACTCTGTGCCGGCCAGGTCGATCGTGGTAGGGCCGAACGTCCCGACGGAACCCGAGCGCCGACACGGTCGGACCCGCGGCCATCTCGACCACCCAGGACGGCCCGACCTTGGAGACTCGGCCGTCCCAGGTGACCGGTGGGTGCACGGGATGACTTTCGGCCCTACTCGCTGGAAGTAGCCCGTGGTGTGATGTCGCAGTGAGGGTCGGGCAATCGGCGGCATCATCGGTGACGTCGGTCGCCGCCCGCCGCCGCTGGGCCGTGCTTGCGGTTCTCTGCGTCTCCCTGTTGGTCATCTCACTCGACAGCACCATCTTGAACATCGCCCTGCCGTCGTTGATCAAGAACCTGCACGCGACCGAGGCCCAGCTCCAGTGGATGGTCGATGTCTACGCCTGTGTGTTCGCCGGGCTCCTGTTGGTGGCGGGGAGCGTCGGCGACAGGCTGGGGCGCAAGAAGCTTCTTTGCGCGGGACTTGCGATCTTCGGGGCCGGATCGGCCGCTTCCGCCTTTTCGAACTCACCGATGACGCTGGACATGGCCCGGGCGTCCATGGGCTTGGGGGCGGCCTGCATCATGCCGGCCACCTTGTCGATCATCACTGACGTGTTTCGGGATCCGGATGATCAGGCGCGGGCCATCGGCATCTGGTCGGGGACGACCGGTCTGGGTATCGCCATCGGCCCCATTGCCGGTGGCTGGCTTCTTGCTCACTTCTGGTGGGGATCGATATTCCTCGTCAACGTGCCGGTGACCGTGTTCGGGCTGGGGGCGGCGCTGTGGTTGGTGCCCGACTCGCGCGATCCGCGCCGCCGCCCGATCGATGCGTTCGGGGCACTGTTGTCCACGTCGGGCCTGACCTTGCTCGTGTGGTCGATCATCGACGTGTCCGAGCGAGGGTGGCGCTCGCCCTGGGTGCTGGGGACGGGGGCCTGTGCCGTGGCAATCCTCCTCGGATTCGTGGCATGGGAGCGCCACACCGCCCACCCGATGTTGGTCCTCGAGTCCTTCGGGAACCGCCGATTCTCGGTTGCCATGGCTGCTGTGGCTCTGGCCGTGTTCGCCCTGATGGGCTCTCTCTTCGTCCTCACCCAGTATCTCCAGTTCTCCCTCGGGTTCTCCCCCTTGGCCACCGGCGTGCGCATCCTGCCGATCGCCGTGGTGCTGGCGGTCGCGGCAACGACGTCGACCATCCTCGACCGATGGCTCGGGACGAAGGTGGTGGTGGCGTCGGGCCTGCTCATCGTGGCTGCAGGTCTTTGGCAACTGACCACGACGACGACCGCCGAACAGTTCGGTCATGCGCTGGTGGGCATGGTGCTGCTCGGTCTGGGGGCCGGCTTGATCATCGCCCCCTCGGTGGCCTCGGTGATGGACTCGCTGCCGCGCGAGCGGGCCGGGGTGGGCTCGGCCACGAACAGCACCGCCCTACAGATCGGCGGTGCGCTGGGAGTCGCCGTCATGGGCTCGGTGCTGTCGGTGAGGTATCAGCAGAAGATGATCCCCTTGCTGGCTGGACACGCTGTCCCCGCGGCTGCCACCCACGCCATTCTGGGTTCCATCGGCGGAGCATTGGCGGTGGCCCGGATCGCGGGAGGCGCACTCGGGGCTGCCTTGGTGGCCGGTGCACGCACCGCGTACGTCGACGCCATGGACCAGGCGTTGCTGGTGGGGGCCGTGGTGGTGGCGGTGAGCGCGGTACTGGTGGTGGTGGCACTGCCGGCGAGGCGCCGAGGGGATCGGGAGCCGGCAGCAGGAGCTCGCGCTCGAAAGGGTGATGGCGGGTGACCGGCATGCGACGTCCGCTGTGGACTTTCGGCCCTGCCGTTCCGCCGCGGCCGAGCGTAGGGTTGTACCCGGAGGTGGTTGGGGTGGAGCACGACTTGGTGCTGGCCAGAGCGGTGAGGGAGTGGGTCGAGCACGAGCTTCCGGGTGACCGGTGCGCGGCGAGGGGCGCAGTAGAGGTCGCACTCGCAAGCTACTCGGGAGGAGCGTCTGTCTCCGAGGCGTCGGAGGTGGCCCGCCGGTTCGTTTCGAGTTGGCTCCATCACCCGGCCCGCGCCACGGTCGAACCGCAGACCCGGTTGCGCCTGGTCTCCTGAGGCGACGCCGGCCCTGCCGCACTGCGACGCGGCGGCCGGGTAGTGGCTGTGCATCGCACGGATCGTCGGTAGTTGGTCGGTCCCCACCGCGTGGCGTCATCCTCCAGGTGGGAGTTCCGTGCGGACGGGGGCAGTGGGAGCCCGAGGCTTGTTCGGCGGAAGCCGGACCGAAGAGGCTCCTTCGAGTTGGTCGCGTGCCCGGGGATCGGCCACGTGGTCGATGATCAGTCGGGCCTGGGCCCGTTGGGAGCGTCCGAAGATGACCGCGCTCCCGTGCTCGCTCACGATCGCCGAGTGCTGGAAGGAGGTGGCCGGATCGGTGAGAATCGGCAACACTCCTGACGTGTTGGTCTTGTCGTGCCACGAGCGTAGGGCGACCACTGCGTGCCCACCCGGTGAGTGGAGGGCCCCGGTGACGAAGTCGGGCTGGCCCCCGAAGCCCGAGTAGATCATCCCGTGAACGAAGCTGGCGTTTGCCTGGGCGAACAGGTCGACCTGCATGGCTGTGTTGATCGAAAGCATGGCCCTGTTGGAGGAAATGAGCGCCGGATCGTTGATGACCTCGGTCCGGGTCATTTGGATGCGGGGGTTGGCATGAGCCCATTGGTAGAGCTCGGGCGAGCCGTAGAGGAACGAGGCCCGAATGGGCCGGTCCGGGTCGAGCGAACCGGCCTGCTCGAGAGCGAACACGCCGTCGCCGATCATCTCGGACCAGATACCGAGGTGACGGCGTCGGGCCATCTCACCGGCGGCGACATCGGGGATCTGCCCGATGCCGAACTGCAGCGTTGCCCCGTCTTCGGCGAAGCGGGCGACCTGTTCGCCGATCCGGCTCTCCGCCTCTGCAGGCTGCCCGCCAGCGGGGGAGCCGAGGGGCTGGTCGCATTCGACAGCCAGGTCGATCCAGTCGGTCGGGAACTCGCCGTCACCGAAGGTGTAGGGCATGTTGTGGTTGAGCTGGGCCACCACCACCCCACCCCGGGCACGCGCCCGCTCGATCGCGGCCGGCAGGATGTTGACCTCGATCCCGAGCGAGACGTTTCCCTGACGGGGTACCGAGGTGTGGACGAGCACGGCGTCCACCGGACGTATCGAATCGAACAGCCGGGGGACGAGCGAGAGGCGCATGGGGAGGTAGTCGAGCATCGGGTCGTGGCGCATCCCCGGGCCGACGAAGGGAGTCTCGTTGATGAACTCGGGGTCGTCGGGCCAGTCGGACTGGGCATTCAACGCGAACACCCGGCACCGGGTTCGGGCCGCAGCCAGTGCTCGGACCAGCACGGTGGGTGTGGCGAAATTGCCGGACACCACCACCCGCGGCTCGGGTCCCGGGAGCGAGCCGAGGCGGGCGGTGAGCTCTTCGGCCGAAATGGTCCGCATTCCGTCAGACGACCGAAAGGCTGTGCTGGCGGTGCCCGAGAGCGTCCAAGGTGATATCGGCCAATCCGAAGCCGGGCTCCACCAGGCGGTGGCCGTAGCGACCAACCGGCAGGCGGCGCAGCATGAGGGAGCGGTACACGCCGGCGCCTCGGATGTCTCCGGCCAGTTGGGCCCCGATCATGGTGTCATCGCGTAGGTAGACGGCGCGCAGGACCCCGTTCTCTTGCCAGCGCAGGATCTCGTCGGGTCCGTCGATGGTGCCGATCGACACGATGGGCACGCCGAGATGCTTGAGGCTGTTCATCGTGTCGGCGCCGTCGTAGCGGAGGTCTGCGCCGAGCAGGTTGGCGGCTGCGATGGGTGCCTGGGCCACGGCATTGGGGAAGATGGCATGGACGAAGCGCTTTCCGGTGAACCTGTCGGCTGCTTCGGCGACGTCGCCGGCGGCCACGATCCCGTGCACCGAGGTGCCCAGCCCCTGGTCGACGTGAACGCCCCAACCGGTCACGATCCCCGAGCCGTCCAGGAACTCGGTATGGGGCTTGACCCCGGTCGCAGCGACCACCATGTCGGCATCGAGATGGGTGCCGTCGGCAAGCCTGATGCCGGTCGCAGACGGCTCGCCGATGATGGCATCGACCTGGACCCCGAGCCTGAGGTTCACCCCCCGGGCGACCAGCGCCGCCTCGGCCACCGTCGAGGTGACCGGGTCGAGCACCCGCGGCATCACCCAGGTGCGACGGCCGATGACCGTGACATCCACTCCGAGGTCGGCCAGCAGCAGCGAGAGCTCGATGCCGATCAACCCGTTCCCTACGATGAGGGCGGTGGTGACCTCGCCCCGACGGACTCGGCCGATGAGCTCGGTGGCGGTGCGCAGTGACTTGAAATCGAGGACGCCTGGCCGGTCGGCACCCTCGAGCGGGGCGTGGAGCCGACTACCTGACGCCACTACCAGGCCCTCGTAGGGAATCCGCTCGGCATCGTCGAGCACGACCTCGCAGTTGTCGGTGTCGATCGCCCCCACCCGGACGCCACGCCGCTCATCGATACCGAGCCGCGGCCCCACGTCACGACCCTTCCAGTAGAGGGGTGCCTCCCGTCCGGTGAGGAAGTGGTCGGCCATTGCCGGCGGTGAGTACGGCGGAAAGGGCTCGACGGACAGCGCCACCACCGAGCCTGAGGGGTCGAGGTGGCGCAGGGTCTCCGCCGCGGTGATCCCCGCCGGTCCGGTCCCGATGACGACTGCTCGCATCAGGTCACCGAGCCGGCCGGGCGTCGATTGCCCGCCAGGACGCCGTCCGCGAGACCGACCGTAGCGTCGGCGAGCGGAGAGCCGTCCATCAGGGTGCCGACCTCCGGCTCGCACGTGAGCACGACCTCGTCGAAGGGGAGCACGGTCGTCGAGCAGAATTGGAAGCCTCCCAGCCGATCGACGTAGGCCAGCACGCGCTCGACGTCGGCGGCCGACCTCGAACGGTTGATCGCCAGGTGGAGCGTGTCGATCCCGAGCTCGGCCGCCATGCGGGCCGACTCCACGCCCACCTGCACCGCGTTGAATGTCGGTTCGACCACCACGATGGCAGTGTCGAAACCGCGTGCCAGGGCGCGCCCGAAGTGCTCGACGCCGGCGTGGGTGTCCATGACCACTACGTCGTCATCGTGGAGGCGCATCCCCGCTACCGCTGCGGCGATCAGCGCGGTCTCGGGGCACAGGCAGCCTCCTCCAGAGCGGAGCACCCCTCCCATCACCACCAGGCGCACGCCGTCGGGTGCCGGCACCGACAGCCTGTCCACCAGGTCCGAGGTGTCAGGGTTGAGGCGGAGCATTCCGCTGGCGCCACCGCCCGGACGGGCCCCTGTCTTCTCTTCGACGTAGTCGGCATCCTCGGAGACGGGAACGATGGACTCCACCGTCGCCAGGTCCACCCCGAGCGTCGCCGCCAGGTTCCGTTGTTCGTCGGCGTCGACCGCCACCACGCCGAGACCTCGGCGGGAGAGTTGGCGTGCCAGCAGTGCGCTGAGGGTCGACTTCCCGACCCCGCCCTTGCCGACGACGACGATCCTCAGCCCTTCGCCAGCGGGCGGAACGGTCCGGCCATGGTCCCCGTGCGTCCCGCACACGGCGTTCAATCCCCCGAACCGGCGCCCAAGGGCTGCTCGACCGGTGCTGTCTCGATGTCCACTGCCTCGACCTCGGCGAACGGCAGGCCTAGACCCTGGCGCTTGTTCTCGATGTGTCGCCGGATCAGGTTGGCCGCCCGGACCGGGTCCGGTTCGACGGCGAACTTGGCTCCGACAACGCCGTCGAGACCACCGGCCAACAACTCCACGACGTGGGGGCTCCCGAAGACGGCCGGTTGGACTCCGAGCACGGTGGTGATACCCGAAGCCACCACGTAGGCCCCGATGGACACCGCCTTCTCCGAATACCACTCGGGTGCCGCCCCGGCCAGGGGCAGCTGGTCGATGTCGACACCGAGGAAGTCCGCCAGGGCCGCGGCCAGCACCATGATCCGACTGTTGTCCACGCAGCTGCCCATGTGCAGGACCGGCGGGATGCCCAGCGCCTCGCAGACCGAGCGCAGCCCGGGCCCGGCCAGTGCTGCCGATTCGGGGAGCATCTGTCCGGCCTTGCCGTTGGCAACGGCCGCGCACCCGGTGACCAGGACGAGGATGTCGTTCTCGATGAGGTGACGGGTCAGCTCGATGTGCTCGAGATCCTGGGGGAGCTTGGGGTTGTTGCAGCCGACTACCGCAACGGCGCCGCGGATGGTGCCGGCGGCGATGGCATCGACGAGCGGCTTCGGGGTACCACCGAGTGCACCGAGGATCGCCTCCACCGAAAAGCCGCCCATCATCCGGACCGGCTCGACCGGGATACGGACCCGCTCGTGGTTTCGGTCGGGGTAGGCCTCGATGGCCATGCGTACGATCTCATCGGCGATGGCGTCGGAGCGTTCCGGGTCGAACGTCACGTGGGTGGCTCCGGTGAACTTCGCTTTGTCCGAGGTCGAGATGATCTTGGTGTGGTAGCACTTGGCCACATCGACGACCGAGGGCATGATGCACTGGTAGTCGACGACCATGGCCTCGAGCGCACCGGTGATGAGCACCAGCTCCTGCATGAGGTGGTTGCCGGCCACCGGCACACCACGACGCATGAGCATCTCGTTGCCGGTGCAGCACAGTCCGACGATGTTGATGCCGGTCGCACCGACCGACCGGGCAAGCTCGATCAGCTCGGGATCCTGTGCCGCAGTGATCACCACATCGGAGAGCATCGGGTTGTGCCCGTGCATGGCGATGTTGACCTGATCGGCCCGGAGCACTCCCAGGTTGACCTCGGACATGACCGGGGTGGGGGTCCCGAACATCACATCGGAGAGCTCGGTGGCGATCATCGATCCGCCCCAGCCATCGGAGAGCCCGGTGCGCAGGGCGTGCAGCAGGGTGTTCACGTAGTCGTTGTCCACGCCCATGTGCGTGCGGTGGAGCATCTCGACGTTCTCGCGGTCCACGCCCCTCGGGGTGATGCCGAGGGACTCCCACCTGGCCCGCCGGGCCTCGGGGACCCGCTCGACGAAGGACAGCGATCCCCGCCGGGTGCCGTAGTCGTCGAGCAGCACGTCGGCGAGGTCGATCGCCACCTCCTCGACCGGACGTCCTTCCGCGGCCACACCCACCTCGGCTGCCAGCCGGATCATCTTGGCTTGGTCGGCGATCCGGTAGCCGGTGGACTTACCTCGGGCCACGGAGCGGAACGTCTCGAGGATGTCCCTGCCGTGGTCCGCGTGCGACGATGAGCCCGCCGCGATGGACCTGCCCAGGTTGCGGGCCACGATCACATCGGCCCCGGCCCCGCATACCCCTTTCTGGGGACCTTCTCCGAATGGATCGACGCGACAGGGGCCCATCGCGCAGTTCCTGCAACTCAACCCGAGGGCGCAGTACCCGCACTGGGGCTGCTGGGCGGCCAATCGGTCCCATACCGTGTCGATGCCTTCAGCCCTGGCCACGTCGATCATCGCCTGGGCGTCCTCGTTGACGGTGAGCCGTCGTGCACGACAGTTCCCGCTGCTGGAACTCATCGTGGTCCTCCTTCGCTGTCGCCTGGAAGTCGGGCCCCGCCCCTGGTGTCCCGGTTGTCCCGCACCGCCCTGCTGTCGCCTCGCCGGGGGGGCAGTGCCGTCGCAGCTGCCGCCTCCCCCCATGCATGCCAGCCGGCGAGGGGGTCCCCGCCCGGCCGTGCCGTTGGGGTTGCGCCGGCGGCAGCGAGGACCGCGCCGGTCTCACGCAGTCGGCCTTCGGCCACCAGATCGTTCAGGTCACCGAATACCAGGGCGCCGACTTTGCAGACCTCGGTGCAGGCGGGGACCCGACCCTGACGTAGACGTTCGACGCATCCATCACACTTGACCGCGACGGCCACTCCGGCAGCCGGACCGTCGGCCACCGGATGGAAGGTGAGCACGTCGAAGGGGCAGACCATCGCGCACATGGCGCACCCGATGCAGCGTCGCGGCTCGACCAGGACCACCCCGTGCTCGTCGTCGCGGGTGATGGCGCCGGTGGGGCACACCTGGAGGCATGGCGCCGGGTCGCAGTGCCGGCAGCGGTTGGGAAAGGCGAACGTTGCCACCGGTCCAGCCTCGACGTGCACCCGCTTGCGGGGGACCGGCGTCTCGAGGAATGCGAGCATCTCGTCCTGGCTGGCTGAGTGTTCGACGGCACAGGCGAACTCGCACTGGAGGCAGCCGATGCACCGTTCGGGATTGACGAACACAGCCAGCACGACCTGCCTCCTCCTATCCGTCCCTCCGGCCGGGCGATGGTGCGCCCTGTCGCTGCTGCAATTGTCCCGGCAGGAGCCGTTGGCTGCTAGGGCCGAAGGTCACCTGGACAGCACCCGACAGACGGACGGTTCCCTCACTCCGCCGACTGCACCCGGTGGGTCCGCATCAACCGGCTTCGCCGATCAGATCTGCCACCTGTTGGGCCGCGTGGGGCACCGCATGGCGTACGGCAGGACTCAGGCCTGTGCCCTGCCCGAAGTCGTTCCCCTCGATGCCGACCACCACCACCCGCTTCGGAGCGTTCCCGACGGCCCTGGCCAGTCGGAGGATGTCGGCAACTCCGATGCCGTGGGTACTGGTCGTACCGGCCAGCGCCCTGGCCGGTACGGGCACCGGGTCGGTGTCCAGATCGATCAGCCGGACAGTGCCCACCTCTGCGCCCGAGCGCACGGCATCGACTACCACGGCAAGATCGGTGCCGGCCCACAGGCCGAGCAGGTCGAAGGGGTCAGCAAGCGGTCCGCGGTCGGACACGCCTCCGACCAGTGCGGCCACCCGTGCGGCCACGGCCGGGCCGGCTCCGTCGTCTCGGCGGTACACGTTCCCCATCCCGACCACCACGATCCGCTGTCGGGGCACCGCCCCCCTGGTCCCACTCATGGCGCGACCACTGTGACATCGAGGAAGTGGGCGGCGCACGAGATGCACGGGTCGTGGTTGCGCACCGCCTGTTCGCAACGCCACGTGAGCTCCTCATCGGGCAGCTCGAGGGCGTTCTGTGCGACCCGGCGGAGATCGGATTCGATGGTGGCCAGGTTCTGGGAGGTGGGCGGCACGATGCGGGCAGCCACGATGGCACCGTCCCGGTCGAGCTCGTATTGGTGGAAGAGCAGACCGCGTGGCGCCTCGGTGGCGCCGGTGCCGACCCCTGCACGCGGTGGCACCGCGACGGCAGGCGGATCAGGTGGCTCATAGGACTCGATCAGCCGCAGCGCCTCATGGCAGGCGAAGACCAGCTCCACCGCGCGCACGACGATGCTCCGGAACGGATTCACGCAGACGTTCCCGAGCCCTCCTCGGGTCGCAGCCTGGCGGGCGACTTCGGGGAGCTCGGATGCGTTGAGTGCATAACGGGCCAGCGGTCCGGTCAGGTAGGCGAATCTGCCTTCGATCCGGGCATGGAGGGCGGTGGAGCGGGCGAGGTGCTCCTCGATCACCAGGTCGGCGAAGCCGGCTGGTGAGGCGTCGAGGCCGTCGGACGACACGATCCGGCCAGACTCCATCGGGTAGCGGCCCGGGCTGCGCAGGGCGACGAAGCGGTACTCACTCTCGAGGTCGGGGAAGTCGAAGCCCGACACCCATTCGACGGTGTCCAGGGCGAGGTCGAGCGCCCGCCGCACGGGCTCGGCCAGGGCGGCCACCTGGTGGTGGTCGGGGGAGCGGTAGAACCCGCCGATCCGCACGTTGACCGGGTGGATGGCACGCCCCCCGATGGCCTCCGTGACCAGGTTGCCGGTCCGTTTGAGCGCCATGCCGCGCTCGAAGGCCACCCGGTCCCGCGTCGCCAGTTCGACGGCGTCGGCGCATCCGAGAAAATCAGGTGCGTGCAGCAGGTGGATGTGGAGCGCGTGGCTCTGGATCCACTCGCCGCAGTAGAGGAGGCGACGCAAGTCGGTGATCGGCGCGCCGACGCTCACGTCGCACGCGTCCTCCACGGTGGCACAGGCACTCATCTGGTAGGCAACCGGGCAGATCCCACAGATGCGCGCGGTGATGTCCGGTGTCTCGGCGGCCTTCCTCCCTTTGAGCAGGGCCTCGAAGAACCGGGGTGGTTCGAAGACGGAAAGCGCCACATCGCCCACCACCCCTCCGGTCACCTCGACGCGGAGTGAGCCTTCGCCCTCGACCCGCGAGATGCCCTCGATTGCCACCGTGCGCCGTCTGCGCCGTCTGCGCGATCCGCCGGTCATGCGGGGCGGTCCTGGTCGTCCACCGGTGCCGGCTCCCCGGTCTTCGCCAGGGCCAGCGCCCGGTCACCGAAGACCGGGTCGCCGGCGTAGAAGGTGGCGAACAGCGCGGAAGCGTCCACGGGTGCCATGCCGTCGTCGAGGAGGCGACCGGCCAGGGCTCCGGTGTTGGACCCTTCGGAGGGCCCGAAACAACCGAAGCACCCACGCCCGATCGACGGGCAGAGTGCGCCGCAGCCGGCACGGGTTACCGGTCCGAGGCAGGGGGTGCCCTTGGCGACCGGCAGGCAAACGGTGCCACGGCCCTTGCACTGCTGGCAGACGGTGTGGGTCGGTAGGACCGGTCGGCGGCCCGCCAGTTCGGCAGTGATCACCTCGAGCAGTTGATGGCGGTCGATCGGGCACCCCTGGAGCTCTTGGTCCACGGCCACGTGCGCCGAGACGGGTGTGGACGTCGACAGCGTCGACACGAACTCGGGGTGGGCGTATACGGCACCGGCATACTCGCCGTCGCCGGCGAAGTTGCGGAGCGCCTGGATTCCCCCGGCGGTCGCACAGGCCCCAATTGTGATCAGGCGGTGCGAGGACCGGCGGACATCGCGGATCCGCTCGGCATCAGCGGGGGTGCTGATCGACCCTTCGACCAGTGACACGTCGTAGGGTCCGTCAACCTTGTTGCGGGTCAGCTCGTTGAAGTGGGCGATCCTCATAGCGCCGGCCAACGCCAACAACTCGTCCGTACAGTCGAGGAGGCTCAGTTGGCAGCCGTCGCAGGACGCGAACTTCCAGACGGCGAGGGTCGGCCGCTTGGTCGTCGTCACCGGTTGCGCTCCATCAACAGTTGGTCGGCGACGCCCCCGTATGAGACGACCGGGCCGTCGCGGCACACGAGCAGTGGACCCAGTTGGCAATGGCCGCACAGTCCGATGCCGCACTGCATGTTCCGTTCGAGCGATACCTGGATCCGCCGTGGGTCGATCCCGCGGTCGACGAGGGCACGGGTGGTGAAGCGCATCATGATCTCGGGGCCACAAGCGAGGGCCACGGAACGGGCCGGCTCGAACGGTGCATCGAGGAGCAGGGAGGTGACCACGCCGACAGGCCCCTGCCACCCTTGCGCTCCGACATCGACGGTGACCGCGACGTCAGCCCCCCGCCGGCGCCAATCCTCGAGATCTGCGGCGAAGAGGATCTGATCGGGTGAGCGCATGCCGACCAGCACGTAGACCCGGCCACCCCCGTCCCGGCGGCGGGCCACGAGATCCCGCACGGTCCCGCGGAGCGGAGCGAGCCCGATGCCCCCGGCCACCACCACGACATCGGTATCTTCCCCGATGCCGCCGATGCCCCAGTGGGTCCCGAACGGCCCCCGGACGCCGACTACGGAACCGATCCGCGCTTCGCACAACGCATGGGTCACCGCGCCGACGTCGCGAATCGAATGCTCGACCGCGCCGGCGCCCCCCGGTGCGCTGGAGATGGAGATGGCGACCTCGCCGACGCCGAAGGCCGTCAGCATGTTGAACTGGCCGGGGGCGAATGCGGGCAACTGTCCCCGGTGCGGCTCGAGGGCGAGGGTGACCACATCCGCGACCTCGACCTGTCGACCGACCACCCGGTACGGCTCCGGCACGAGCGCGCCGCGTCGTGGCGGCGGCCGGCCGGTGGGCTCAGTGGTCTCGGTCATGGCCGTAGAGGTCGAGGAGACGGACGCGGGTCGCCTGTAGCCTTCCGAGGAGCACGGACGCGAGGCGCTCGAGTAGGGCAAGGGCCACCGTCGGGTTTTCGTCGAGCCGTGTCCGCATGCACGTGCTGTCGATGGCCACCGTCGCCACCGGCCCGAGGGCACGTGCGTCGAAGTGCCAGCGGAACGGGGGCGAGACCCACGACAGGCCGACCACCTGGCCCGGCCCCACCGTGTCGACGATGTGCCGGTCGCGGCCTGGTCCGCGAACCTCGATGGCGACCCGCCCCCGATGGACCAGGTGCAGAGTGTCCGCCACGCTGCCCTCGCTCAGCAGCAGGCTCCCGGCCTCGAAGGTCTCCAGATGGCCGCAGCCGGCCAACAACTCCACGGTGCCCTCGGGGAGCCCCGAGAGGAAGCGGTGGGAAGAGAGGATCCCGTGCATCGCCTCGGTCACGATGTCCTCCGGCCGACGCTGCCGACGCTGCCCAAGGCGCCGGCACTTGTCCGGATGGCCGCAGCCTCCTCGGTGAGGTCGATCCCCACCGGGCACCAGGTGATGCAACGTCCACAGCCCACGCAACCCGACTCGCCGAACTGGTCCCACCATGTGGAGAGTTTGTGGGTGAGCCACTGGCGATAGCGCGACGCAGTGGTGGGCCGCACCGGCCCGCCATGGAGGAGGGAGTGTTCCACGTCGAAACACGACGCCCAGCGGCGCTGCCTCTCGACGGTGCCGGCCAGGTCCGTTGCGTCCTTGACGTCGCTGCAGAAGCAGGTCGGGCATACCAGCGTGCAGTTCCCACAGGAGAGGCACCGCTCGGCAACCTCCTCCCACCGGGGGTGGTCGAGGTTGCGTGCGAGGAGGTCGGGAAGGTCGTCGGTGTCGAGCCGGCGGCCCATCCGGGCTTCGGCACGGGCCAAGGTCTCCTGGCGTGCTACCCGGTCGCCGTCCCCGGCCGACCGGTGGGGGACCTGGGCCAGCACACCGGCTCCCGCCGCGGAACCGACTTGCACCTGGAACCGATGCCCACCGTCGAACAGTTCGGTCAGGGCGAGGTCGAAGCCGGCCCGGGCCGCCGGGCCGGTGCCCATGGAGGAGCAGAAGCAGGTGCCGGCAGGCGCACCGCATTCGACCGCCACCACGAATGTGCCACTGCGCCGCACCGCGTAGCGGTCATCGGGGTGCGCTCCCCCTTGGAGGACCCGGTCGAGCGCTGCCAGGGCGGACAACTCGCAGGGACGTGCCCCGATGACGGCGACCGGTCCGGTGTCGTCGTCCGGCTCGGAGAAGGTCACCTGCCCATCGGCGATCGATGCTTGCCACACCGTCTCCTCGGCGGTGAAGAACTCCGACTTCCACGTGGATGGGCCGACGGCCCAATCGAAGAGATGGGCGTCGCTGACCTGTTCCAGCCGATAGCGGCCTGGCTCCTGGTGGTCGCGCCAGCCCACCGGCAGGTCGTTTACCCCGGTCACCGTGCCGTACACGATCGCCCCGTCGCTCACGATCGGACCGATGGTCCGGTATCCCGCCGACCGGAGGACGCCGATGAGCTGATCCAAGCCGCCGCTGTCGAACACTGCGCCGTCATCGACACTCATCAACCCAGGTTACGGGCACACCTGCTTCCACAAAAGGGTCCAACGGCACCTCTGGCGGCATTGGGAGCCGAAGGCAGCTAACGAACCGGCCGGTCCTGTGTGGATCCCGACGGGTGAGCTGGTTCCGGCTGATCGGGGTAGCGGAGGACCACCACGGGGCAGTGGGCATGGGAGATGCAGTGCTCGCTGACCGATCCGAGCAGCGTGCCGGCGAGGTCGCCGTGGCCGCGGCTGCCGACGACCAACAGGTCTGCCCCCTTCGATGCCTCCTCCAGCGCGGGTGCGGCGTGGCCCTGGACGACGGTCGGTTGGAATGCGATGTCCGGATGGGATCGCTGCAACTTCTCGATCGCTCCGTCGAGCAGCTGGCGGGCATCGGCGGCCGGGTCGTAGAGCGGGGGCACGTAGCCCGCGATCGCGTAGCTGGTCGGCCACTCCCACGTGGTGATGGCTTCCACGGACGCCGACGTCAGCTCGGCCTGGTGGGCGGCCCAGCCAAGTGCGGTCTCTGCAGACGATGATCCGTCGAATCCGACCACGATCCGCTGGCGTCGATCTGCCCGCGCTGCCGTCTCCCTGCGCGCCACTGGGGTCGAGGCCGAACCTTGCTCGGTGCCTCGGGCCGTGGCACGACCGGATGCAGGCCCTTCAGGTCCGACGACGACTACCGGGCAGCGGGCCCGGTGCACGCACCGTCGGCCGATCGATCCGAGCAGAAGCCCGCTGAACCCGCCGCGGCCCCGCGAGCCGACGACGAGGAGATCGGCCCCCTCGCTTGCTTCGATGAGGACGACACCCGGAGCGTGCTCGCTGATAGCGGACCTGGTGATCACCTCGGGCGCGACCTGGGCGGCGCGCGCCGCTGCGCCGTCGACGATGGGCTGGAAGGCCTTCCTGACGGTGCTCGGAGCGACCAGGACAGAGCCCGGTCCAGAGGCTGCATGGATCTCGAGGACAGCGCCGGTCCGCGCTGCCTGGACGGCGGCCCACTCCAAGGCCCTCGTCGCACCGTCCGAGCCGTCGACTCCCACCACGATGCGGCCGCGCCTGGCGCCGGCCCCGGCGGCGCTCTGCTCCTTGGATGCCATCGCCCTCATGCCTCCCTGGTCGCCGCTGTCGTGCTGTGCTCGTCGGAGTTCGTCCGGCCCACGGGGCGGTCACCACGATCGCCCGGCCGGGCCCGTCGCGCCGGAGCGACGAACTAGAGGTCGACGGGAACCTCCCAGGTGAGCCGGGTGCCTCCGCCCCGTGGGCACTCGGTGGTGAAGTGGCCGTGGAGCTTCTCCGCTCGCCTTCGGAGGTTCACCAGCCCGAGTCCGCCCTCACTGCTCGGGTTCTCGGCGATCCCCCGTCCGTTGTCGATGACCTCGAGGCGGCACGTTCCATCCTCCACGACGAGGCCGACACTGGCTTCGGTGGCGCTTGCATGGCGACCCACGTTGGTCAACGCCTCTCGGACGGTGGCCAGAAGATGCTCGGCGACCTGGTCGGTGATGACCGAATCGATCGGTCCGTCGAATAGCACATCGATCTCGAATCCGACGACCGGGGTGAGCTCGTGGACCAACGAGAGGACAGTGGACCGGATCCCTCTGCCGATGCCGGTCGAGGCGAGCTCGAAGATGCTGGTGCGGACCTGGCGAATGCTGTCGTCGATCTCGCCGATGGCCGCGTCGAGCCGATCAAGGTTGCCCTCCGTCGAGGGCGTGGCGGCCATGCTCTGGAGGGAGAGCCCGACCGCGAAGAGGCGCTGGATGACCGTGTCGTGCAGGTCCCGGGCCAACCGGTCCCGGTCCTCGTAGATGGCCATTTCTTTGGACCGCTGATGGAGGCGGGCGTTCTCGATGGCGAAACCGGCTGCAGTGGCCAGCGCCTCGACCAGAGCCTCGTCGTCCTCGGTGAACTCCGACCCGCCGACCTTGTCGGTCAGGTAGAGGTTGCCGTAGACCCGGTCGCGCACTTTGATCGGCACCCCCAGAAACGACTCCATCAGGGGGTGGTTCGGGGGGAAGCCGTATCGCTTGGGATGGGTGGAGAGGCTGGCCAGCCGGATCGGCCTCGGATCGGCGATGAGCAGCTCCAGAATGCCCATTCCGGTCGGCCCGGCCCCGATCAGCTCCTTCGCCGCAAGAGACAGTCCGACGGTGAGGAACTCGGCGAGGGCCGTGCCCTCTTCATTGAGGACCCCAAGCGCGCCGTATCGGGCATCGGTCATCGAACGAGCCTCGTCGACGATGTGGTGCAGCAGCGTAGGCAGGTCGAGGTCCGACTCGAGGAGCAGCGTCGCCTGCAACACCCGCCTGAGCTCGGCCGGATCCTCGATGGACCGGAGCGGTGCTTGGTCCTTCATCGAGCCGTCCGGCATCACTGTCCAGGGTACCGATCTCATCGGCCACCGTCCAAAGGCGCCCCTGGTCCACGTGAACGTGATGAAATGGAGAGCTGTGAGCGTGGGAGTCGGCGAGAGTCGGCGCCGGCTCGGAGTTGTCTCGACGACGTCCGATTGGGAGGATGGCCAGGTGAGTGTGCGCATATTCCTCCTCGACGATCACGAGATCGTGAGGACCGGGCTCCGGTCGCTGCTCGAGGCCGCCGAGGACCTTGTCGTGGTGGGGGAGGCGAGCACTGTCGCCGAGGCGTTGGCACGGATTCCCTCTGCCCGCCCCGACGTGGCGATCCTCGACGTACGCCTTCCCGATGGCAGTGGGATCGAGGTCTGCCGCGAGATCCGCTCGCAGTCGCCCGAAATCGGATGCGTGATGCTGACCTCCTACGCAGATGACGAAGCGCTCTTCGCCGCGGTGATGGCCGGCGCCGCCGGGTACGTGTTGAAGCAGGTCGGTGGGACCAGCCTGGTGGAAGATGTCCGGCGGGTGGCCGCCGGCGAGTCGCTGCTCGACCCTGCGCTGGCCGAGCGGGTGATCGAACGACTGCGAGAGGGCCCCGACGAAGATCCACTGCTGGCCAATCTGACGCCCCAGGAACGCAAGATCCTCGATCTCATCGCCGAAGGGCAGACCAACCGCCAGATCGCCGACACGATGTACCTCGCCGAGAAGACCGTGAAGAACTACGTCTCCAATCTCTTGACCAAGCTTGGCATGCAGCGACGCACTCAGGCCGCCACCTATGCGGCCCGTCTCGCGGAACGCTCGGCGCAGGCGCACCGCACCGACACGTCCGGAACGTGACGACTTCGACGCTCGGATGAGCGTCGGCGGACCGCCCGGTCAGGTGTCGGGCTCTTCCTCGGGCTCTTCCTCGGCGGGTTCGTCCGGCAGGACCCCTCCATCCACGAGGTAACGCTCGAGCCGCTGCCGTCCCTGCTCGGGCTGGTCGAAGTCTCTGATGCTGCAGGCAAGCCCCATACGTCGTGCCAGGCGGATCAGTGCGGCGTCATACGCCAATTGGTCGGCTACCGCCTGGAGGGCCCAATCCGGGCCGCTGTGGGTGGCGTCCTCTTCCAGCAGGCGCCGGCAACGGACGAGCTCGGCCAGCGAGCCGGCGGTGGTCGGAGGGCCATCTGCTTGGCCCGGCTCACCAAACGCTGCGTCGAGGAGCTCGGAGTACATGGAACGGGCGGGCACGGTGGCCGTCTCCCCTCGCGTCGTCCTCATCCTTCCTGGTGGGGAGGGCGTGGCGATCATCGTGCCGGGGAGTAGACGGCGGTGGCGCCCAGCTAGTCCGGTTGGCCGCGGCGCACCACAGCCTCGGCGGCCTGGTATGCCTGCCCGAGGTCGGCGAGCAGCTGTTCGAGGCCCTTGACCAGACTCCCCAAGTTCGATCCGACGCCGCTGGGGACATCGGAGAGGCGGTTCCGAGCGGCCAAGTAGGCGTTCTCGGTGACGTTGAGCCGCTTGCGGACCTCCTCGCGGATCCCGAGATCCGCCAGATCGACCTGCACGATCAGCTCGTCGATACGCGCCCGCCACTCATCGAGCGACCGACCCAGCTGCTCCAATATGACGCGGTCGACTTGGGCGTCCGCGACCGCGCTCCCCACACTGGTTCTGTTGGATGTCGTCTCCGGCATGAAGTCCCCTTTCTGCGGATTCCCTACGCCCAGAATGTGCGTTTGCCGCCATTCTCGCTAGGGCCGAACGTCCCGATGGCGCACCGAGAGGTCCACCACATGCGACCCCTGGCGGAATGTGTCGCGCCGAGGCGCGGCCGGACGGCAGTCCGTGCGCCAAGCCGCCCGACTGGGTCGGTGGGAGCAAAAGGACCTTCGGCTCTATGGCTGGACCGCCAATCGTCAGATCATGAACCCAGCGCTCTTCGGACCCGAGGAATGCAAGCAAAGAAGAAGGCGAGGGCTCAGGTGCACAACAACAGCCGTGACATCAGGTGGCCGACGGTCGAGTGGCCGCTGGCCCCGGCCCCCGAACCGGGGTTGGGTCCTGTCCTGCTCGCTCCGACGGGCGCCTGCCGGGACACAACGGATTCGGCAGCCGCCGACGTCTTCGCCGCCAGGATATGAATACCGCTTTGGCATTCTGCGAGGACAGTTCGGCAACCCTCGTGACCTGTCCGTCGCAGAGCGGGTGGCGGGATGATGTGGCCCTCGAGCTGTGGATCGATGTGGGGCGCCGGCCAGCGACCATCCGGTTGGCCGGGACACTCGACGGGACGACCGCCGTTAATCTGGTGGCCGTAGTGGCGGAGCTGATCGCAGAGGGTATCCGTGAGTTCGACCTCCACACCGAGGCACTCAGCGTCCCCGGTGCTGACGGTGTCGGCACACTCAGGGAGCTCGGGCTACTGGTGCAACGGTCGGGCGGTTGTCTCACCAGGGACGGATCGGTGGTCGCCAGTCCGTGGGCGGTACCGGCCGGCCCCGGCGAAATCCGCACGACAGGCCTCTGACCCCTCGGCCCCACCGGAGTGCCGGCCTCACCTCACGAGGGAGCGTGGGTTGCCGTCCCTGCGGTGCAGTGCGACCAGGGAGGTGTGACCTTCGGCCCTACCTGAGGGTTTGAATGGCGCCTGTAATGGGCGAAGGCGACACACGCCCGTGAGAAGAGGAGGGTGCCATGCGTGGAACCACTATCGCTCGAACGGGGGGTCACCACCGTTCGACGAGCGCGGCACTCAGCCCGTACTTCATCGAGGAGATCGCTCTGACTCCGTACGAGTTCCGGACATCGCAGGTCAGGGATGTGACCTTCGTGGTCTTTCACTAGACACAGCGGTGCCGTACCGGACCGCCGCTGAGACGGCAGGCGAAGATTCGATCGACACTCCCGTTGTGGCCCGTACCGTCGTGACGGGAGCCAACCGAGCCGGGCGTTCGCGGGCGGCTCCGGTGTGGTCGTCGGGTATTCCTCGGGCAACCTGCCGGACCGGGTGGCAGGTTGATCGGTCAGGGTCGTACTCGTGTGTCCCGAGCACGGAGCGAGGAGGACTTGCTTCATGGAGGAGGAGTTGAAGCATGCGGGGGACTACTCCCCGTCGGCGTCGCTGCACTCGGAGGTCGCGTCGCCTTCCTATCCGGTCGATCTGATCTGTGACCAGCTCACGATGTCCGGCGCGACGGTGCACCTCCGCCCGATCCGGCCCGACGATGATGCAGGGCTCGTCGAGTTCCACCACCGCCTCTCACCACGCTCGGTCTATCGGCGCTTCTTCTTCATGCATCCGGAGCTCTCGCCTTCTGAGATCGAACGCTTCACCCAGGTCGACTACATCGACCGGATGGCATTCGTGGCAGAGGACAGCTCCCGCCTGCTCGCCGTTGGCCGCTACGAACGGAGCCCCGGGGGGACCGAGGCCGAGGTGGCTTTTCTGGTTGCCGACGAGTACCAGCACCACGGGATCGGCACTCTGCTCCTCGAGCTCCTGGCCGAGGCCGCATGGCGCAACGGGATCACCGCCTTCGTGGCGGAGACCTTGGCCGAAAACCACGCCATGCTCGGAGTCTTCCTGGACTCGGGATTCTCGGTCGCCACCAGCTCATCGGGCGGGACAGTCGGCGTGCGGTTCCCCATCGAGCCCGACGAGGGCTACAGAGAGGCCCGCGCCGCCCGGCACTCGAAGGCCGAGCGCGCCCGCGCCGCCCGAAGTGCCCCTTCGGACCCGGAGTCCCGGGAGGCCGGAGGGCCTCACGACCCCGCTGCGCCGGTCGGACCCGGAGAGGTGTCGGTGACCCGGATGCGGGTGCCTCCATCGGGGCCCGGGTCATCGCCTCCGGCCCTGGGAGCAGAGAGTCGGGAGCGGAAGACGTGGTAGCTCCATCCTTGGTACACGAGCACCACGGGAAAGAAGACGAGGGCCACCACGGTCATCACTTTCAGCGTGTATGACCCGCTTGCCGTGTTGGCGACGGTCAGGTCGTACGCGGCGTTGATGGTGGAAACCATGACGCGTGGATAGAGCTCTGCCAGCAGTGAGCCGACGACTCCGACAACGCCGACAGCGGCACTGGCGAACGCCCAGCCCTCCTGTTTGACGGAGGCAAGCCACGCCGACGCCACTACGGCGAGGACGGCGAGTGCCTCCAGCGGGTTCGGTAGGAAGCCGGTTCCCAAACCCAGGTGTGTCCAGGTCACGAATCCCCAGACCACCACTGCAGCCACCCATCCGATGCCTCCGGAGAGGCGGAGCACCCGGTCGTGCAGTGAACCGGTGGTCTTGAGGGAGAGGTAGGTGGCGCCCATAAGTAGGCACATCGCCAGCATGGTCACCCCCGTCCACAGCCCGTACGGGGTGAGGAGCCCGAGGAAGTTGCCGGTGTAGTCGTGTGCCTTGTCGATCGGAAGCCCGTGCAGCATGTCGCCGAAGGCCACACCGACCAGCAGGGGGATCAACCCGCTGCCGATGGTGAGGGACCACCCGAACGCCGATCGCCAGCGCGGGTCGTCCACTTTGCGTCGGTACTCGAAGGCCACGCCGCGGACCAAGAGAGCGAGCAGCACCACCACGAGGGCCAGATAGAACGTGGAGAACATGGTTGCGTACCATGAGGGAAAGGCCGCAAAGATCACGGCACCGGCCACGATCAGCCAGACCTCGTTTCCGTCCCAGACCGGCCCGATCGAATTGATGGCGATCCTTCGCTCGGTCTCGTCCTTGGCGACGAACGAGTGCAGCATGCCCACTCCGAAATCGAATCCCTCCAGGATGAAGAAGCCGATCCAGAAGATGCTGTCGATCAGGAACCACAGAGTGCTCAGGTGCATCGTGACCTCCTAGTAGATGAGCGCGGGCACCCGCTCGGTCCGGCCGGATCCAGAACCATGTCCCTCGACCGAACCATCGTCCGGCGGCCCGGCGGCACCGCCGCCCTCGGGCCTCTCGTCGGAATCCCCACCGAGCTGTTTCCGGCCGTAGCGGATCATCAGATAGACATCAGCGGCACCGAGGACCAGGTAGATCAGGACGAAGACCACCAGCGAGATCCAGATATCGGTGGCGGTCACCGACGGAGACACGCCGTCGACCGTCTTCATGAGGCCCTGGACGATCCAGGGCTACCGGCCGTTTTCGGTCAGCATCCACCCGGCTGTGTTGGCGAGGAACGGTGCAAGCACGGCCCATGGGGCGATCCGAAGGAACCACGTCGAGTCTCCCAGCCGGCGCCTGCCGAGCAGCCACGCTCCCCACACGGCGAAGGCGAGCATCATCGCTGCCAGGTAGGCCATGACCCGCATGGACCAGTACTGGATGAACACGTTCGGCACGTAGTTGCCCGGGCCGTACTGCTTGACCGACTCGGCCTGGAGCTGGTTGATCCCCTGGACCCGGCCGTCGAGGTTGTTGGTGGCCAGCAGCGACAGGAGGCTCGGGATCTTGAGGATCCGGGTCGGGTTCTGGTCGTTGACGCCCCCGCCGATCTGGAAGGCGGAGAAGGGGCAGTGTGAGTCACAGGTGTTCCACTCGGCTTCGGCGGCGGCGATCTTCATCGGCTGGTAGGTGTCCTCGACGACTCCGAGCTCACTTCCCACGAAGAGCGCCAGGATGAGCGAGGGAATCAGGACCACCAGCGACACGGTCGCCGTCCTGGTGAAGGCACCGCATTCGCGCTTGCGCCGGAGGTGCCACGCCGACACCGCCAGCATCACGAGTGACCCGGTGACCAACGATGCAAGCAGGGCGTGGATGTAGCTCCACAGGAACACCGGGTTGGTGAAGAGGGCCGCGATGTTGTTCAGCTGGGGCTGGTGTCGGGCATTCATCACGTAACCGACCGGGTGCTGCATCCACGAGTTGGCGGCCATGATGAATGCCGCCGAAAGCATGGTGGCACCCGCGACCAACCAGATGCACGCCAGGTGCACCTTCTTCGACAGGCGGTCCCACCCGAAGATCCAGAGCCCGAGGAACGTGGACTCGAGGAAGAAGGCCAGCAGACCCTCCATCGCCAGGGGTCCTCCGAAGATGTTGCCGACCTCCCGCGAGTAGGAGGACCAGTTCATGCCGAACTTGAACTCCTGTACGAGACCGGTGACCACCCCGATGGCCACGTTGATCAGCAGGAGGGTCCCGAAGAACCTGGTGAGGCGCCGGTAGACGGGGTCTCCGCCGCGATACCAACTGGTCTGGAGCAGGGCCACCAGAAACGCCAAGCCGATCGTGACCGGGACGAAGAGGAAGTGGTAGATGGACGTGGTGGCGAACTGCCACCGGGCCAAGTCGGTGCTCATGGCACGAAGCTCCTTTCGCTGACGTGGTCGCCGGCGCGCGTTCCCGGAGATGCCGTGGTGCGCGATGGATCGATCGATCCCACGGTGGGAAACTGCCGCGCCTCTTGTTCTGCGCGTTCCTCGTTCCGCCAGAGCGCTGCGTAGTCGGCGCCGGATTCGAGGAGATCGGAGTGGCTGCCTCGCTCGATCACCCGACCTCCTTCGAGGAACAGGATCTCGTCGACTGCTTCGAGCCCGGCCAACCAGTGGGTGATCACGATCGTCGACCGTCCCTTGGTCACCGCGAGCAGGTCGGCGGTCAGCGCATCGGCAGCTTCGAGGTCGAGGTGCTCGGCAGGCTCGTCCAGGACGAGGACGGGGAACTCGGCCAGTAGCGCACGTGCCACGGCGATCCGTTGCCGCTGGCCACCGGAGAGCTGTGCACCGAACCTCCCGACTTCGGTGTCGAGGCCACAAGGCAGTCCTTCCAGCCAAGGACCGAGTCCCACTCGCCCGATCACCTCTGTCAGCTCGGCATCGGTTGCAGTGCATCGGCCGAGCCGAAGGTTTTCGGAGAGCGAGGTGTCGAAGAGATGCGGGTCCTGTCCCACGAGCCCGACCAGCGTGCGCAGGTCGTCGCCGGCCAGCCGGGCGACCGGTGTCCCGTTCAGCGAGACGCGCCCAGCCTCGATGGGGAGGAACCCGGCCAGCACCCACGCGAGCGTCGACTTGCCGGCTCCGCTCGGTCCGACGATGGCGATCCGTTTACCGGGTGGCAGGCTCAGGTCCACGCCGCGTAGCAGCGGATGCCGGTCGGCCGGATAGCCGGACCACAATGATCGGACCTCGAGGTCGACAGGCGGCAGCGGAGGCTCCACGATGGAGTCGGCGACGGGGACCGGATCCGGTGCATCGACGATCGCGAACAGGCGCGCAGCGGTCCGGCGAGCCCGCTGCAGGGTCTGGGTGGCGACCGGCAGCCCCGACACGAGCTCGAAGGCAGCGAGGGGGATGAGCGCGAGGACGGCCAGCCATACCCCGGCGAGCCGTCCCGAGTGGATGGCGGGAATGCCGACAACGAGGGTGCCTCATGCGGCGAGGCCGGCAAGCAGAGTGGTAAGACCCAGCCCGATGCCGGCGGTGGCCGCGGCCGAGGTTGCCACTGCCGTGAGCTCGCGGTCGGTCGACGAGATCCGGGCCAACTGGGTGTCCGTTGCGCCATAGACGGCGAGCTCGGATGCCCCTTCGATGAGGTCGACCACCGACGCGGTCAACTCACCCCGGAGTGCAGCCTGGTTGGACTCGTTCCGTCGGGTAAGTGTCCCCGTCAACCACGGAACGGCGGTTGCCGAAGCCAACAGGGTGGACGCGAGCACCACGGCGGCCCCGGGAAGCAGCACCCATACCAGGCCGACGGTGGATGTGCCGACGAAGATTGCAATGGCGAACGGAGGGATGACCCGGAGGATGAGGTCCTGCAGCGAGTCGACGTCGGCCACCAACCTGGCCAGCAGGTCTCCACCCCGGAATGCCGGTAGACCGGCCGGAGCGAGACGCTCGAGGTGCCGGTAGACGCGGACCCGCTGGGCGGCAAGCACACGGAACGCCGCGTCATGGCCCACCAATCGCTCGCCGTAACGGAAGAAGCCCCTGGAGAGTGCGAACAGCTGGACCGCCACGATGGCCATCGCCAGTGTGGACTCCGACGGGTGCTGGGCGGCTCGTGACAACAGCCAGGCCGAGGTACCCATCAATCCGATGGCTGCCCCCACTGCTCCGGACCCGAGGAGTGACGCCAGGGCCAGCCGGCGTGCGGCAGGACGGGCGATCCACAAGGTGCGTCCGATGGGCGCCGGCGCTCCCGGATCGGTCGCCGTTCGGCGCGGCGTGGTCGGCACGCTCACGACGGCACCGCTTCGCGGTCCACGGAGACGATCTCGTCCGCCAGGCCGAGCAGGGAGGGTCGATGGGTCACCATGATCACTGTGCGCCCGACCACCAGCCGGCCCACAGCCTCGACGACGACTTCCTCGGTGCGTCCGTCGAGGCTTGCGGTGGGTTCGTCGAGGAGCAACAGCGGCGCATCGCGGACGAAGGCGCGGGCCAGCGCGATCCGTTGGCGTTCGCCTTGGGACAGACCGGTGCCCCGGTCACCCAGGCGAGTCTCGATCCCGTCAGGCAGCCGACCGATCACGTCGTCGAGGTTGGCGTCGGCGATCGCCGCCCGGAGCTGCTCGTCGCCGGCATCTGGACGCCCGAGCCGAAGATTGTCGGCTATCGACGCCGCGAAGAGATGGGGCCGCTGGGGAACCCATGCCAGCATCGAGCGCCATGCGTCCGGGTCGAGGGTTGCGAGGTCGATGCCCCCCCACCCGGACGGCGCCCGTCGTGGGGGAGACCAGGCCGAGGATGACGCCGAGCAGCGTCGACTTCCCACTCCCGCTGGGTCCGACCAGCGCGAGCACCTCTCCGGGGTCCACGGTGAAGGTCACGTCGGAGAACGCCGGAACGTGCCGTCCGGCGTGGACGACCCCCAGCGACTCGATGGACATGGCAACTGACCGAGGATCGGGCACCGACCGATTGGTGCCTCGCGGGGCCAGTGGCCGTTCGAGGACGTCGAACACGTCCTGGGCCGCCCGCATCCCTTCGGCGCTGGCATGGAAATGGGTGCTCAACTGGCGGAGTGGGAGGTAGGCCTCGGGAGCGAGGACCAGCACGAAGAGCGCGGTGCGGTAGTCGAGACGGCCGCCCAGCAGGCGCAGGCCGACGGCAACGGCGACCAGTGCCACCGAGACGGTTGCCAGCAACTCGAGGATCAGCGAGGAGAGGAACGAGATACGGAGCGTGGCCATGGTCGTCTCGCGGTACTGACCGGTGACCGCTTCGATCGCCTCTGCCTGGAGCTTGGCCCGACCGAACACCTTGAGGGTCGGAAGACCGGTGACCACGTCGAGGAAGTGACCCGCGAGACGCTGCAGGGTACGGAGTTGTCGTTCGGAGTGCTCCCGCGTCGTTGCCCCCACAAGAGACATGAAGAGCGGGATGAGCGGGACGGTGAGGGCGATGATGACCGCGGAGATCCAGTCGTTCCCAGCGACGATGGCGATCACGGTCACCGGCACGATCACTGCCAGAAAGAGCTGGGGAAGGTAGCGGGAGAAGTAGGCGTCGAGTGCGTCGATGCCCTTGGTGGCCAGTACGGCGAGGCCCGCGTCGCCCACTCCTTGGAGGCCGTTGTCACCCAGGTGGGCGGCGTGCTGCACCAGTGCGTTCCGAAGGTCTGACTTTGCCGACGCCGAGGCCCGGCTCGCTGCCCGTTCGGACCACCAGGCCACCACCGCCCGCCCGACGATGGCGCACAGCAGGAGGACGAGTGGTTCGGTGAGCTCGGCGACGTCTCGGTGGTGGATGAACGTCCCGGCGACCGAGCCAGAGAGGAACCATGCCTGCATCGCCACCAGCACGGCGGTCAGCGATCCGAGGACGACGGAGGTCACCAGGTACCGGCGGGTCGCCCGGGTGTACTCCAACAGGCGAGGGTCGATCGGCCGAGCACCCTTTGACCGGTGGCTCATGGGAACACCGCCTGAATGCATACGGAACCCGGACCCCCGTCGGCGACGGCGGCGGATTCGCACAACTCGCTTCGAGGTCCACGAACGTTCTCTCGAAGGCGTTGCGCCGCAACCCCTGGTCGGCGCCGAGCTTCTGGGACTGGCCGGCCGACCACGGGGGCTGGCTCCATTTGCCACTCATCGTACGAAGGCAGCGCCGTCGCACGGCAGGGCCGAAGGTCACATTCGCAACCTGTTGCAGGGAGTTCGGCTCGCCGGCACTTCCTGAGCTCCCCTCAGTTTCCGCCGTGTCCGATCCGCCCGGAGCCCCTTGCGTCACGACGCATCTCCGGTGGAAGGGTCCGGGGTGCCGGCAAGCCGACGAAGGCCCCCATCTCGAGCAGGGTCCGGTCGAAGACCGGCGCGGGGTCGGTGATCACTCCCTCGAGGTGCCCGAACAGCTCGAAGCTCACCATCCCGAACAGCTGTGTCCAGGCCGCGACGGAGCGCAGGACGACCTCCTCGGTGGTGGCGGGGAACGCCGCGTCCACCAGCCGGCGTGCCTCGACCGCCGCCTGCACCGGCAGGGGGGCCAGCCCGGGCGCTGGCGGGCTTTCGCTGAGGGCGCCCACCCTCGAGGCGTCGTTCACGATTCCGGCCAGCACCGAGGTCACCCGGCTGGCCGGCCCGATGGTGTCCTGGGGCGCCCGGTAGCCGGGTACCGGTGAGCCGTAGACCAGGGCGTACTCGTGGGGGTGGGAGCGGGCCCAGTCCCGGACCGCGTGGCCGACCGCAGACCACCGGGCGCCGAAATCGTCCTGCCCGCTACCGGCGTCCGCTTCCTCGGCCGCGGCACCGAGTGAGTCGTAGGCATCGACGATCAGGGCGGTCAGGAGGTCGTCACGGCTCGGGAAGTAGCGGTAGATGCCCGACGATGCCATTCCCAGGGCCCGGGTGATCGCCCGCAGGGAGATGCCGGAAGCTCCCTCGACGGCCATCTGGCGGCGGGCCTCGTCCTTGATCTCGGCGGTCAGTTCCGCTCGGACCCTGGCTCTCAATCCGGTGGAGGGAGGCATGCCACCAGTCTGTCAGATAGAGAGCGATGCATCAATAGATGAGCACCGCTCTTGATTTGGAGAGTAGAATGGTGAATACTGGTCACAGTAAAGTGCAGCGCTCACAGAAAGGGAGAGCCATGGGAACCCACGTCATCGTCGGGGCCGGATCGGTCGGTACCGCCACCGCGCTCGAGCTGGTCCAGCGGGGCCATCACGTCAAGATCATCACCAGGTCGGGCTCGGGCCCCACTTGCCCGGGGGTCGAACGCCTTGCAGGGGACGCGTCCGACCCGGAGGCATTGGCCCGACTGGCCGGCGGTGCGGACGCCATCTACAACTGTGCCAATCCCCCGTACCACCGGTGGCCCGAGCTGTGGCCCCCTATGGCCGCGTCGATGCTCTCGGTGGCCTCGGACACGGGTGCAGTGCTGGTCACCATGGACAATCTCTACGGCTACGGTCCCGTCGATCATCCGATGGTGGAGACCGATCCGCTGGCCTCCTCGGGAACCAAGGGGATGGTGCGGGCGGAGATGTGGTCCGATGCCCTTGCTGCACACCGGGCCGGCCGGGTCCGGGCCACCGAAGCCCGGGCCTCGGACTTCTACGGCCCCGGGGTGGTGGACACCAGCCACTTCGGGAGGAACGTGGACCATCTGCTCGCGTCGAAGAAGATACGGGTGCTCGGGGACCCGGATGCACCGCACAGTTGGACCTATGTGCCGGACGCCGGCCGGGCGCTGGCCATCCTCGGGACCGACGAGCGCTGTTGGGGGAAACCGTGGCACGTTCCGACCGCACCTCCGCACAGCCAACGGGAGCTGGCCTCTCGCTTCTGCGAACTGGCCGGACTGCCCGCTCCGCGCGTGGCGGCCGTGCCGGCGCCGGTCTTTGCCTTGGCCGGACTCTTCTCTCCCCAGATGAGAGAGATGAGGGAGACCATCTACCAGTTCGAACGGTCGTTTGTCGTGGACTCCTCGGCGTTCACTCGAGAATTCGGGCTCGAGGCCACCCCTACCGACGAGGCGCTGCGGACGATCGCGGCCCACGCCCGTGGCAGCCACGGAACCGGGGTGCGTGTGGCGAGCTGACGGCCTGGCGAGCCGACGGCCGGGTTGCGGGCACAGGAGAACGCATCGCCGGCTCGGTGCGGTTCCCCCGGCCGGTACCATCGGGTCCACTCCGATCGGGCCGACACGAGAGGGCGCCATGACCGATGCCGAAGAGACGTGCCACCATCTCGGCCACGTGCAGGAGGTCCAACCGTCCAGCGAAGGCTGCGTGGAGTGCCTGCGCTCCGGCAGCCAGTGGGTACACCTGCGGATGTGCATGATCTGCGGCCATGTCGGCTGTTGCGACAGCTCACCCGGGCAGCACGCCACCGCCCACTTCGATGAGACGGGGCATCCCCTGGTGCAGTCCTTCGAGCCGGGCGAGGAGTGGTGGTGGTGCCACGTCGACGAGATGGCCTTCGAGGTCGACGGCGCCCCCCGGTTCGAGCACTCCTGAGGCGAAGCCTGCGTGCATCGGTAGGGTCGCACCATCCATGGCAGTGATCCGAGCTCCGAGAAGATCCCCGATCCGGACGGGCCGCTGGCCCCGCGCTGTGGCACCGGTCCTCGTCGCCGCGGCCCTGTCGGGCTGTTCGCTGCTCGCCACGCCGAGTGCCGCCCCGGTGCACGACTCCTCGCTGGCCCCTCCGGGCCCCGTTGGCTACGTGGTGTGCCCAACGGCGGTCACGCCGGTGGAGCTGACCACAGGGACCGCCGAGGCTCCCATCCCCCTCCCCATCTCCGGAACCCCGGTGCTCGGGAACTTCGCCATCGCCACCTCGCCCGATGGGCGGTGGGCCTATGTGGTGACGACCAGCGGGGTCGGTCGCTCATCGGCCTCGGCCGCCTCGCGGCACAATGTGGTCGTTCCCATCGACCTTGCGACCCAGCAGGCACTTGCGCCCATCGCCATCCCCGGCCAGGGCGGCACCCATGCGGTCGTGGTCATGCCCAACGGCCGGACCGTTCTTGCGGCCAGCGGGTCCACCATCGTGCCGGTCGACGCCAGCACCCGCGAAGTCGGCATTCCGCTCGACCTCGGCGCCGGTGACACGATCTTCGGATTGGCCCTCGACCCGTTGAACGCCATGCTGTACGCGCTGGTGCCCGGGGCCGTCGTTCCGGTGAACACCGCTGACGCAACCGCCCGCACCGCGATCCCGACCGGGTTGTCGATCTCCTCCGTCTCTTCGCCACACGGGATCGCGGTCACCGGTGACGGGAGCACCATCTACGTGGTGGGCCAGGGGGGCACCGACTTCGGTGGCCGGGTGCTCCCCATCATGGCAGGCACCGGTGTCACCCTCCCCACCACCGGATTCGACCGGTTCGGCATATCGGACCCTGCCGCGTTGGCGTTGGCACCTGACGGGTCCGCGCTGTTGGTGGTCGACTCGGCGAACAACTGGGTCGAGCCCGTCGACCTGTCCGCCTTCGCGAGCCCCTCCCAACCGGTGCGGTTGCCGCAACGAACCGGGGGCGTCACCGATTCGGGCACGGGACATCCGACGGACATCGTGGCGGGCCCGCTCCGGACCGGTGCCTTCGTGGTCGATGGGCACAATTCGGTGGTGCCCTATGCACCGGCCTCACGGGCGTTCGGTCGGGCGATCCCGGTGTGCTCGGGGGCGTCGTCGATGACCGTCGTCGCGGCCCCGTGAACGGATGGCCGGTCAGGCACCGTCCCGGGCAGCACCGATGCCGGAGGCACAGGCCGCGGCGGCTTCCTCGGACCGATAGGTGGCCGGCTCCACCCGTGCCGCCTCGAGGAGCTCGTCGAGTGCCACCGGGATCGTCGCGGCCAGACTCCACGCCTTGGGCATGGCCTCGGGGCACGCCATGATCCCCCAGTAGAGGACGCGCCGATAGCTCATGATGGTGATGTTGACCCCCATCCCGTCGATCACGGGGCCGAGGGGAAAGCCTGCAACCAACTCAGCACCTCCCAGGTAGAGGGGGAAGTCGGGGCCGGGCACGTTGGAGATGACCAGATTGGCAATCGGCCGGTGCCGGTCGGCCAGCCGCATCCGGCTGTAGAGCCGTGCGGCACTGGCGAAGACGTTCGGCGTGGCGTACTCCGCCCAGTTCTGCAGCAGGTCGGCTCCGAGGGCGTTGTGCTCCTCCTTGGCGCCCTTGGTCCCCTCGCGTATGGCCATCAGGCGGTCGATGGGGTCATGGAGGTTGGCGGGGAGCTGCACGAACATGGACGACACCTGGTTGGAACCCCGAGGCGCGCCCTCCTCGGGCCGCACCGACACCGGGACCACCGCCACCAGCGGCTTCTCGGGGAGCTCGTCACCGTCCAGCAGGATGGAGCGCAGGGCGCCGCTGGAAACGGCCAGGATGACGTCGTTGACAGTGGTTCCGGTGGCGTTCTTCAGTCGCTTGACATCCTCGAGCCCGATCGCGGCGAATGCCACTGTGCGCCGTCTGGTCAACGCAGCGTTGAACGACGTCCGAGGGGCCGACAGGGGTAGCGCCGCCTTGGCCTGGGCCGCACGGTGCCGGGGCTCATTGCGGACCTTGCGCACGTCGAGCAGTCGCCGGCCGGTGCGCAGGATGTCGAAGGTCATCTCGAGCGGCCGCATGGTCCGGGCGGCGATGGCCTCGCTCATCAATTCGAGCCCCGATGGAACCCGCGTGTCCAACGGGCGCTCCGGCGGAGGGGGAGGCGGAGGGGGATCGGGCTCCAGATCGAAGAGCACGGAGAGGAGCTCGGCGCCGGACACCCCGTCAACCGTCGAGTGGTGCATCTTGGCGACCAGGCCGATCCGCCCGCCCGCCAGGCCCTCGACGATCCAGATCTCCCACAGCGGCTTCGAGCGATCGAGCTGATGGCCGGTGATCTCCCCGGCCAGGTCCGCCAGCTCGCGGAGGCCCCCCGGGCTCGGCACCGCGGCCCGCCGGACGTGGTAGTCGATGTCGAAGTCGAAGTCGTCGACCCACACCGGGTGGCCGAGACGGAACGGCACCTCCACCAGCCGCCGCCGGAAGACCGGGGCGCTGAAGGTCCGGGCGGCGATCGACGACTGCATCTTCGTGAAGGAGTAGCCGCCCGGGACGGTCGACGGGTCGAAGACCGTGGTCATGGCCACATGCATGTGCAGGCTCGGGGTCTCGAGGTAGAGGAAGCTGGCGTCGAGCCCACTCAGTCGTTCCATGCCCGTCCTTTCGCTGGTTCACCCGCGACCGAGCGTTCCCCTCCCTCTGGCCTGCCCCGTCGGTTCCGGGCCTGCCCCGTCGGATCCGGGCCGGTTTCACGTCTCGACGCCGGACGGTGTTTGATGGAGAGGTGGCGTGGGTGTTGCTTGCAGTCAGCATGGTCGGCGCGCTCCTCGTGGTCAACGTCTATCTTCCGGCCCGCCGCGAGCCCCTGACGGTGGTCAGCTTCGCCCTGGGCTGGATCGTCGCCGAACTGCCAGTTCAGGTGGGCGTGGTCGCGGTGGCGCTGACGGCGGCCCTCGCTGCGGCCGGGGCCCTGGGGAGCTGGCCCGGGTGGGTCGGTCTGGGCATCGCGGTTGCGTCCTGGGCCGGGCTGATCGGCCTGACCGTCATCGCCCACCGGTCCAAGGTCCTGGTGGACGAGGCGCTCGACCGTGCAACCGCCGGTGCGATCGGCGCTGACGATCTGGATCCGACCCCGGAGTGGACCCGGTGGTGGAGAGTGGTGATCGCCATCCCGTTCCGCCTCCGCTCCATCCGGCGGGTGCGGAACATCGACTACTGCGGCGACGGCAACTACCGGCACAAGCTCGACGTCCTCACCCGCCGCGGGGTGGTCGCCGACGGTGCGCCGGTGCTGGTCTACATCCACGGCGGGGGGTGGGTCATCGGGGACAAACGCGAGCAGGGCATTCCCATGATGCACGAGCTGGTCCGCCGCGGATGGGTCTGTGTCGCCATCAACTACCGCCTCAGTCCTCGGGCCACGTGGCCTGCCCACATCGTCGACTGCAAGCGGGCGGTGGCCTGGGTGCGGGAGAACATCGACGAGCACGGGGGGGACCCCGGGTTCATCGCCGTGTCGGGCGGGTCGGCCGGGGGCCACCTCTCAGCGCTGCTCGCCCTCACTCCCAACGAGCCCGAATGGCAACCCGGCTTCGAGGACGCCGACACGTCAGTCGACGCGTGCCTCCCCTTGTACGGCGTCTACGACGTGACCGGCGATCCGGACGCGTCGGGGGCCTATGGGCCCGGGCTCTTGGACCTGCTCGAACGCCGGGTGATGAAGACCACGATCGCCGACAACCGGGCCGTCTTCGAACGGGCCTCGCCCGACCGTCGAATCACCGCGACCGCGCCGCCGATGTTCGTCCTGCACGGCACCAACGACACCCTGGTCCCTCCCCAGGTGGCCAGGCGGTTCGTGGAGCGCCTCCGGGCGGTGTCCCGGGAGCCGGTGGCCTACGTGGAGCTGCCGCGCGCTCAGCACGCATTCGACATCCTGGTCTCGATCCGGTCCCGCCACACGACGATGGGTGCGGTCCGCTTCCTCGAGGCCATGAGGAGCCGGGTGCCCCGGTGAGTGGTGGCCCCCGCCGGGCAACTCCGTGCCCGCCGGAGAAGCCCGCCGCAGGGCCGGTCGCAGCCAGATCCGTGGTGGCCCGGACCTGCAGTGCTGGACACGCACACGAGTTTCTGACGTAGAGTCACATATTCGTGTTGGCCAGGGCTGGCAACGAGCGGTACCTGCAAGCATCACATACCGATACAAGGGGGAGCCTTGGGTTCTGCATCATGGAAGACGCGCACGGCCGTTCTGGGAGTGGTCGTGCTGTTCGGACTGACCGCCGTCGGCTGCAGCTCCACAAGCTCGTCGTCGACCACGACAACGTCGGGGAGCGGATCGGGTGGATCGTCTGTTCCGGCCAGTGCCATGAGCGGCCACACCGGAATCACCTCGACGTCGGTGAGCGTGGCCAACGTGTCCACACTGACAGGCGGCCTGTTCAAGGGTGCCGGCATCGGGGTCCAGGCGTACGCCGACTATGTGAACTCGACCGGTGGGGTGAACGGCCGGAAGATCACGGTCGACAACGGTGACGACAGCTTCACCGGAGCAGGCAACAAGCAGGCCACCCAGAACGCGATCACCAACGACTTCGCCCTGGTTGGCGACTTCTCGCTCGAGGACAGCTTCGGCGGCTCCCTGCTGGCCCAGAACCCGGGGATGCCCGACGTGTCCCAGGTCCTCGACAACGCCACCAATAAGCTGCCCAACGTGTACAGCCCGGTTCCTCTGGGCGCCGGGTGGCAAGAGGGTCCGCTCCAGTACTTCAAGAAGAAGTTCTCTCAGGACATCTCGGCCGTGGGCTCGCTGGTGGCCGACTCGCCATCAGCCGCTGCCACCTGGAACGGCGAGAAGTACGTGATGGAGAAGGTGGGCTACAAGGTGATCTACGACAACACCTATGCCGTCACCCAGACCGACTTCACCCAGAATGTGATCCAGATGAAGAGCGCCGGCGTCAAGATCCTCTTCATCGACCAGATGCCGGAGAACTACGCGTCCTCGGTCCTCAAAGCCCTGGGGCAGCAGAACTTCCACCCCCAGGTGGTGCTGGGCGCCGCGACCTACTCCAGCGCCTTGGTGGCGGGTTCCGGTGGTCCCGCTGCGGTCGACGGGTCCTACCTCTCGCAGAACTCGTCGCTCTACCTGGGCCAGGACGCGTCGGCCATTCCGGCAGTCGGGACGTTCCTCCATTGGGTCAACGTGGCCTCCCCCGGGTTCAAGACGGACCTCTTCACCATGTACGGCTGGCTGTCGGCGGAGCTCTTCGCCCAGGCATTGAAGAACGCCGGTTCCAAGCCGAGTCGGGGCTCCTTGCTGCAGGCGCTGTCCAAGGTCACCGAGTTCGACGGAGGGCACATCGTCGCCCCGACCAACCCCGCGGCCAAGACGACCAGCAACTGCTATCTCGAGGCCATAGTGGTCAACGGGGACTTCCAGCGTATCGATGACCCACCGGTGAACGGCAGCACGAATGGTTACCGTTGCGACTATTCGTACGTGAAGCAGCCGGGCACCTGAACAGACCGACCGACGTCGGTGGCACGTAACCTGACCCACGGGGGATGAGGTCCAAGCGGTGAGCAATTTTCTCCAATACACCGTGTTCGGCATCATGCTCGGTGCCGGCTATGCGATCGCCGCCACCGGCCTAGTGGTCACCTACACCACGTCTGGGGTCTTCAACTTCGCCCAGGGTGCGGTGGGAATGATCGCTGCCTTCAGCTACTGGGAGTTGGTCACGGCGCACCACGTGCCGATCCTGGTGGCACTGGTCATCATT
Organism: Acidimicrobiales bacterium; assembly: GCA_017883135.1. Classification (GTDB taxonomy): domain Bacteria; phylum Actinomycetota; class Acidimicrobiia; order Acidimicrobiales; family RAAP-2; genus Bog-756. The sequence goes on from JADGOE010000011.1 coordinate 50,810, forward strand.
CTGGTACTGGGCGCATCGATCGCCGGCGCCCTTGTGGAACGTGTGCTCATGCGCCGGCTGCACGGGGCATCGGCCGAGCGGCCGGTGATGGTGACATTGGGCTTGATGGTGATCCTCACCGGCTTGGCTGCCATCGTCTGGAGCCCGAGCACCCAGCGGACCGTGGGCTACATGATCAACGGTCAGTTCGGCCTGCTGGGCATCAACATCCAATACCAGTACGTGCTCATCATCGCGGTGGCCATCGCGGTGGCCATCGGGTTGCGGGCCCTCTTCTACTCGACACGGCCCGGCTACGCGCTCCGGGCGGTGGTCGACGATCCCGAGCTGTTGGCCATGTCCGGTGCCTCGCCGAACCGGATGAGCCAGTACGGATGGATCCTCGGGTTCGTGATGGCAGCGTTGTCCGGCGTGCTGTTGGCATCGACCCAGACCACCGGCCTCAACATCGAGGCGATGACCCTGCTGGTCGTGAGCGGGTACGCGGCGGCCATCGTCGGTCGGCTGAAGAACATCCCGATCACCTTCGCCGCCGCGGTCGGGATCGGACTTGCCGAGAACTACATCGGCAACTACGTGGTGCCCCATGTCCCCCAGAACCTGGGACTCGACATCACCAACGCGCTGCCGATGGTCTTCTTGTTCATCGCCTTGGTCACGTTGCCCTCGGTGCGACTGCGGGCGGTTGGGCGTCTCACCACCTTGCGGGTGCCGAGGGTGGCAAGCGGGTGGGAGTCGCTGGTGGCCGGGGGAGTCTTCTTCGCTGTGGCGGTGACAGCTGCCCTGCTCTTCGGCAACACCGCGTTCAAGGGAACCACCCTGCTCACCCTGGGCGGCGTGGTCATGGCGCTGGGCATCGTCGGCCTCTCCTTGGTGCTGGTCACCGGTTACTCGGGACAGGTCTCGCTGTGCCAGTTCTCCTTCATGGGGATCGGAGCCTTCGTCATGGGCAAAGTGGCCGGTGGTGGCTCGCTGCTCGGACTTCTGGCTGCGACGGCGGTCTGCGCAGGCATCGGAGCCCTCATCGCCCTCCCCACCATCCGTCTCCGCGATCTCTATCTGGCCCTGGCCACCTTCGCCTTCGCCGACGCGGTGGCCAACGCCTTCTTCACCGATCCCCACATCTACGGCAGTGGCGGGGTGGGTGTCGGGCGGATCGTGCTGCCGGGCCTCTCCTTCGGCGGTGACGCCTCCGAGTTCTTGATGGTCACGGCCTTCTTCGTCCTGGCAGCTTGGATGGTCCTCGCCATGCGCCGCAGCCTGTTCGGCCGGAGGCTGCTAGCGGTGAACGACTCTCCGGCGGCCTACGCCACCGTCGGGCTCAACATCGGGTTTACCAAAGTGGCGGTGTTCGCCATCGCTGCCGGCATGGCCGGTCTGGCCGGCGCACTGTACGGCACCGTGCAGCAGATCGTGGGCACCTCTGACTTCGACGTCTTCCCCGGCATCATCTTCGTCCTCTTCGTCACCATCTGGAGCATCCGCACCGTGTCGGGTGCATTCCTCGCCGCACTCACCTATGTCGTGCTCAACCAGCTGTGGCCCAGTGGCCTGGGCCTCTTTGCCGGCATCGGGATCATCCTCATCGGCAGGGCCGCCGGCGGGATCTTGGGGATCGAGGCGATCCAGGTCCACCTCCCCTGGGTCAGGCGGAGGCAGACGGATCTCGCAGAAATCCCGACTGCAGCCCTGGCGGGTGCGGCCATCATCGGTGGAGGGACCCATGTCGCCGGTTGATGCGCATGCCCGGGGTTCCGCCGTGCTCATGGTCTCCGAAGTGGCGGTCCGATTCGGCGGGGTGGCGGCGCTCCGTGACGTCAGCCTCTCCGTGCAACCCGCAACGGTCACCGGCCTGATCGGTCCCAACGGGGCCGGCAAGACGACCTTGTTCAACGTGATCAGCGGCCTGCAGGCGCCCGACCGGGGCTCGGTGCACCTCTTCGACACCGATGTCACCGCGATGAAGCCCCACCGCCGGGCCCGACTCGGTCTGGCCCGCACGTTCCAGCGCCTCGAGCTCTTCGGCTCGTTGACGGCCGGCGAGAACGTGCAGGTCGGTCTCGAATCCGCCGTCAAGTGGTGGGAGTGGCGCCATCTGAGCCGCTCGTTCCCGTGGAAGCGCCGGGCCGCCCGACCCGGGGACGCGGCGCCTGACGGCGACGGACCCAGCGGCCTGGGGTCGGTGGCAGCGGCCACCTCGGACCGGCTCCTGGACGGTGTCGGTCTCGAAGGGCTGGGGCATCAGCAGGCCAGCGCCATGCCGACCGGCCTGGCTCGCATGGTCGAACTGGCCCGGGCGCTGGCCATCGGGCCCAAGTTGCTGTTGCTCGACGAGCCCGGCTCGGGTCTCGACGAAGCCGAGTCGAAGGCGCTGGGTGACCTGCTGGTCAAGCTTGCGGCCGGCGGGATGGCCGTGCTGTTGGTCGAGCACGACATGGAGCTGGTGATGGGCATCTCCGACTACATCTACGTGCTCGACTTCGGCGACGTCATCGCCTCGGGCACGCCCGAGGAGATCCGGAGGGACCCGATGGTCCAGGCCGCCTATCTCGGGGCGATGCCCGACGACCCGGGTTCGGAGGGAGCGACGGTGACCGAGGGGATCGGTGCCGGCACCGGCGGGTCACCAGGGATCGAGCCAGGAGGAGACAGGTGACCGGGCTGACCGCTGAGTCCGCCGGGGGCCGCCGGGGGGCGGTAGCCGGACTCCCCCCGGGCATTGCCATCACGGACCTCAGGGCCGCCTATGGCCGGATCGAGGTGCTCCACGGCGTCGAGCTACTCGTGCCGCCAGGCAGCGTGTATGCCCTGCTCGGGCCGAACGGAGCTGGAAAGTCGACCCTGCTCAAGGTGATCAGCGGTCGGCTGCGGGCGACATCGGGGCAGGTGGTCATCGGCGAGAAGCCGGTGGGGAAGGCCTCGACCGAGAAGCTGGCGCGCAGCGGGGTCTGTGCCATTCCCGAGGGTCGTGGGGTCTTTCCCAACCTGACGGTGCGCGAGAACTTGCGTATCTGGACCTACCGCGGTGGCATGGACATCAACGAGGTCGAGGACACCACGTACGAGGAGTTCCCCCGGCTGAAGGAGCGGCGCAGGCAGATGGCCGGGACGCTGTCCGGCGGGGAGCAGCAGATGTTGGCCATCTCCAGGGCCCTGGTCACCCACCCGAAGGTGCTCCTCCTCGACGAGCTGTCCATGGGCCTCGCCCCTTTGATCGTGGCCGAGCTCTACGACCTGGTCGGCAACCTGGCCCGGAAGGGGATGACCGTCCTGCTGGTCGAGCAGTTCGTCTCCACCGCTCTGTCGGTGGCCAACCGTGCGGCCATCATGGTGCACGGCCGGATCGAGCAGGAGGGATCGCCCGAAGAGATGGCGGAGGCCGCGCTCAGCGTCTACCTGGCCTGAGCCGTGCCCCGGGCCGAGGCCGGCCCCACCGGTCGGCGCGAACCGACGGCGTGGTGGCGCTCATCCGTCGTCGGCCAGCACCACATCCACCGCGGGCTCGTCGGCCACCGTCGCCACCAGCGACAACACTCCACCGGCATCACGGAGATCGTCCTCGGCCGACAAGAGGGCCGTGATCCGTTCCTGTGAATCGGCGACGGTGAGGGTGGCCACCTGCGAGCGCATCGAGCGCTTCGCCGTGGCTTTGGCCCTCCGGATCAGACCGAGCAGGTCAGCGGCCACGTCGAGCGCGGATTCGCCGCCACCCGGCAGTGGTGACGCGGCTGCGCCGAACTCGGATGGCGTGGGCCAAGGAGCGGTATGGATCGAGCCAACCTGCCACCACGACCACACCTCTTCGGTCACGAAGGGGATCACCGGGGCGAGGAGGCGAAGCTGGACGGACAGGGCGAGCGCCAGAGCAGCCCGTGCCGAGGCCGGTCCCGCTTGTCCGGCGTCTCCATAGGCGCGTGTCTTGACAAGTTCGAGGTAGTCGTCGCAGAACGACCAGAAGAACGCCTCGGTGCGCTCGAGGGCCCGCGCGTAGTCGTACCCCTCGAACGCCGCGGTGGCCTCGTCGACCACGCCGGCCAGGCGGGCCAGCATGGCGCGGTCGATGGGTGCGGTGATCTCCTCGATACCTGGAGCCACCACTGTTCCGGCGTCATCGGTCAGGCGACCGAGCGCGAACCGCGAGGCATTCAGCACCTTGATGGCCAGACGTCGCCCCACCTTCATCTGGGCTTCGTCGACGGCGGTGTCGGTGCCGGGCCGCCCGCAGGCCGCCCAGTAGCGCACCGCGTCGGCTCCATGCATCTCCAGCAGGGGGAGCGGGGTGACGACGTTGCCCTTCGACTTCGACATCTTCTTGCGATCGGGGTCGAGCACCCAGCCCGAAATGGCAGCATTCGCCCACGGCAAGGCGCTGTGCTCGAGCTCGGAGCGGACCACTGTCGCGAACAGCCAGGTGCGGATGATGTCGTGGGCCTGGGGCCGAAGGTCCATGGGGAAGACACGGGCGAACAGGTCCGGGTCGTCCTCCCACCCACCGGCGATCTGCGGGGTGAGGGACGAGGTCGCCCAGGTGTCCATGACGTCGGGGTCGCCGACGAATCCACCAGGTTGGCCGCGCTGGGCCTCGGTGTAACCCTCGGGCACATCGGTGGAGGGATCGACGGGGAGTTGCTTCTCGCCAGCCATCAGCGGGGTATCGAACTCGGTCTCGCCGGATGCATCGACCGGGTACCAGACAGGGAGCGGCACCCCGAAGAAGCGCTGCCGGCTGATGTTCCAATCGGCGTTCAGTCCCTTCACCCACGCCCGGTAGCGGTGGGCCATGTAGGGAGGGTGCCACCGCAGTTCCTCACCCCGGGCCAGCAGCCGGTCCCGTTGGGGAAGCGTCTGGACGAACCACTGACGGGACGAAACGATCTCGAGGGGCCGCTCGCCCTTCTCGAAGAACTTGACGGGGTGGGTGATCGGGCGGACCTCACCGATGAGTGCGCCGGACCCGGTGAGCAGCTCGACGATGCGGGCCTGGGCCTGTTTGACCGTGCGGCCGGCCAGTTCGGCGTAGTGCGCGGTGGCCGCCTCGGGGGTGTCGGACTCCCACCCCTCCGCGCCCCAGACCACCGTTAGCAGCCGCCCGTCGCGTCCGACGATGGTCCGCGTCGGCAGCGACAGCTCGCGCCACCACACCACGTCGGTCGTATCCCCGAACGTGCAGACCATGGCGATGCCCGAGCCCTTGTCCGGATCGGCCAGCTCATGGGCCACAACGGGCACCCGCACACCGAACAGGGGGGTGAGCACCTCTGCGCCGAACAGGGGTTGGTACCGCTCGTCGTCGGGATGGGCCACCAGGGCCACGCAGGCCGCGAGCAGTTCGGGGCGAGTGGTCTCGATCTCGACCGAGCCTTCGGCGCCGACCCGGGGGAACCGGAGTCGGTGGTAGGCCCCGGGACGCTCTCTGTCCTCGAGCTCGGCCTGCGACACCGCGGTCCGGAAGTCGACGTCCCAAAGAGTGGGCGCGGTGTGCTGCACCACCTGCCCCCGAGCGGCCAAGCGAAGGAAGCCGCGCTGTGAAACCCGCTGGGCCCGCTCGGAGATGGTGGCGTAGGTGTGCGACCAGTCCACCGACAGGCCGAGGGTGCGCCACAGGTGTTCGAAGACCTGCTCGTCCTCGGCGGTGAGCCGGTGGCAGAGCGCGACGAAGTTCGGGCGTGAGATGGAGATCGGGTCCTTGCCCGGCTGGGACGGGGGCACGAAGTCGGGGTCGAAAGGGAGGCTCGGGTCACATCGGACCCCGAAGTAGTTCTGCACCCTCCGCTCGGTGGGGAGGCCGTTGTCGTCCCACCCCATCGGATAGAACACCGCCTTGCCCTGCATGCGGTGGAAGCGTGCCACCGCATCGGTGTGGGTGTAGGAGAACACGTGGCCGATGTGGAGCGACCCCGACACGGTGGGCGGCGGGGTGTCGATGGAGAACACCTCGCTGCGGGTGGCAGACCGGTCGAAGGCGTAGGTGGCGTCCTCTTCCCACCGCGCGGACCACGTCGCTTCGAGGCCATCCAGGCTGGGCTTTTCGGGGATGCCCGTGGGCCCGGCCCCCCGATTGGTGGATCCGTTCGCGTGTTCCTGCATGATCGGGTTACCGTACCCTGCGTGCTCGAGCTCTACGACACCGCCACTGGTGAGGTGGCACCACTCAGCCTGCGGGAGCCCGGGCGGATCTCCATCTACGTGTGCGGCCTCACCGTCTACGACGCTCCCCACCTCGGCCACGGCCGGTTCGCGCTGGTCTTCGACGTCCTCCGCCGCTACCTGATCTTCACCGGGCTGACAGTCACGTACGTCTCGAACATCACCGACATCGACGACAAGATCATCGAGCGGGCGGCGGAGCAGGGCATCGAGCCGTCCGAGCTGACCGCCACCTACGAGCAGGTCTGGTGGGAGGCCGTGGACGCCCTCGGCGTGCTCCGGCCCGATCAGGTCCCCCACGCCACCGCCTACGTCGACCGCATGGTCGAGCTGGTCGCCGACCTGGTGGCCCGTGGGGTGGCCTACGAGACGGCCGATGGGGTCTACCTGTCGGTGGAGGAGGTGCCGGGCTACGGGCTCTTGGCCCTGCAGCCCCTCGAGTCGTTGCGGGCCGGCGCCCGGGTCGAGAGCGACGTGGACAAGCGCTCGCCCCTCGACTTCGTGCTGTGGAAGAAGGCCAAGCCGGGCGAGCCGACCTGGCCCTCACCGTGGGGTCCGGGCCGACCCGGATGGCACACCGAGTGCGTGGTGATGTCGCTCGACCTGCTCGGAGACGGATTCGAGCTCCATGGCGGGGGGATGGACCTGATGTTCCCCCACCACGAGAACGAGCGGGCCCAGGCGGTGGCTGCCGGCCGGCAGTTTGCCCGCCACTGGATGCACAACGGATGGGTGACCGTCGGCGGGGAGAAGATGTCCAAGTCGCTGGGCAACTTCACTTCGCTCGACGACTTGTTGGCCCGCAGCGACCCCCGCGCCTACCGGCTGCTGGTCCTGCGCTCCCACTACCGGTCTCCCATCGAGGTGACGCCGGACACGGTCACCCAGGCCGAGGCGGGACTGGCCCGGCTCGACGAGGCGGCCCGCCGGTTCCACCTCGAAGACGTATTGGCCTCGGGCCCGGTGATCGACCAGGGGGAAAGCGGTGACCCCGAGCTCGACGCCGACGCGGTGACCAGCTTCCGAAAGTGCATGGACGACGACCTCGACACTGCGGGTGCATTGGCCATGGTGTTCGATCTGGTTCGTCGAGCCAACGGAGAGGCCGACGCAGGCGACGCGCCTGGGGCGCAACGGTCTGCCCGCACGGTGGGCCTGCTCTGTGCTGCCCTGGGTCTGCGGGTGGCCCACCCCACCGAGGACGAGATCGACCCGGCCAGCGCCGATCGGGTGCGCCGGCGCGACGAGGCCCGGGCAGCGGGGAGTTGGACGGCTGCCGATGCCTTGCGCGCCGAGCTGGAGCAGTCGGGTTGGCTGGTCGAGGACGGTCCCGACGGCACCCGCATCCGGCGTCGATGAACGCCGTGCGGACACCGGGCGTCGAGCCCTGTCCAGGGTTGATTCGCCAGGTCGGGCTGCTGGCGCTTTTCGGCGCTGAAGAGGGACTCAGCTCCATCTCTCAGCCGGGCGAAGGTGCCGACGTGTTCGTGCACCACACCAACGTCCAGATGAACGTTTTCCGCTCCTTCGAAGAGGGCCAGGCGGTGGAGTTCGATCTGGAGGAAGGGCCCAAGGGCCTGCAGGCTGTGGACGTGCGCTTGGCCCAGGCCGCATAGGGAGGGCCTTCCTTCGGGCCTTCGGCCCTGGTCACCGGCTCCCCCCCCATCGCGAGCGGGTCGCGATGGGGTATCTCCGGGCGACCGCAGGGACATCTCGGGGCGGGCCAGGCCGGTTCAGCTCGTAGGGGCGTCGCGTGCATGGGGCTGGCATGGGCCCCGGTTGTTGGTTACTATTGGGTAACTACGAAGTGACCGCCGCAGAACCAGGCGGTGGACGGTGCGGTCGAAGGGCCGCAACGGACTGCCGCCAGACGCGAGGGGCCCATCGGGCCGGAACGGAGCAAGGCACCATGGCTGATTTCTCGTTGGACCTCAATGAGGATCAACTGCAGATCCAAAAGTGGGTACACGACTTCGCGGAGAACGTCATCCGGCCCGCCGGGCGCGAGTGGGACGAGCGCGAAGAGACCCCCTGGCCGATCATCGAGGAGGCCGCCCGGGTGGGGCTGTACTCCTTCGACTTCATCAGCCAGGCCTTCTTCGACGAGAGCGGCCTGCTCATGCCGATCGCCAACGAGGAGATGTCCTGGGGTGACGCGGGGATCGCCCTGGCCATCTTCGGCAGCACATTGGGCCTGGCCGGGATCGCCAGCAACGGGACCCCCGAGCAGCTGATGGAGTGGGGTCCGCAATGCTTCGGCACCCCCGAGAAGCTCCAGCTGGCCGCGTTCGCCGTCTCCGAGCCCGATGCCGGCTCGGACGTGTCGTCGCTGCGAACCAGGGCGGTGTACGACGAGGCCAAGGACGAGTGGGTCCTCAACGGCACCAAGACCTGGATCACCAACGGTGGCATCGCCGACATCCATGTTGTGGTGGCCTCGGTCGAACCCGAGCTCGGCTCACGGGGTCAGGCCAGCTTCATCGTCCCGCCGAAGACCCCGGGTCTCTCGCAGGGCCAGAAGTTCCAGAAGATGGGCATCCGCGCCTCCCACACCGCCGAAGTCGTGCTGGACGACTGTCGGGTGCCGGGCCACTGCCTCCTCGGGGGCAAGGACAAGCTCGACGAGAAGCTAGCCCGTGCCCGCGAGGGGAAGCGTTCGACCAGCCAGGCGGCGATGAAGACCTTCGAGGCCTCTCGCCCGACGGTGGGTGCTCAGGCCCTCGGCATCGCGCGGGCCGCGTACGAGTACTCGCTCGACTATGCCAAGGAGCGCCAGGCCTTCGGCCGGGCCATCATCGAAAACCAGGCGATCGCCTTCAAGCTGGCCGATATGAAGACCCGCATCGATGCCTCCCGCCTGTTGATCTGGCGGGCGTCGTGGATGGGCCGCAACGGCAAGGAGTTCACCGCAGGTGAAGGCTCTATGTCCAAGCTCTACGCCGGCGAGACGGCCGTCTACGTGACCGAGGAAGCCATCCAGATCATGGGCGGCTACGGCTACATCCGTGACCACCCGGTCGAGCGCTGGCACCGCGACTCGAAGATCTACACCATTTTTGAAGGTACGAGTGAGATCCAAAGATTGATCATCGCACGTGCCATCTCCGGGGTGCATATCAAGTAGCTGAGCAGGATGTTTGTCTGAGGCACCCTGATCCAGCCGCTAGCCCGCCAAGCCGGAAATGCGCGCCACAAATGCTGCGGCTCCGCCACTAATTCGCCCATCCCCGGCCAAGATCGCCGAACTCGAGGCTACTTCCATCTCGTGCAGAGCCTCCGGGGATCCCAACGCCGATTCAATACGTCCCTTGTGGCAGATGAATGGCGTGTCAACGCAGGTCGGATTCAAGAACTGCTTGCTGGCGCGAACGCCCCACTGCGGCACTTCGGTGTGACCTCTGGAGTCCCGGCGGTCGGTGATTTGCGGGCAGGACCTTGACCGAGGGTCCGTAAGGGAATCTGCCCTACGCAGATGATCGGCGGCGCGGCAAGGCTGGCTAGCGGTAGTTCCGCTGACGGGGCGGTGGTAGTCCTGGCCAAATGACATATTGCCCGTTGCTGAATTCGGTAGACACCTGGGCTGGGCCATGATGGCGGGGTGAGGGCCGCCTTCTTCGACGTCGACAAGACGGTGATCGCTAAGGCATCCATCCCCGCATTCGGTCGACCGCTATATCGGGGCGGACTAATCAATCGGCGCGTGATCGCCCGCGCCTTAGTTTCCCACATCGTCTATCTTCACCTTGGTGCGAGCGAGCGGAAGCTCGAACGGCTCCGGGAGTCCATGCTGACTCTGATCAAGGGATGGGACCACGACGGGATCAAAGAAATCGTTCGCGAGGCATTCGTAGAGACAGTCGAGCCGATCATCTACGCCGAGGCGCTCGATCTCATCGAGGCGCACCGAGCCGCTGGCTACAAGGTGTACCTGGTGTCGGCATCACCGGATGTGATCGTCCAACCATTGGCCGAGCACCTCGGCGTGGATGGCGCCATCGCCAGTCGTCCCCTGGTCGGCGACGACGGCCGGTATACCGGGGAGATGGAGTTCTACTCCTACGGCCCGTTCAAAGCCGAGGCGATGCGGGAGCTAGCGGAAGCCGAAGACCTCGACCTGGCCGAGTCCTCCGCCTACTCGGACTCGTACACCGACCTGCCCATGCTCGAGGCCGTCGGTCACCCGGTGGCTGTCAACCCGGACCGGGTGCTTGCCAAGGTGGCGCGCGAGCGCGAGTGGGAGGTCATGCAGTTCACCAAGCCGGTGCGCCTGCGCGACCGGATGAGCGTGCCGAGCCTGCCGGTGACGGTCTCATTGGCAGGTTTCACAGCGGCTACATCAGTGTGTGTACTCGTGGCATGGCGGATCCTCCACGGGTGGCGACCAACCCGAGGCTTGCATAGAGCGAGACTGCAGTGATGAGAGACGTGTCCCTAAACGGTTAGCTGAGTGTCGCGTACTGCCCGACGCCGAAGGTGCTTGCGGACCGCGACCACTCCCGACGTGCCGTTCTGCATTGCAGCCGTTAGCGAGACGGCCGTTGTTCTGGCGCGTTGTTCGGCGCCCGAGTGGGAGCGCTCGATTGCCGAATATCTTCGCGCTCCGCGCCGCTGTCTGCCTCGAATCACTTCGCTTCCGGCGGGCGACCTGTGTGCCGCAGGGGCCAATAGCAGGTGGCAGTGCTCGCGAAAAGTGCAGCGCCAGCAACGGCACATGGGCAGTGCATTCACATGCCGTCAGCCCGTTGAGGCTGTGCCGGTGTGAGCCAGCCGTATCTCGTTGTCCATCGCGAGCAGATAGGG
>JADGOE010000100.1 GCA_017883135.1 Acidimicrobiales bacterium
AGCGTCAGCTGCGCAGCAGCTCGGCCACGCGGAACGCCAGGTCGAGGGATTGCCGGCCGTTCAGTCGCGGGTCACAGGTTGTCGTGTAGCGCTGGTGGAGCTGGCCTTCGACGATGTCCTCGACCCCGCCCAGGCACTCGGTGACGTCGTCCCCGGTCAGCTCCACATGCACGCCCCCGGGCCAGGTGCCGACCTCTCGATGGGCGCGGAAGAAGCCCTGCAGTTCGCCGATGATGTCGTCGAACCTGCGGGTCTTGCGGCCTCCCTCGGCGGTGAAGGTGTTGCCGTGCATGGGGTCGCAGATCCACACCACCGGATGGCTCTCCTCCTGCACGGCGCGGAGCAACGGAGGCAGGGTGGCGTCGATGGCGTCCACGCCGAACCGGGTGATCAGGGTGAGCCTGCCCGCGATCCGGTCGGGATTGAGCCGCTCGCACAGGGCGATGACGTCGTCGGCAGTGGCCGACAGGCCCACCTTCGAACCGACCGGATTGTGGATGCCGGACAGGAACTCGCAGTGGGCTCCCTCGAGCTGGCGGGTTCGTTCGCCCACCCAGAGCATGTGCGCCGAGCAGTCGTACCAGTCGCCGGTCAGCGAGTCGCGGCGGGTGAGGGCCTCTTCGTAGTCGAGGATGAGTGCCTCGTGGCTGGTCCAGAAGTCGACCTGGTGGAGTGTGTTCTCCGACCTCAGGTCGATGCCGCAGGCCGCCATGAACCGCAGGGCGCTGTCGATGCCCTCGGCGATGTCCTCGAAGCGCCGCCCCTCGGTCGAGGAGGCCACGAACTGCTGGTTCCAGGCGTGGACTTGGCTCAGGTCGGCAAATCCTCCCTTGGTGAAGGCCCGGAGCAGATTGAGCGTGGAGACCGACTGCTGGTAGGCGGTCACCAGCCGTGCCGGCTCAGGAATGCGAGCACCCGGTTCGGGCAAGTCGTCGTTGACCATGTGACCCCGAAAGGAGTCGAGGACCAGGTCGCCGACCTGCTCGGTCGGTGAGCTGCGCGGTTTGGCGAACTGGCCGGCGATCCGACCCACCTTGACCACCGGCACACCGGCGCCGTAGGTGAGTACGACCGCCATCTGGAGGATGATCTTCAGCTTGTCCCTGATCCCATCGGCACTGAACTCTGTGAAGGACTCGGCGCAGTCGCCGGCCTGGAGGACGAAGGCGCTGCCGTGCGCTGCTTCACCGAGGGCCCGGGTCAGGTGCCGGGCCTCGCCGGCAAAGACCAGGGGCGGCAGGCCGGTCAGCTGGGCGTGGGCCCGTTTCAGCTCGCCGTCGTCGGGCCAGCGGGGCTGCTGGGCCGCGTCCCTCGACCTCCACGAGTCGGGTGTCCATGCTGAGGGAGGGGGCGGCGTGACCACGGCCAACAGCGTAAAGCCTCCGGCCCTAGGCTCGGGCCATGCCAACGTTCCGATTCGGTGTCCAGCTGTCCAAAGCCGACTCGGGGCCCGCCTGGCGCGACCTGGCCCGCAAGATCGAGGGCCTGGGGTACTCCACGCTGTTCATCCCCGACCACTTCGAGGACCAGTTCGGTCCCCTGGTGGCGCTGACCGTGGCGGCAGAGGCGACCTCCACCCTCCGGGTGGGCTCCTTGGTCTTTGGCAACGACTACCGGCACCCGGTGGTCCTGGCCAAGGAGATCGCCACGCTCGACCTGTTCTCCGAGGGCAGGGTGGAGTTCGGCCTGGGGGCCGGGTGGATGACCAGTGACTATGACCAGGCCGGCATCGTCGAGGACGACGCCGGGGTGCGGATCGGCCGTATGGCCGAGAGCCTGGCGGTGATGAAGTCGCTGTGGACGGCAGGCACGGCCACCTACGAGGGCGAGCACTACCGCATCACCGGTGCCATCGGCGCTCCCGAGCCCCACCAGCGCCCCCATCCTCCGATCATCATCGGCGGCGGCGGGCGGCGGGTGCTGGGCATCGCAGCCCGTGAGGCGGACATCGTCGGCGTGAACCCGAGCCTGGCCGCCGGGTACATCGGACCCGAGGTCCTCGAGACGACCACCGCCGACTACTACCACCAGCGGGTGGAGTGGATCAGGGAGGCTGCCGGTGACCGATTCGGTCAACTCGAACTGCAGTGCCTGACGTTCGTGGTCCAGGTCGTCCCGGATCGCGACGACGCGATCGAGAGGCTGGCCGGCCTCATGTCGGTGACCCCCGAGCAGGTGGGCACGTCACCGATCGCCCTGATCGGCACCACCGATCAGATTATCGAGAGCCTTCGCCACCGCCGTGAGCTGTTCGGCTTCTCCTACATCGTGGTGCACGAGGCGGAGATGGAGGCGTTCGCACCGGTGGTGGCCGCCCTGTCTGGAACCTGAGGTGGGGAAGGAGGCCACCCGGATCGGGATCTTCGGCGGGACCTTCGATCCGGTCCACACCGCCCATCTGGAGGTGGCCGAGGCGGTGAGCCGGGCACTTGGTCTCGACCGGATGCTGGTGGTGGTTGCCAATGAGCCCTGGCAGAAGCTGGGTCGCCCGGTGACCGCGGCCGAGGATCGTTACGCCATGATGGTGGCGGCAGTGGAGGGAAGGCCCGGCCTCGAGCCGTGCCGGATGGAGATCGACCGGGGCGGGCCCTCCTACACCATCGACACGGTCGAGGAGTTGCGGCGTGCCGATCCGCTGGCGGCCCTGACCCTGGTGGTCGGATCCGATGTGGTGCCTGAGCTCACCTCGTGGAAGGACGAGCCTGCCCTGCGCCGATTGGTGACCCTGGCCGTGGTCGGCCGGCCCGGCGCGCCCAGGGTGAGGACACCTCCGGGTTGGCACGCCGTCGAGGTGCCGGTGGCGCCGTTCGACGTGTCGAGCACCGGGCTTCGGGAGCGCCTCGAGGCAGGCCGATCGGTCGAGGGGCTGGTCCCCGACGCAGTGATCCGTTGCATCGCCCAACGCGGTCTGTACGCTACGAGGAGATGACAGTGCGGATGACGCCCACCGAGTCAGGCATCAACCCAGGTCAACCCAATCTGCGTGCTGCTCCGGTGGATGGGCCATCCGAGGTGGTCGGTGCAGATCCGGGGCCGACCCCCCTGGCGCCTGAGGCCGATGCTCATGGTGAGCCCGGGCAGTTGCCGGCCGCTCCCCGCACCACAGAAGGACGACGGGCCCTACGTGAGGCGCGTCGGGAGCGCCGGCGGCTCTCGGTGTGGTGTGCCGTGGTGGTTGCCGTGTGCCTCCTCCTCACTATCCTGATCGTGGGCATCGCCCGAAGCCGCTCCACGGGGCCCCAGGTCGTGATGGCGGCAGGCACCCTCGCCCAGCCCGCCGTTCCCGTACCTGCCAGTCGCCACTATCTGCTGACCGAGACCCACGGCGCCGCAGCGCCAGAAGGAGCCCAGCCTTGACCGCAATCAGTGCCACCCCGACCATCGGACGCGATCGCCGTGACGTTCCCGACGAGTGCATCGTGGCCGCACACGCTGCCGACGAGAAGTCAGGAGAGGCCACCGTCGTCCTGGCGATGGGCGACCTGTTGGGCATCACCGAGGCGTTCGTGATCACCAGTGGCCGTACCTCCCGCCAGGTCAGGGCACTCGTCGACGAAGTGGAGCTACGGGTGAAGGAGCTCGGAGGCCGATCGCCGGTTCGGGTGGAGGGTCTGGACGACGCCCACTGGGTCCTGATGGACTACGGCGACTTTCTGGTACACGTCTTCGTCGATGAGGCACGCGAGTACTACGACCTCGAGCATCTCTGGCTCGATGCACCCCGGATCCCGTGGGCGGCTCCCTCCCGGCCCTGAGGGCAGCGCCGGTTCAGGGGAGTGGCGCCTGCAGCGCGTAGGTGGTGCGGTCCACCGGTCCGGGCACCTGCACCCCGCTGGCGGTGGGAACCTCGATCGCTTGGCCGGCGATCTGGAAGGCCACACCGGTGACTCCGGGCTGTTGGGTGGCGGTGAACACGACCTGGGCGATGGCCAGGGTCTGATCGGGTCCGACCACCTGAATCGGGTTGGTCGTGAAGTTCACGGTGGCGATTCCGCCCACCTCGGTCGCGGTGACCTGGGTGCGGGTGCCGGTCAGGAAGCTCTGGAGCCCGGCGGTCGCTTCGGCCGAGGTGGGCCCCTCGAGCAGGGCCCCCAGGATCTCGCCCAGGGTTGCGGGGATCTGGACGTCACGGGTCACCGCCACCAGATGCTGGTCGGGGGCGACCAGAAAGATGGGCTCGGAGACGCCCACTGCAGGCGGCACGGTGGAGTTGACCGTGGTGGACGGGGCCGGATCAAGCAGGTGGAACGGCACGTTCGCCTTGGCGATCGCGGTCGGCGCCCCGCTGGTCGGTATGCCGCAGGCCGTGGGCAGCGCCACGAGCGCCACCAGGTACCATCGAGAGAGGCGCCGGCCGGACCGACCGGTCACGAGGACCCTGCATCGGATGCATTCGGGTGGAGGGGGAGTTCGACAACGAACCTCGACCCCTGCGCAGGGGCATCCTCGGTCCAGACCCGGCCACCGTGGAGCCGGACGTGCTCGGCCACCAGGGACAGCCCCAGGCCGGTGCCCCGGCTGGAGGCTCGCTGACCGGCCCGGCTGCCCCGATAGAAGCGTTCGAAGAGGTGCTCGCGCTCGAGCTGGGGTATCCCTGGCCCCCTGTCCTCCACGATGACCCGGATGGTTCGGGGCGGCCCGCCACTCTCGATGGCCGGATGCCGTTCGACGATGACCCGGCTGACGCCCCCGGCGTAGAGAGAGGCGTTGTCCATCAGATTGGCCATGACCCGCTCGAACCTCCGTTTGTCCACCCGGAGACGGAGTCCCTCCACACCCGGTCGGATCTCGACCGGAGGGCCCACCACCCGGTGACCGTCCTCGCCGACGTCAGCGGAGGCCTCCACGGAGCGGCGAACCAGCTCGCCGGGGTCGACCTCGTCCAGCGACAGCTCGGCGGACCCGGCGTCGAATCTCGAGATCTCCAAGAGATCGTCCACCATGCGGGTGAAGCGACGCAGGTCTCCATCGAGCAGATCGAGTGCCCGCTGCGCCCGCGGGGCCAGTTCGGAGCGGTGGCCCTCGAGCACGGCGACCGATGCCGAAAGCGTGGTGAGCGGGGACCGGAGCTCGTGGCTCACATCCGAGGTGAAGCGGGCCTCCCGCTCGATGCGGTCTTGCAGGTTGGCGGTCATCCGGTTGAACGCCGAGGCCAGCTCCTGGAGGTTGACGTCGTCGCCGGCATCGACCCGGGTGTCGAGTTGGCCACCGGCAATGGCCACCGCTGCATCGGTGACGTCGGAGAGCGGGCGCAGCGCCCGAGAGCTGGCCCACCTCCCCAGGGCTGCCCCGGCCAGGGTCGTGACCAAGGCGGCTGCCGTCAACGCGAAGGCAAGGGCTCGCAGCGTGCGGGCCAGCTCGTCCAGTGAGAAGACCTCGAAGTAGGCCGCGTGCACCGCGGGCAAGGGCACGCCGATCACCAGCTGGGGAGTACCACCGATGGATATCAGCTGGGACGACGGGGTCCCCGCGAGCACCAAGGAGCGCTCTTCGGCTGGGATGGCACCCTGACCGACCGAGATCGAGGTGGCGTACCATTCGCCGCCAGTATGGAGCACCGACCGTGATCCGGGCACGGTGTCCACCGACTCGATCAACTGGTTGACCTGGGTGCCCGGGGACCTGAGCGAGTTCTGGATCAGCGACGCGTTGACGAACGCCTGACGTTGATCTGCTCCCTGGCGCTCGTTGAGGAAGCTCTGGCGGGCGGTGAAGTAGGTGATGCCGGCCATCATGGCGGACAGGGCGAAGGCACCGATGGCAAACGTCGCGGTGACCCGTGCCCGGAGGCCCAATCCCTTCGACAGCCGGGCGTGGTGGGCCCTGCGCTCAGGTGTTGCCGACCGGGCCGGTCCATCGGGTTGCTCACCGCCGCCGGCCTCGTCGCCGACGGGCGGGTTCGCTGCGGCCGCCGCCTGCGCCGGTGCCATCGGTCAGACCGCCAGCTTGTAGCCCATGCCCCGGACGGTGAGGATGAAGCGTGGATTGGCCGGGTCCGGCTCCACCTTGGTGCGCAGCCGGCGAACGTGCACGTCGACCAGGCGCCCGTCACCGAAGTAGTCGTAGCCCCAGACCCGTTCGAGCAGATGCTCGCGGCTGAGCACCTTGCCCGGATGGTCGGCCAACTCGCAGAGCAGCCGGAACTCGGTGCGGGTGCAGTGGACCTCGTCGCCGTGTCGACGCACCACTCCGGCATCCGGCTCGATCTCCACATCGCCGAAGCTGAGGCTGGTGTCACCTGCATCATCGGGACGGGACCGCCGCAGGAGGGCGCGGATGCGGGCTGCCAGTTCCTTGGCGACGAACGGCTTGGTCACGTAGTCGTCGGCCCCCGCCTCGAGGCCGGCCACCACGTCGTGCGTGTCGGAGCGGGCGGTCACCATGATGATGGGCACCGTGCTCTGTCGCCGCAACGTCCGGCAGGTCTCGAACCCGTCGATCCCCGGGAGCATCAGGTCGATCAGGACCAGCTCGGCGGGCTCGTCGGTGAACCGGCTCACCGCCTCTTCGCCACCTGCCACGTCCTCCACGGTGTAACCCTCGTCCTCGAGGGCCAGGCGCATCGAGGACCGGATCCGCTCGTCGTCCTCGACGATCAGGATGCGACTCATCGCTCGATCATGGCACGACCGACCCACCCGTGGCGGGCGGGTCGGTCGTGGAGGTTCAGGAGTTGAGCCAGATCTGGGTGGGCCAGATCGCCCCGGTGACGAACCCGTACGCCTTCTGCCCCGAGGGGGAGGTCGGGTTGTTGAAGTTCTGCACCTTTGCTTGGGCGCCGAGGGACCAGACGGCCCGGCTGGTCCAGATATAGGGGATGTCGGTGCCCATCAGCTTGTTCACCTCCTGGTAAGCGGCAACGCGGTCGGCCTGGGCGGGGGACTGGCGGCCTTTGAGCAGTGCCGTCTCCATGGCCGGGTCGGTGTTGCGGGCCATGTTGATGGAGAACGTCGGGTTGATGTTGGTCGGGCTCCAGAAGATGTAGTTCATGTCCGGTTCGGTCGCCCCGAACTGGCGCCACA
>JADGOE010000012.1 GCA_017883135.1 Acidimicrobiales bacterium
GACCTGTGGATCGAGATGCAGGAGTCGGGCGTCATCGAGAAGGCCGCCCTGGTCTACGGCCAGATGGACGAGCCCCCGGGCGTCCGCCTCCGGGTGGCCTTGGCCGCCCTCACCATGGCCGAGTACTTCCGCGACGTGAAGAACCAGGACGTGCTGCTGTTCGTGGACAACATCTTCCGGTTCGTCCAGGCGGGCTCCGAGGTGTCGACCCTGCTGGGCCGGATGCCTTCCGCGGTGGGCTACCAGCCCACGCTGGCCGACGAGATGGGCCAGTTGCAGGAGCGGATCACCTCCACCCGTGGGCGGTCGATCACCTCGTTGCAGGCGGTCTACGTGCCGGCCGACGACTACACCGACCCGGCGCCGTTCACCACGTTCACCCACCTCGACGCCACCACCGAGCTCTCCCGTGACATCGCTTCGCTGGGCATCTACCCGGCGGTGGACCCGCTGTCGTCCACCTCGAACATCCTGGCCCCCGAAATCGTGGGCGAGCGCCACTACAACGTGGCACGCAGGGTGCAGGGCGTGCTGCAGCGGTACAAGGAGCTCCAGGACATCATCGCCATCCTCGGGTTGGACGAGCTGTCCGAGGAGGACCGGGTCACCGTGTCACGTGCTCGCAAGGTCCAGCGGTTCCTCTCCCAGCCGTTCAACGTGGGTGAGGTCTTCACCGGGCTGAAGGGTGTGACGGTCCCGGTGGAGGAGACGGTGGAGTCGTTCGAGGCGCTGGTCAACGGCGATCTCGACGAGGTCCCCGAACAGGCGTTCCTCAACGTCGGTGGGGCCGAGTCGGCACTGGCCAAGGCCCACGCCCTCGAAAACGACTGACCGGGACGGTACCGAGTCATGGCTGACGACAATCTGTTTCTCATCGACCTGGTCACCCCGGAGCGAATCCTGCTGACCGGGTCGGCCTCCGAGGTGATCCTCCGCACCGGCGAGGGCGACGTGACCTTCCTGGCCGGCCACACCCCACTGGTGGGAACGGTCGAGCCCGGCGTGGTGCGGGTGGCCCTTCCGGAGGGGGGGGAGGCCCGGGTGGCGGTCCACGGGGGGTTCGTACAGGTCGAACAAGGTGTCAGCATCGAGCCCGATGCAGCCGACGGCACCGGCCCGGCCACGTCCGGCACCCGGGTCACCTTGCTTGCCGGGGTGGCCGAACTGGCCGAGGAGATCGACACCGACCGGGCTCGTCTCGCCCTCGAAGGGGCCGAGTCTCGAGTGGCGGAACTCACCGCCGCCGGCGGTCGCGGCAGTGGTGAGGGCGACGAGCCCGACACCGAGCTGGTCGAAGCCGAGGCCGCACTCCTGCGTGCCCAGGTGCGCCTCGAGGCCACCGAGGCCGCTTCCGCCACCTCCTGATCCGACCAGCCGACAGTACCGGGCGTCACGCTGCGGTGTGCGATGGTCGGTTCGTCCGAGACCGCCAGCCAGAACCGGCGCCGGTGTCCGTCGGGGACATGCACCTGAGCGGCCCGGTCAGGGTCGACGTCGATTGTCACCGGGGTAGGGGAGGTACCCGTCGGCTGCCGCGTCCGCGGCCGCCGGATCAGTCGGGGGACGTGCGGAGCTTGAACTGAGCGCCCGTCGGATCCGTCGCCGCGGCCAGGCGGCCGTACGGCGTGTCCTCGGCGTCGAGCACCACCGCACCTCCAAGCGCCTTCACCGAGGTCAGCGCGACGTCGACGTCGTCGACCTCCCAGTAGATCGACCAGTGGGAGCCCACGCCATCGGGAAGGAACGAGGTCGCGTCACCGATGCCGGCCAGGTCGCCCCCGCCACCGGGATCCCGCATCGTCGTGTACCGGAAGTCGTCGCTGTCCCCGACGACGGTGGTGTCCCAGTGGAACACCGAGCGGTAGAAGTCGACGGCGGCGGCGTGGTCCCGCGTGAGCAGCTCGCACCAGCTCGGTGCGCCGTGCTCGTTGAGGACGGTGAACCCCGGGAAGGTCCCGGCCTGCCAGGTGCCGAGGTGGGCGCCGGTCGGATCGATCGGCACCGCCTGGGTACCGAGGTCGGCGATCGGTATGGCTGCCGACAGGAGCTGGCCGCCGCCCGCCTCGGCCGCCGCGAGCGTCCGGACGATGTCGTCGGTGTCCAGGTAGATGCTCCACGTGTCGTTGGCCACCATGTCGCCCATGTCCCCCATGCCTCCGGCGACGGGGACGCCTCCACGAGTGAACATGAAGTAGCCGCCGAACTCCGGGTTTGCCTCCTGGGCCTCCCAGCCGAACAGTTCCGTGTAGAACCTGCGACTGCCGTCGACGTCGGAGGTCCAGAGATCGGCCCAGCAGGGAGATCCGAGAGGTGCGCTGTCACGGGTGGTCATGGGTGCTCCTTGGGTTCCGGTGGTTCGGTCGATGGAGGAGACGGACCCGGGGTCCCGGACTCATCGGTCCATGGACGATTCTCACGGATCCGCGGCCTAGGTGCACGAGGCCCACCACGCCGTCGAGAGGGCTCGGCGACGGCGCCAGCATCCGAACGGGGTCACTCCTTGCGCATCAGGTCGGGCACGGACCCACCGGACTATCCGTCGAGGCGGAGGGGGAGGTCGAACTCGGGAAAGAGCCGCTCGGGTTCCAGGAAGTCCAAGAAGAAGTTCATTCCGGTGATCCGCCCGCCGGAGATCTCCAGCACCTGGATTGCCCACGGCGCAAAGCCGCCGTCCGGATCGGGGCGGTACTGGCCGAAGGCGGGACAGCCATTGGCCGAGGTGGGGAGGAGACGTGATCCGCGGCAGGCGCTCGGACCGGGCTGCACCATCCAGCGTCCGATGTCCTCGGCCCCTCGCAGCCACATGGCGAATGGCGGCATCGACTGCACCGTGTCCTGGTGCAGCAACGTCACCAAGAGCTCGATGTCGTAGCGCTCGAAGGCGTCGACGTAGTGCCCGAGCAGCTCGGTGTCGACGATGTCCAGGGGCTGGGCGTGATGTTCGGGCGGGAGAGAGCGCAGGGTGGCCCGAGCGCGTTGCAGCGCACTGTTGATGGCCGGCACAGTCGAGTCGAGGAGCTCGGCCACTTCGGTCACGTGCCAGCCCAGCACCTCGCAGAGGATGAGGGCGGCGCGCTGGCGGGCCGGCAGGTGCTCGAGCGCGGTGACGAACGCCAGCCGGATCGACTCCCGGTACTGGGCGACCTCGGCCGGGTCGGTCCCTTCGGGCGCCACGCTGGTATCGGAGACGGGAGTGACCCACAGGACCTCGGGCAGCAGTTGCCCGAGGTGGGTCTCGTCGGGCGGTGAGGACGGACCCATGTCCACGGGCCGGGCCCGGCGCTGAACCTGGCGGTGCATGTCGATGCACACGTTGGTGGCGATCCGGTAGAGCCACGATCGCAGGCTGGACCGCCCTTCGAATCGCTCGGAGTAGCGCCAGGCCCGCAGCATCGCCTCTTGGACAGCGTCCTCGGCTTCGAAGCCCGAGCCGAGCATTCGGTAGCAGTAGCCGGTCAACTCCCGGCGGAACGGCTCCAGGTCGGATGGGGCCACGGGTCCCTCGCGTACTGCCACGGTACGGCATCCTACCGAGGTGCCGCCGAGGGTTCGTGTTGCGTCCCGTTGGCCTGTCGCTCCGTTCCGGTGTGGCCGCTACCGTGCCGCGATGAGTCACGGGACCCGGCTCCGTCGTATCGGGTGGCCCCGAACCGGTTCGCCACGATGCCGGATCGATATGAGAGGAGCCGCCATGTCGCAGTACCTCCTGGCCGTCCACGCGGTGGACGGCGATGCCCCACTCGAACCCGAGGTCATCGAGCAGATGCACGCGGACGTCGCCGCGTTCAATGCCGAGGTGCGGACCGCGGGCGCCTGGGTGTTCGCCGGCGGCCTGTATCCGCCCGATCAGGCCACGGTCGTGCGTTCCCAGGACGGCCGTGTGACGACCACGGACGGCCTGTTCGCCCGGTCGAAGCAGCGCCTCAGTGGGATGTGGATCATCGAGGCACCAGACATGGACGCCGCGGTGGCCTGGGCGGCGAAGGGTGCAGCCGCCTGCAGGGGACCGGTCGAGGTGCGGCCGTTCGGGGAGTAGCGAGTCCGCCGGCTGGCTGCGAAGGGCGAGCCGGAGCCCGCATCCGTCCTCCGTGCGTATGGTTGGCACGCGCCCGACAACGGATTCGGGGATCCCCCTTAGCGCCTGGCGAGCAGCTAGGAGCGGAGCCGGACGTGTCCCAGCACGTCGACGTCAGTTCCCACGGTGACCCCGACACCAGCCAACGGACGGGGAGGTCCGTCCGTTGGCTCAGCCGAATTCGATGGCGCTGTACTCGGACAGCTTGTGCAGCGGGTGCCGTGCATCGATCAACCGCACCGTGCCCGACTTGGAGCGCATCACCAGCGACTGGGTGTTGGCCCCGAACTCGTCGTAGCGGACTCCTTCGAGCAGCTCCCCGTCGGTGATCCCGGTGGCGGCGAAGAAGCAGTTGTCGCCGCGGACCAGGTCGTTGGTGGTGAGCACGTCATCCAGGTCGTAGCCGAGGTCGAGGGCGGCCTGGCGCTCACCCTCGTCGCGGGGCCAGAGCCGGCCCTGGATCTCGCCGCCCATCGACTTGAGTGCGGCTGCGGTGATGACCCCCTCCGGCGTCCCTCCGATCCCGACCAGGACATCCACACCGGTGTCCGGCCACGAAGTGGCGATGGCCCCGGCGACGTCACCGTCGGTGATCAGGCGGATGCGCGCTCCGGTCCTCCGCACGGAAGCGATGAGCTCCCCGTGGCGCGGCCGGTCGAGGATGACCACGGTGAGGTCCCGCACCGAGGCCCCTTTGGCTTTGGCCACCGCCAAGAGGTTGTCCTCGATGGGCAGGGTGATGTCGATGGCCCCCACGCCGGCCGGCCCCACGGCCAGCTTCTCCATGTAGACACAGGGCCCGGGGTCGAACATGGTGCCCCGCTCGGAGACGGCGATCACCGCCAGCGCGCCGCCCCGCCCGAGGGCGGTGGACGTGGTCCCGTCGATGGGGTCGACGGCGATGTCGGTCTTGGGAGGGGTCCCGTCTCCGATGCGCTCGCCGTTGAACAGCATGGGCGCGTTGTCCTTCTCGCCCTCGCCGATCACCACCACACCGTCCATGGCGATGGTGGACAACACGATCCGCATGGCGTTGACGGCGGCGCCGTCGGCACCTTCCTTGTCACCCCGCCCCATCCATCGCGACGCGGCCAGCGCGGAGGCTTCCGTGACGCGGACCAGTTCCATGGCCAGGTTGCGATCGGGTGCCTGTGCGGAGGGGGTCACGGGTCCGAACGATAGTGGCTGGCGAGGGCACGAATCGGCCGGAGGGCGGAGCGGGCGCACGGAGCGGGCTTGCGCCGGGGGTTCGCCCGGCCCGCCCGGGCCGCCCGGGGTCCACCGACCTCCCTATGCTGGCCCGGTGGAATCACGTGACGAGCCCCAGGCCATGTCGGGATTTGCGGAGTGGCAGGAGGCCTTCGCTGCGGCGACCCTCCGGGACGCGGATTTCGAGACGATGTCAGGGGTCCCCCTCGACCCGGTCTACGGCGCGGGGCCAGAGGCCGGCCAGGGCGTCGGCTACGACGAAGGCAGCGCCGACCAGCGGTCCCCCGGGGAGTGGCCCGGGGTCTTCCCCTACACGCGGGGTTCGTTTGCCTCCATGTACCGCTCCAAATTGTGGACCATGCGGATGTTCGCCGGGTTCGGGACGGCCGAGGACACCAACGCCCGTTTCCACGACATCCTGCGGGCCGGGGGAGACGGCCTGTCGGTGGCCTACGACCTGCCCACCCTGATGGGCCGCGACTCCGACGACCCGGTGTGCGAAGGAGAGGTGGGCCGGTGCGGTGTGGCCGTGGACACCCTGGCCGACGCCAAGGACCTCTTCGCCGGCATCGACCTCGGGACCACCACCACCTCGATGACCATCAACTCGCCTGCGGCCATGTGCTTCGCCATGTACGTGTCGGCCGCAGAGGAGGCGGGGACCGAGCGGAAGCAGCTGGGCGGCACCCTCCAGAACGACATCTTGAAGGAGTACCAGGCCCAGAAGGAGTACATCTTCCCGCCCCGCCCGTCGCTGCGGCTGGTCACCGACATCATCCGCTACAGCGCGGCGGAGATGCCCCGGTTCCACCCGGTGTCGGTCTCCGGCTACCACATCCGCGAGGCCGGCTCGACGGCCGCCCACGAGCTGGCGTTCACCCTGGCGAACGGGTTCGCCTACGTGGAGGCGGCCAGGGCGGCCGGTCTCGGGGTCGACGAGTTCGCCCCGCGCCTGTCCTTCTTCTTCAACGCCCACATCGACTTCTTCGAGGAGATCGCCAAGTACCGGGCGGCCCGTCGCATCTGGGCACAGTGGATGCGGGACCGCTACGGCGCCGAGGATCCGCGTTCGCTGATCTGCCGGTTCCACACCCAGACCGCCGGGGTCTCGCTGACGGCCCAACAGCCGGAGCTCAACATCGTGCGGACAGCCATCGAGGCGCTGGCCGGGGTGCTGGGCGGTACCCAGAGCCTCCACACCAACTCGATGGACGAGGTGTTGGCCCTGCCCACCGACAAGGCGGCCCGCATCGCCCTGCGCACCCAACAGGTCATCGCCAACGAGACCGGCGTGGCCAACGTGGCCGATCCCCTGGGCGGATCGTGGTTCGTCGAGGCGTTGACCGACCAGATGCAGGCGCAGGCCGAGGCGGTCTTCGCCCACCTCGACGAGCTCGGCGGCGGGTCGATCCTCGACGGGGTGATCGCAGGCATCGAGTCCAACTGGTTCCAGGGTGAGATCGCCGATGCCGCCTACCGCTTCCAGCGGAAGGTCTCGGCCGACCGCATGGTCATCGTCGGCGTGAACGGCTTCACCGGGGGAAACGAGGACGCGGGGTTGCAGACCCTCCAGATCGGCCCCGAGGTGGAAGAGGCCCAGCGCAAGCGGCTGGCCGAGGTGAAGCGGCACCGGTCAGGGGCCGGGGTCGAGGTGGCGCTCGCCCGCCTGGCCACCGATGCGGGGCACTCGGACCGTAACCTGATGCCGGCCATCTTCGAGGCCGTGCGGGCCTACGCGACGGTGGGAGAGATGGTGAACGCCCTGGCCGACGTGTTCGGCCGTTGGGAGGAGCACGCGGTCATCTGATCACGGGGCGGTGGGGCGGGCGGGCCATACTGGTGGGGTGGACCGCCTCGTCGTCAGCCCCACCGGGCCCCTGTCGGGTGCCGTGCGTTCAGGTGGGGCCAAGAACTCGGTCCTCAAGCTGATGGCGGCCTGCCTGCTGGCGGAGGGCCGCCACGTCCTCACCAACGTTCCCGCGATCACCGACGTGGACATCATGGGCGAGGTGCTCGGGGCCATGGGGGTGGACGTGAGGCGTGGCCGGACGCCCGACGAGCTGGTGGTGGTCACCCCGGCCGACGTGGTCCCCGAAGCCCCGTACGAACTGGTGGAGAAGATGCGTGCCTCGGTGGTGGTGCTCGGCCCGCTCCTGGCCCGCCACGGGCGGGCGAAGGTGTCGATGCCCGGGGGCGATGATTTCGGCCCCCGGCCGATCGACATGCACCTGCACGCCCTCGAGGCGATGGGTGCGGTGTTCGAGTCGTCCCACGGCAACCTCGAGGGCAGAGTCGAGTCCACGGTGGCCTCGGTGCCGCGCCTGGTGGGCAACCGGGTCGTCCTCGAGTACCCCAGCCACACCGGGACCGACAACGTGCTGATGGCGGCCACCTTGGCCAAGGGGACCACGGTCATCGAGAATGCCGCCCGCGAGCCCGAGGTGCGCGACCTGGCCGAGTTCCTCAACTCGATGGGGGCCCGGGTCAGCGGCGCGGGCACCTCGCGTATCGAGGTCGAAGGCGTCGACGCCCTGCATCCGGCCACCCACGCCGTCATCCCGGACCGGTTGGTGGTGGCCACCTTTCTGGTGGCGGCCGGTCTGACCGGCGGCGACGTGGTGGTGGAGGACGGCCGGCCCGATCACATGGACATGCTCATCCGCAAACTGGTGGCAATGGGGATCGAGATCACCCAGACGCCCGAAGGCCTGCGGGCCTGCCGGGGGGCGTCGGACCCTCTGGCCTCGGTCGACCTGGCCACCCTGCCCTACCCGGGCTTCGCCACCGACTACAAACCGCTGTTGGTCACCTTGCTCACCGTGGCCGACGGTGTGGGCATCGTCACCGAAAACCTCTTCTTCGGCCGCTTCCGTTACGTGGAGGAGTTGCGCCGGATGGGAGCCGATATCCGAACCGAGGGCCACCATGCCGTGGTCCGCGGCGTCGCGCGCCTGTCGGGTGCACCTGTCCGGGCCTTCGACGTGCGCGCTGGGGCCGCGTTGGTGCTGGCCGGCCTGGTGGCCGACGGCGAGACGGTGATCACCGACGCCCGTCACATCGACCGAGGGTATGAGGACCTCGACGGCAAGCTGACCTCGCTCGGTGCGCACGTGGTCCGTGCCTGACGGCCCGACTCCCTCCGGATACGCTCTCACCCTCATGGCGAACCCCATCAGCTCGGATCCCTCGACCCTCATCGAAGCGGCTCGCGACGGTGATCGCGTGGCGCTGGCCCGTCTGCTGTCACTGGTGGAGCGGGGCGGGGACGGATCCCGGGCGGTCGCCGCCCTGGCCTACAAGACGCCCGGTCAGGCCTACACGGTGGGCATCACCGGGGCACCGGGCGCCGGCAAGTCGACGCTCACCGACCACCTGATCACCTTGGGGCGCGAACGGGGATTCGACGGAGGGGACCAGGTGGCGGTGCTGGCCATCGACCCCTCGTCGCCCTTCTCCGGCGGGGCCATCCTCGGCGACCGGGTGCGAATGCAGAGCCACTCCCTCGACGACGGGGTGTTCATCCGCTCGATGGCCACCCGTGGCCACCTCGGAGGACTGGCGGTGGCGGTGCCCGATGCGGTCAGGCTGCTGTCTGCCGTCGGCATACCCATCGTGCTCGTCGAGACGGTGGGTGTCGGCCAGCAGGAAGTGGCGGTGGCGTCGGCCACCGACACCACCGTCGTGGTGGTGAACCCCGGTTGGGGGGATGCCATCCAGGCCAACAAGGCGGGCCTGCTCGAGATCGCCGATCTCTTCGTCATCAACAAGGCCGACCGACCGGGTGCCCGCGAGACCCGACGGGATCTCGAGCTGATGCTCGACCTCACCGAGTTGGGCCCGTGGCGTCCCCAGATCGTGGAGACGGTGGCCTCGACCGGCGACGGGGTCGAAGCGCTGTGGGTCGCGATCGGTGAGCACCGCCGCCATCTCATTGGTGGGGGGACCCTCGACGACCTCCGGCGTCGGCGGCTCACCCGCGAGTTCCACCAGATCCTGCTGGCTCGGGTCGAGCAGCAGATCGACCAGCTGATGGCGTCCGACCGTTTCGCTGCGATCACCGCGGCCATGGAGGGTGGCGACCTCGACCCCTACGAAGCTGCTGACCGGTTGCTCTCCGCGTGGGGCCGACCGCCCACCGGCGCCTGAACCCGTCCGATCGACCCGGAGCACTCGGGTAGCGTGCGCACGTGACCGGCAATGCTGATCCGGGGCTGCGACCCCCGCCCCCATCCGTTGTGCCGTCGGGCGAGCCGGCAGGGCACCTGGCCACGGGTGGTACACCGCTCCCGCCGCCCGGGGACGATCCACTCTGGTTCCAACGGGCCGTCTTCTACGAGGTCTTCATCCGGGGCTTCTTCGACGCCAACAACGACGGCGTCGGGGACATCCCCGGGCTGATCGCCAAGCTCGACTACCTCCAGTGGCTGGGCGTCGACTGCCTGTGGTTGCTCCCCTTCTACCCGTCCCCCCTGCGGGACGGCGGCTACGACATCAGTGACTACTACTCGGTCCATCCCGAGTGCGGCACGGTCGACGACCTGTCGACACTGCTCGACGAGGCGCATGCGCGGGGGATCCGGGTCATCGCCGACCTGGTGATCAATCACACCAGCGACCAGCACCCCTGGTTCGTCGAGTCGCGGGAGAGCCGTGACAACCCGAAAGCGGACTGGTACGTCTGGAACGATGACGACCAGCGGTGGCCCGAGGCCCGGGTGGTCTTCATCGACGTGGAGCGGTCCAACTGGGCCTACGACGCCGAGCGCGACCAGTACTACTGGCACCGCTTCTACACGCACCAGCCCGACCTCAACTACGACAATCCCGAGGTGGCCGAAGCCATGCTCGACGTGGTGCGCTTCTGGCTCGACCTCGGTCTCGACGGGTTCCGGCTCGACGCGGTGCCGTTCCTCTTCCAGCGGGACGGGACTGCGGGGGAGAACCTTCCCGAAACGCATGCCTTCATCCGCCGGGTCCGGGCCGAGCTCGATGCCAACTACCCGGGTCGCATCCTGCTGGCCGAGGCGAACGGGTGGCCGGCCGATGTCGCCGACTACTTCGGCGACGACGACGAGTGCCACCTCTGTTTCAACTTCCCGCTGATGCCGCGGCTGTTTATGGCGGTCCGCCGCGAGCAGAGCGTTCCGATCACCGAGATCCTGGCCCAGACACCCGAGGCGCCGGCGGGGGCGCAGTGGGCCATCTTCCTGCGCAACCATGACGAGTTGACCCTCGAGATGGTGTCCGAAGAGGAACGCGACTACCTCTTCGCCGAGTACGCCAAGGACCCGCGCATGAAGCGCCACATGGGCATCGGCCGGCGGCTCGCCCCGTTGCTCGACCGCGACCGCCGCCTGTCGGAGCTGCTCTACTACTTGTTGTTCACCCTGCCTGGCAGCCCGGTCCTCTACTACGGGGACGAGATCCAGATGGGCGACAACTTGTACCTGGGCGACCGCGATTCGGTGCGTACGCCGATGCAGTGGACCCCTGATCGCAACGGCGGCTTCAGCCGGGCCGATTTCGCCCAGCTGTACCTGCCTCCGCTGATGGACCCGGTCTACGGGTTTGCTGCCGTCAATGTCGAGGCCCAGCAGCGCAACACCAGCTCCTTCCTCCACTGGATGAGGCGGATCCTCGCTGTCCGCCGCCAGTTCCCGATCTTGGGCACCGGGATGCTCGAGGTGGTCTCTTCGGCCAATCCCTCGGTGCTCGCATTCGTCCGTTCGGCGCACGGGCAGGCCGACTCCGAGGAGGTCAACCCGGTCCTGTGCGTCCACAATGTGAGCCGGTTGGCCCAGCCGGCGGAGATCCACATGACACGGTGGGCCGGTGCACAGCCCATCGAGCTGTTGGGACGGGTGGCCTTCCCGCTGGTGGGCACCGATCCCTATCCGGTCACCCTGGCTCCCTACGGCTCGCAATGCTTCGAGCTGGCCTGAGCCGCCTTCCCCCGCCCGCCGGAGATCCCCTGTGCGCGCGCTGGCTCAGCCGCCGTGGGCGACCGGCACCTTGACGACGAGCTCCTCTGCGGCCTGCTCGGGGTTCACGATGTTGATCAGCACTCCGGTTCCGAGCTCGAAGCCGGCCACCGTGGTGAGCTTGGGCACCACGTGGACGTGCCAGTGGTACGGCTCCGGCGCGCGGTAGGGCGCGGAGTGGAAGACCAGGTTGTAGGCGATGTCGCCGAGCACCTCCCGCAGGCTGCCCAAGGCGACCTTGAGGGCCTTGCCGACAGCCGCCAGGTCGGCCTGGGGGCTGTGGTGGAGATGGGGACCGTGCGCCCGGGGGATGACCAGCATCTCGTAGGGGGCCCCGCTCCAGAACGGGCAGATCACCAGAACCCGTTCGTCGGCGTGGACGACCCGGTAGTTGACGTTCTCCTCGGCGTCCACCGTCGTGCACAGCAGGCAGCGGCCGGCAAACCGGGCAAAGCCGGCCTGCTCCTCGACCAGTTCGCGGGGGACGAAGGACATGCCGAGCAGTTGGCCATGGGGATGCTCGATGGAGGCGCCCGCCTCGCGACCGGCGTTGACGATGGCCTGGCTGTAGCGGAGACCCGGGATCGAGGAGTGCTCCCCGATCCGGTCGCTGATGGCCTGCATGACCACTGCGGTCTGCTCGTCGCTCAGCATCGACCACGATCGCTGGTGGTCGGGGGAGAGCACCAGTACCTCGTGGATGCCGCCGGCGGTGGCCTGGGTGAACACCGGACCGCGGTTGGTCACGACGAACGGGGCGTTGCCCTCGAAGGCCGGGTACAGGTTGGGTACCACCCGGACCTGCCACTTGCCGTCCGGCCCGGTGACCTCGAGGGTGGGGGAGGTGGTCTCCTCGTTGCCCGGGCAGAAGGGGCAGGGCTGTGAGGTGTCGGCCTGGATCGACGCCATCCGGGGAGCGAAGGCCTTGGGGCGGGTGGCACGGTCGGTACTGACCACCACCCAGCGCCCGGTCAACGGGTCAAGTCGGAGCTGGTTCATCAGGTGTGCGCGCCGGCCCTGTGTGACTGCCCTGTCTCTCTGCGCACGCTGGTCGCCACCTCAATCCCATCTACGTAGCCCGACCCGGACGCGGGCGCCCGGGCTTGGCAGAATCCCTGTTACTAACGTAGCAATCGCGGGACCGGGGTAGGTGTCAAAGGGTCCTGTCGCCCCTGCTGCGTAGAGTGCCAGAATCGGGCGGGTGAACTTCGTGCCCACGGCGACCGCGGTGGCCCGTCACGCGCGCACCGCCGCGTATGACCTGGTGCTGGTGGCCCATGTGCTCTCCGCCCTGGTCGGCCTGGTGGCGGTGGTGGTGGCCGGCGCCTACGCGGCGGCCCTCCTCGGATCGGGCCCGCAGTCCGAGGCGGTGCGGCGCTACTACCGATGGGGGGTGAACTGGACAGGTCGGGTGCTGGTGTTGGTACCCGTGTCCGGGGTGGTGCTGATCGCGCTGAGCCGGGGCGACTGGTCGATCTCCGACGGGTGGATCACCGCCGGCCTGGCCCTCTGGGTGGTGGCCGCGGCGGTGGCCGGGGTGCTCCTCGTGCTGGTCGCGGCCACCGTTGTGATGGTGGCCAAGCCCTGAACCCCACCCGGTGCCCGGGGCAGGCGCCCCGATCACCGGGTGGGGTTCAGGCGCTCAGACCGCCTGGTACCGGCAGGGGAGGTGCTTGATCCCGTTGATGAAGCCCGACCGGAGCCGGTCGGGCTCCGCAGTGGCCACGATGTCGGGCAGGCGGACCAGCAGCTTGCGCAGCATGACGTCGATCTCGCGCCGGGCCAGATGCGCCCCGAGGCAGAAGTGGGGGCCGGCGGCCCCGAACCCGACATGGGGGTTGGGGCTGCGGCGGACATCGAATCGGAAGGGGTCGTCGAAGACCTCTTCGTCCCGGTTGGCCGAGCTGTAGAAGAGGAGCATCTTGTCGCCGGGGTGGAGCTCCTCGCCGGAAAGCACGGTCTCTTCGGTCACGGTGCGGCGCATCCAGATCACCGGCGAACCCCACCGCACGATCTCGTCCACCCCGGTGGCGGCGATGGTGGTGGGATCGGCCTGCCACAGGGCCCGCTGGTCGGGATGCTCGGTGAACGCCCACAGCCCGTGGGAGATGGCGGTGCGGGGGGTCTCGTTGCCGGCGGTCAACAACAAGATGAAGAACGAGGCCAACTCCGCCTGGGTCAGTGCCTCGCCGTCGATGTTGGTGGTGATCAACGCCGTAGTCAGATCGTCGGTGGGGTGGTCGACCCGATGGGCGCTGAGCTCGAGCATGATGTTGGTGAGCTCCTGGCCGGCCTGGAGGCCGGCCAGGACGGGATCGGTCCCTTCGGGGATGTACTCGGGGTCGCCGCTCGACAGAATCACGTTGGAGCAGTGGAACACCGTAGCGTACTCCGAGGGCGGGACGCCCATGATGCCGCAGATGATCTCGAGCGGAAGTGCTGCGGCGATATCGGTGACGAAGTCGCACTCGCCGAGGCCCGCGGCCCGGTCGATGATCCGGTCGGCCACCTCCTCGATGCTGTCCTCGATGCTGCGGACCCGACGCGGGTTGAACGCTGCCGACACGATGCGGCGAAGCCGGGCGTGGCGGGGATTGTCGGTCGAGATCATGCCGGCGAAGTACTCGACCATCTCCTCGGGGAGGTCGAAGATGCTGACCGCGCCCTGGCCTGAGCAGTAGATCTCCGGGTGGCGGCTGATCTCGGTCACGTCGGCATGCCGGGTGACCGCCCGGTATCCGGGGCCCGGCGCCGGGGCCAGCGGTGAGGCGAGCGCCATGTCGGGCTCTTTGAAGAACGCCAGTGGGCGCTCGCGCCGCAGCAGCGCGAACGCACCCTCGCGCTCGGTCCACGGGCGCTCCCAGAAGGCGAGGTCCGACAGGTCGATCTCGTCGACACCGAGTACGGATTCGGGGATCATGCGCCTCACCCTAGCGATTCGGGGCCCATCCGCTCGGCCGAGGGCGCCACGGGGCCACTGAGTCCGAGCAGCACCGCCCGCGCCTCCTCTACCTGTCCGGCCTCGACCATGGGGACCACCTGGTGGTCGAGGACTGCCATCCAGTCGATCGACCCGGTGGGCCTGCCGGCGCGTTTCAGGGCCTGGCGGGCCTCGTCGAGCAGGGTAGCGACGGTTGCCAGGTCCGTCCCCAGTCCGGGGGCGATCCGCAGCCGAACCCACCGGGCCAGGGCCGGGCTGGAGCCACCGGTCGAGACGGCCACGGTCACCGGTCCGTCGCGATGGACCGAGGGGAGGCGGAAGTCCCCCGGGTTGGCACCGTCGGCGCAGTTCACCAGCACCCCGCCCGCCAGGGCATCGGCGACGACCAGGCGGTCGACCTCGGGCACGCCGGTGGCGGTGATCACCAACTGGTAGCCGCCTGCCTCTCCGGACCGGTAGGGGCGGTGCTCGAGGTCGAGCGTCGGACCTCGCTCCACGGGGCTGCCCGAGGTCGGGTGGTGCCCGGCATGCCGGTCGGCCTGGGTGGCGATGGCCCCGTCCATCCGGGGCGCCACCACGGTCACCTTTGCCCCGGACCGCAGGAGGCCGGCAACTCTGCGGGCGGCCACCGGGCCGCCCCCGACCACCAGGCAGCGGCGGTCGGCCACGGAAAGCACAACCGGGTAGTCGGGATACCCGCCCGAAGGGGGAAGGACAGGGTGGTGGTTCATCCGTTCGGGCCGGAGGTCATGGTCGAAACGGCGCCGGGTGGGGCATGGTCCATTCTTGCCCGATCCCGATCCGGGGTGGGCCGGAGCCACCTCCCACCGGTATTCATATAAAACTTGATCGGCTTAGTCATGTATAGTCCCGGTACGGCGTTCCGAGGCCCGTCAGCCGAAGGGCGCCGTAGGCCGGCGGCCGGTCACCGGGCGACCCGGAAGGCGGGCCTGGGCTGCAGCGATGGATCGGGAAGTGCGTGGAACTTCACCACCCGGGGCTCCCGGGCGAAATGGAGAGAGTTGTGAAACTGAGTATCGTGGACAACAGGACGAGACCGGCCCAGTCAGAGGAGGAAGTCGTGGTGGCCCAGCTGCGACAAGAGATGGACGAGCGGTCGGCTGCCTTCGAGTCCACGCCCACGGAGCAGATCGTGGCGTGGGCCGTCGAACGGTTCGCCTCCAGGCTGGCCCTGTCGTGCTCCTTCCAAGAGGCGGTCCTCATCGACATTGCCGTCAAGGTCGACCCCCGCATCGAAGTGGTCTTCCTCGACACCGGCTCCCACTTCCCCGAGACGCTCGAGTTCGTGGAGACGATCCGCTCCCGTTACGACCTGAACCTCACCGTCACCAAGCCGGTGGTCGGGGCCGAGGGCCATCCGTGCGGCACGGCCCAGTGCTGCGAGTTCCGCAAGGTGCGCCCCCTCAAGCGGGCCCTGGTCGGCAAGGACGCCTGGCTGACCGGCCTCAAGCGGGTCGACGCGCCGACCCGCCGCTCGGCACCCATCGTCGCCTACGACGACAGCTGGGCCAGGGTCAAGATCAACCCGATGGCCGCGTGGACCGACGAGGACATCGCCCGCTACGCGTCCGAGCACGGGCTCCCGCAGCATCCGCTGCTGTCCAAGGGCTACCTCTCCATCGGCTGCGCACCGACCACCCGCCCGGTGATCGAAGGGGAAGACCCCCGCGCCGGTCGCTGGTTCGACTCCGACAAGGTCGAGTGCGGGCTGCATCTCTAGCATGGCGAAGGACAGGGACGAGCTCTACGGGATCTCCATCCGTGGGACCGACCGACCGATGCCGTTCGTCGATCCCTACCGGACCAAGGGCGAGCTCAACGAGATCGAGCGGTGGAAGCTCGAGAAGCACCCCTTGGAGATCGTCGATGCCATCATCGACGTCTACTCCAAGGAAGGCCCCGCCGGCATCGCAGCGGTGCCGGGCGAGGTGGAGCGGCTGAAGTGGGCCGGGATCTACCCCCAAAAGCAGGGGGGCGACGCCTTCATGATGCGGGTGAAGGTCCCCGGCGGGCTCCTCACCGCACCCCAGATCCGCGAGATCGGCGTGGTCGCCGATGCCTTCGGGGAGGGTCCCGACGGGACCGAGAGCCGGATCTTCGGGTCGCGCTACGCCGACCTGACCACCCGCCAGACCGTGCAGATCCACTGGCTGCGCATCGAGGACATCCCCCGCATCTGGCGGCGGTTCGCGGCGGTCGGGCTGACTACCCTGCAGGCCTGCGGGGACTCTGCCCGCAACGTGCTGTGCTGCCCGGTGTCCGGCGTCGACGCCGGCGAGGCCTTCGACGCCCTGCCCATCGCCAGGGCCGTCTCTGAGTTCTTCACCGGCAACCGCGAGTACGCGAACCTGCCCCGGAAGTTCAAGATCTCGGTGACCGGGTGCGTGGAGGACTGCGCCCAGGCGGATATCAACGACATCGGCTTGTGGCCCGCCCGTGCCGACGACGGCGAGCTGGGCTTCAACTTGCTGGTCGGCGGCGGGCTCTCCGACGGCGAGCGGATGGCCTCGGACATCGACGTGTTCGTGCGCCAGAGCCAGGCCGTTGAGGTCACCCGGGCCGTCGCCCAGCTCTTCGGTGAGCTCGGCAACCGCGAGAACCGCGGTCTTGCCCGCATGCGCTACCTGGTCCAGGAGCTTGGCCCCGAACGGTTCCGCGAGGAGCTGGCCGCCCGGGCGCACTTCGATCTCCACCCCGCCTGCGAGCAGCTGACCCGCCGGTACCGGGGCGACCATGTCGGCGTGCACCCCCAGAAGGAGGACGGGCTGTTCTACGTGGGCTGCTCGGTTCCGGTCGGCCGGATGAACGGGCTCGAGCTGGTGGAGGCGGCCCGCCTGGCCGAAACCTACGGGGACGGCACGGTGCGTCTCGGCACCGATCAGAACATCACGTTCACCGGTGTGTCGGGGGACCGAGTCGACTCCATGGTCTCCGAGGATCTGCTGGTGAAGTACTCGCCCTCCCCGGGTCCGTTCACCCGCGGGGTCGTGGCCTGCACCGGGTCCGAGTTCTGCCGGTACGCCATCGTGGAGACCAAGGAGCGGGCGGTGAAGTGGGCTCGGTTCCTCGACGAGCAGTTGGCCGGCGAGCCGGTGGGCGCGGCTCCGGGCCCCGGTGGGCACTCGGGCCCCGGCGACGATGTCGGGATCATCCGAATGCACTTCTCGGGCTGCTCGGCCAGCTGCGCCCAGCCCCAGATCGCCGATATCGGCTTCCGGGGCGAGGTGGCCCATGTGGGGCACCACCTGGCGGAGGCGGTCGACATCGGCATGGGCGGGTCGCTCGGCATCGACGCCGGCTTCATCGACTGGATCGAGCGCGCACGACCGGTCAACGACGTGCCCGACGCCCTGTTGCGGGTGGTCCGCCGCTATCAGGCGGAGCGACGTGAGGGGGAGCCGTTCTACAGCTGGGCACGGCGGGTGCCCAACGATGACCTGCGCCGCACCCTGGCCGAGGAGGGAACCGGCACGCCGGTCGCGCTGACGTCGAAGCCGAGGGAGCGGGTCGGATGAAGGCCTACCGGCTACGACGGGAGCTCAACGGCATCGAGGAGCCGCCGGGCAAGACCTGGTTCTGGGAGCTGCAGGCCGGGGTCATCGACGCCGACCGGTGCATCCGGTGCGGGACCTGCATCGCTGCCTGTCCGTCCAACTCGATCGGCATCGGAGAGGACACCGACCTGCCCGAGCTGGTCAAGATGTGCACCGGCTGCTCGCTGTGCTGGGACTTCTGTCCCCGAGGCGGGTTGCGCTACGAGGCCCTGTGGCCACCGTCCACCGTAGGGGGCGAGACCGCCGAAGGTGGACCGAGCGTGGAGGGGGCCGTCGTGCGGTCCGACGCCTCGGACAGCTACTGGAAGATCACCGGCGGCCCCCCAGGCGACGGCCTGGGCGCGGTGATGGACTCGTACGCCGTCCGGGCGGGATCGCGTCCCGGGTGCGCGCAGGACGGCGGGGTGGTGACCGCGCTGCTGATCGCGGCCTTGGCCGGGGGCGAGATCGACGGTGCCTTGGTGACCAGGCCGAGCGAGGTTCCCGACGAGCCGTGGAAGGGTGTGGCCCACCTTGCCACCACCGCCGAGGAGATCACCGACGCGGCCGGCAGCTACTACAACCAGACCATGGCCCTGGCCGAGTTGGACCTGTCCGGGTATGACCTGCCGGACAAGCCACGGATCGCCGTGGTGGGCACACCCTGCGAGATCCAGGGCATCCGGGCGATGCAGTCCAGGCGTTGGCCGACCGGTGCCCACCGGATCGACTCGGTGGTGCTGACCATCGCCCTGCTCTGCACCAAGAGCTTCGACTACAAGGGCCTGATGCTCCAACTCCTGGCGGAGGACCGGTCGATCGACATCGCGCGGGTGAGCAAGGTCGATGTCATCCGGGGTCGGATGATCGTCGAGTACCGCGATGGCGAGGTGGCGGTCGACGAGGCCATCAAGAACTTCCACGGCGCCGCCCTCAAGGGCTGCGACGAGTGTGCGGACTTCCTCGGAAGGAGCGCAGACCTGTCGGTGGGGAGCGTGGGCTCCATGGACGGGTGGAGCAGTGTGCTGGTGCGTTCCGAGCGGGGCCGCCGGGCCCTCGACAACGCACGGGGCAGGCTCGACCTCCGTGAGCTCGACGACCCCGAGGCACTGGTCAGGTTGGACACGTTCGACAAGCGGATCGCGTTGGACAGCCTGCACCGTGCGTTCGATCCGGATGCGCCTTTGTTCATCGAGTACGCCGAGCACCTGGCGGGCTACGAGGGCACCGACCGCGCCCCGGTGGTGCCCGACCGTTGACCCCGGGCACCGTTGGCCCCGGGCACGGGACGAGGGACCCCGACATGGGACGAACGATGTGGATAGGGTGGATTCCATGACAGTCTTCGAGGTGGCCGGCGGGCCCCGATTGGAGCTCCCCGAAGAGCCGTTGGACATCAAGGCCGGGCTCCGCGGTGCGCTGTTCGACGGGCGGAACCTGCAGAACGGATCCAGCGACGACCTCTGCATCGGCCTGTGGTTGTGGGGGCGGTGGCAGCCGGCACTCGAGCCCAGCGGGTTCAGCCGCGAGGAGTTCGTCGATGTGGTGCTGGGTTACCAGCGCGAGCTGTGGCTGTGGTTGGGCGGCGACCGGCAGTGGTCCCAGTTCGTCACCGGCCTGGCCGGAAGGGTGGTCCGGCGAATTCCGCTCGCCGCCGGTTCATGAGGGGCGCAGGCTTCCCAGCCCCCTCCAGGTCGGACATGCCGGATTCGAACGGGGGGGTGATCGATGGCACGTGTCACCGTCCCGGCTGACAAGGATCCGTTGATCTACGTCTGGACCGAGCTGGCCTCGCCGCTCACCGCTGCGGCAGGTGGGTACAGCAGCGCCGTCTACGAGAAGTCGACCCTCTCGCTGCGCGAGTTCGAGGCGGCCCGCATCACCATGGCCCGCATCAACCAGTGGGCCATCTGCATCGAGTGGCGCACCGCCCGCGACGTGCCAGGTCGCTCGGCCGACCCCGGGGAGATCCCCGAGTCCTTCTACGACGAGGTGGGCGTGCAACGGAACTGGGACGGACTCAGCCCGCGGGAGCAGCTGGCCGCCGAGTTCGCCGAGCGCTATGCCACCGACCATCTGGGCATGGACGACAGTTTCTGGGACCGGCTCCACCACCGGTTCACCGATGGCGAGCTGGTCGACCTGGCGCTGTGCGTGGCGTCGTGGTTGGCACTTGGCAGGTTCAACCAGGTGTTCGACATCGACGGTGCGTGCCGGGTCCCCGCCGCGGCGCCGAACTGAATCGCGGGGTTCGAACCGATGGAGAAGGTGATCTACCTGGTGTGGGGTGACGGGGCCGCCGAATCGGGCGACGCGCTGCGCACCCGATTGCTGGAGGAGACCGCCCCCCGGCTGGTGGGCACCGGCGCCCGGGGGTTGGGGATCAACGTCCACGACAGTGACGCCTCCCCGGCACCCTCTCCGGCTCCTGGGCCCGACGGCGAGGAGCCCCATGTGGCCCAGGTGTCGGTGTGGCTGGACAGCTATGAGCGACGGGGTGAGGCGGAGGTGGCCATCGCCGACCTCGACCTCCGGTACGCGGGCTACCTGGTGGTCGAGACCCTCTACGACGACTACGGGACCACACCGCACGCATCACCGAGGGACTGGGCGGACGGCACCCGGTCACCCGGCGTCTTGACGGTGGCCCTGATCCACCGACCCGAGGGGCTCGGGTACCGCGAGTGGATCACCCGTTGGCACGGCACCCAGTCGCCGGTCTCGGCAGAGCTGCAGCCCCGCACCCGTTATGTGCGCAACGAGGTCGTGCGGTCGCTCACCGAGGACGCACCGGAGGTCGACGGGATCGTCGAAGAGGGGTGGCCGTCGACCGGGCACGTCGCCGACCCGATGCTCTTCTTCAACGCCACCTCCGCCGAGCAGCTCAACGCCAACGTGGGCCGGATGCTCACCAGCGTGGAGGCCTGCCTCGATCTGGCCCGCCTTCGCAGCGCCACCATGAGCGAGTACCTGATGACGCCGGTGGGGGGCTGACACAAGGCGGTCCGTCGGTGGGACACGGTGTGGGCTGCCACCGCTGGGGTGTCCCGTGCCACCCGGGGATCACCTACGCTCTTCCGTTGGCCCACCGCTGGCCCGGGCCGCAGCGACATCGGAGGAAGCACCCGTGGGACTGTCCATCGGCATCGTCGGTCTCCCCAACGTGGGGAAGTCCACCCTGTTCAACGCCCTGACCCGCAACGAGGTGCTGGCGGCCAACTATCCGTTCGCCACCATCGAGCCCAATGTGGGGGTGGTGGCCGTTCCCGATGCCCGCCTCGACC
This sequence comes from Acidimicrobiales bacterium, assembly GCA_017883135.1. Lineage (GTDB taxonomy): Bacteria > Actinomycetota > Acidimicrobiia > Acidimicrobiales > RAAP-2 > Bog-756. The sequence goes on from JADGOE010000012.1 coordinate 21,045, forward strand.
GGCTCGCCGAGCTGTTCGAGAGCAAGGAGATCGTGCCGGCCCTGGTCACCTTCGTGGACATCGCCGGAATCGTCAGGGGAGCATCGGAGGGTGAGGGCCTGGGCAACAAGTTTCTGGCCGCCATTCGCGAGAGCGATGCCATCTGCCAGGTGGTGCGGGTGTTCACCGACCCCGACGTGATCCACGTCCAAGGGAGGATCGCCCCCGGCGACGACATCGAGACCATCAACACCGAGCTCATCCTGGCCGACCTCCAGACCGTGGAGAACCGACTGGTGAAGCTGGCCAAGGAGTCGCGCAAGCAACCCGACCTGCTGCCGGCCCTGCGTGAAGCGGAGCGGGCACTGGCCATCCTCGACAGCGGGCGGACCATCGCGGCGGCGGCGACGGCAGGCGAGGTCGACCTGGGCCTGCTCGCCGACCTCCACCTGCTGAGCGCCAAGCCCTTCGTCTACGTGTTCAACGTCGACGAGAGCGCGCTCGGCGACGATGCGGTGAGGGCGGATCTCGGGGCCCTGGTGGCGCCGGCGAAGGCGGTGGTGGTGTGCGCGCAGATCGAGGCCGAGGTGGCCGCACTCGATCCCAAGGACGCCGCCGAGCTGCTGGCCGGCTACGGCCAAGACGAGTCCGGGCTGGTCCAGCTGGTGCACGTGGGCTTCGCGACGTTGGGACTGCAGACCTTCCTCACCGCCGGCCCGAAGGAGTCCCGGGCGTGGACCATCCACATCGGGGACACCGCGCCCCAGGCGGCGGGGACCATCCACACCGACTTCGAGCGCGGCTTCATCAAAGCGGAGATCGTCGGCTACGACGACCTGATCGAGGCCGGCTCGCTCGGCGCGGTCCGTGCGGCGGGCAAAGCCCGGGTGGAAGGCAAGGAGTACGTGATGCAGGACGGTGACGTGGTCGAATTCCGCTTCAACGTGCAGTAGCCTCGCCACCATCTCGATGGCCGCGAGGCCGCACGAGTGTGCCGGTCAGTGCCCCGAGACCGCTTGGGTCCCGGACCACTTGCTCAGGAGACCACGTCCGATGCTGGTTGTACGCATCCGCCAGATCCCGACCCGGTGGATCGCCGCCGGCGCACTCCTCATCTGGGCGGTATCCGCCGCCGTCATGTTCCACTCCGGCTCGTCATGGCACCTCGACCTCCGGGTCTACCGGGACGCCGCTCACGCCCTCTACCACGGCGGATCGCCGTTCACCGAGGACTTCACCACCAACCGGCTTCCCTTCACCTACACCCCGTTCGCCCTCCTGGTGCTCAGTCCGCTGGCATTCGGGCCCCTCGGCCTGGTCGAAGGCCTCTGGTGGCTGATCAGCGCCGCCTCCTTGGTCGGAGCGACCTTCTTGATGGTCAGGTCCGCGATGCCGGTCGCCGCCGGGCGGGCGTGGGCGGTGGCCGGACTGCTCTGCGGAGCCGCGTCACTCGCCCTCGAGCCGGCACGTAGCAACTTCGACTACGGCCAGATCAACCTCCTCTTGATGGTGATGATCGTCGCCGACCTGACCCGGATGCGGGCCCCCTGGCGGGGCGTGCTGATCGGGTTGGCGGCCGCAGTCAAACTCACACCCCTGGTCTTCCTCTCCTACTTCCTCGTGGCCCGGGACTGGCGGTCGCTGTGGCGCAGCATCGGGACGTTCTTCGCCGCCACCGCGGTCAGCTGGGCAATCCTTCCGTCCGACTCCACCAGGTACTGGTTCCACCAGGTTGCGGACGCCGGGCGCACCGGGGCGTTGGGCGTGGTGAGCAATCAGTCGTGGAACGGCATGGTCCACCGCGCCCCTTTCCACGGCGGCCACCTCGGGACGGCGGTGTGGTTGGTCCTGTCGGTCGCCACCTTGGCCTGCGGGGTGGTCCTCACCCGGTGGTTGGTCGAGCGGGGCCGGACTGCAGACGCGGTGATGGTGCTGGCCCTGACCGAGCTGTTGGTGAGCCCGGTGTCGTGGACCCACCACTGGTCGTGGCTGGTGATGGCGCCCGTCGTGGCCACCGCTCTGTGGGCCACCCGCCGGACGGTGGCGGTCGCCCTGGTGGCGCTGCTCGGCCTGGCAGTCGCCGCGCCGTACCTGTGGCTCCGTGTCGTCCCGCTGAGCTACTTGGCGAGCAACGCACTGGTGCTCGGCGGGGCGGTGGTCCTCGTGATCTGGCTGGTGGCCGAAGCCCGCGACCGATCTCGGGGCGTTCCGGGTCGGGCCGACTCAGGCGTACCGGTGGAGGCGCCACTTCCGGGCTGAGCCTCGTCCATCCTGGAGCGACGAGTCCGGGGACATGTGATCGAATGGCTGGGGCTCCGCGGGATAACGTCTCCAGCGACATCGTTCCTCGGAACCCGTCGTGGGGTGGGGTCGAGAAGAAGGAGCAACGTGGGAGCGCCCACCGCCGTGCACGGATCTCGTCTGCACCAGCTGATCCGGTCGATGAACCTCTGGATCGCGGTGGGTACCTGCGGCTCGATCGGCCTGGCGGTGCTCGGCACCAGGTTGGGCGCGATCCCACGGCCGGGCGACGACCGTTGGTGGTTCCATCTGCCCGGGGGAGTCTCCACGCCGGCGAGTCTGGGGTTCTACGCCTCGGTGGCGCTCCTCGTCGCCGGTTGGGTCGGCGTGGGCTACCACGCACGAGCCGGCCGCCTGAGCGTCTCGCGGTCGTGGGTGATCCTGGTGTTGTGGGGACTGCCGCTGTTGGTGGGGCCACCCGTCTTCAGCCGGGACATCTACAGCTACATCGGCCAGGGCCTGTTGGCCCACCACGGTCTCGACCCGTACTCGGTGCCACCGTCCGCGCTCGGGAACGGCCCGCTGCTCGCCTCCATCGCCAGTGTCTGGCGCGACACCGCATCTCCGTACGGCCCGCTGTTCGTGACGGTGAGCCGGGCGGCGGCAAGTGTCTCCGGAGGGTCACTGGTGGTGCAGGTCCTGGTGTTCCGGCTGGTGGAGCTGGTCGGTGTGGTGATGATCATGGTGTCGCTGCCGCGGCTCTCCCGTCGCCTGGGCAACGACCCGGGCCTCGCCCTGTGGCTCGGCGCCCTGAGCCCACTGGCCCTGTTCAGCTTCATCGCGTCCGGGCACAACGATGCGCTGATGGTCGGGCTGCTGCTGGCCGGCGTCACGTTGGCGATGGAGGGGCGGTTGGCCATCGGGGTGGCGCTGTGCGCGTTGGCGGCCACGATCAAGCTCCCGGCCGCGGCGGCCATCGTGTTCCTCGCCGTCGACCAGTTCCGAGCCGCTCGAGGCAACGGGCGTTGGCGCGTCGTACTCGAGGCGATCGTGCTCCCCGCTCTGGTCATCGTCGGGGTGACGGTCGCCGCCGGGCTGGGTTGGACCTGGCTCGGGCCCACCGCGCTCCATGTCCCGACCGAGCTGCGGGTGCTATCGACCCCTGCGGTGTCCTTGGGTGCCTTCTTCCACGCGATCCTCCACGCGGTGGGGATCCCTGTCGCCCTGAGCGCCACGGTGACGGGGACCCAGCTGGTCTGTGGCCTGCTGGCAGTGGCCGGGGCGGTGTGGCTGGTGTGCAACGCGCACCGGCTCGACGTCGTGAGGGTGATGGGGCTGGCCCTGATGCTCATCGTCGTTGGCAGCCCCACCGTGTGGCCCTGGTATCTCATGTGGGGACTGGCCCTACTGGCCGCCACCGATGCCCAGCGGTCGAAGGCGTTGGCCGCGGTGGCCGGCCTGGCCATGCTGGTGGCGGGCCCGGGCGGGGCACCGATGTTGAGCGGAGTCGCCTACTTCGTCGTCGCCCCCCTGGTGCTGGCCGGCTGCGTCTGGCTCGTCTGGGACCGACACTGGCGAACGGTGGTCATGGGCCATGCAGCCTGAGTCCGTGTCGCCGACCGTGCCCGATGCCGCGCCGGATGCCGCGCCGGATGCCCCGCCGGATGCCGCGCCGGACCCAGTCGGCGAGACCTCGGTCGACCCAACCGTAGGCCGAGGCCCAGCGCAGCGCATCCGGCAGTGGTTCCTGTTCTGGCCGGTCCTCGTCTACCTGATCGCCAGGGCCGCCACGCTGGCCGCACTGGCCGTGGCCAACCTCTTCACCCGACACGGGTTGACCGGCGAGCTCAACACCTGGGACGGGACGTGGTTCGTCCGGGCCGCCGAACATGGGTGGCCGAGCCATCTGCCCATGGTGCACGGCCACGTGGCCGGCAACACCACCGCCTTCTTTCCGCTCTTCCCACTCACCATCCGGTGGCTGTCGGTCGCCACCGCCGTGCCACCGCTCGCGGTTGCCCTGGTGATCAGTGGCGTGACCGGCATGACCGCCGTGGTCGCCGTCGGAATGCTGGTCCGTCAGTACGCCGACAGTCACCGGGCCACCCGCGCCGCCCTGCTCTTCGTCGTCTTTCCGGGCACGTTCGCCTTCAGCCTTGCGTACTCGGAGGGCATCGTCATCACCTGCGTCGCCTTCGGACTCCTCGCCCTGCTCCGCCGCAGGTGGTGGCTGGCCGGCGTCTTCGGGCTGGTGGCTACCGCCACCTCGCCCATCGCCTTGGCCTTCGTGCTGAGCTGCGCCTGGTGCTCCGTGTGGGCGGTGCGGCGCGACCGGAACTGGAGCGCGTTGGTCGCCCCGGTGCTGGCGCCGATCGGCTTCCTCGCCTACATGGCCTGGCTGTGGCAGCACACCGGGATGCTCTCCGCCTGGCGGCTCACCGAACGGGGAGGGTGGAAGAGCTACCCGTCGCTGGCCTACCCGGTCCATATCGTCACCACGTTCCTCTTCGATCCCATCGCCCCCACCGAGACGGGTCAGCTCCTCGTGGTCGGCACCGTGGTCACCGTGGTCGGTGCCATCCTGGCCATCCGACAGCGCCAGCCTGCTCCGGTCCTCATCTACGGCCTTGCCGCAGCCCTGATGGCGGCCGTCGCCGCACCGGTGGGGCTCCGTCCCCGGTTCATCATGCTGGCCTTCCCCCTGGTCGTCGCCTACGGGACCCGGTTGCGGGGCCGCGCCTATGCGGGAGCGGTGATCGTCTCCACGCTCCTGCTCATCGCGATGAGCGCCCTCGAACTGGCCTCGACGGCCGTGTTCCCGTGACGGGGCAGCGCCCGCGCGAGGCGGATCCACGGGCACCGACCCCGGCCGACACGGCCAGCGCCGAGTCGGGCACCGTCATCCAGAGGTGCGGATGGAGCCTGGTCTGGTTCGGGATCCTGACCGCGGGGCTCGGCCTGTGGAGCGAATGGTCCTCGTGGCCCGGGGCCGCCGTGGTCGCTCCGCTACTCGTCTGCAGCGGGATCGCCGGCACGGTAGCGGTCTGGTTGGTGCGCGACCCCACTGCGCGGGTCATCCAGTGGGCCGGCCTCGGGGCCGGGCTGCTCGCCGTGGGGGTGCCCCAAGGGGTGGGCATCCATGTCCGCCAGTACTACACGACCGATTCTGCGTCTTTCAACCAAGTGGCGGCCCGGATACTTCTCCACGGTGGGAACCCCTACGCGACGTCGATGGCGTCGGCGGCAAACCTCCTCAAGCCACCTTCGCACTTTTGGACGTACACCGTCGACGGTGGCCACGTGACCCAGGTGTCCTATCCGGCCGGTTCCTTCCTGTTGCAGATCCCGGCAATGGCCCTCGGCTTCCATCACGAGATCGCCGACTGGATGGACCTGGGCGCGTGGCTCGTCACCGGTGTGCTGCTCTTCGTGCTGTTGCCCGCCACCCTCCGGTGGCTGTCCGTGCTCGTCTTGTTGATCTCCGTGCTGGTGGCCACGTTCTCCAACGGCGGCACCGACGCGCTCTTCCTGCCGTTTCTGGTGGTGGCGGTCTGGAGGTGGGACCGGTTCGCCACGGGGCAGGCCGCCGGCATGGCTCGATGGATCGGGCCGTTGGCACTGGGCATGGCCTGCGCCATCAAGCAGTCGCCGTGGTTCTGCGTTCCGTTCTTGGTGGTGGGCCTCGGTCTGGAGGCGCGCCGCCGCGGGCAGGGCCCGTGGCGAGTGCCCGCCCGCTATCTGGCCATCGTGGTGGCGGTGTTCATGGCGTGCAATCTGCCGTTCATCATTTGGGGGCCTCGGACCTGGCTGCACGGAACGTTCCTCCCCTTGACCCAGCCGCTGGTCGCCGATGGCCAGGGGCTGGTGACCCTGGCCCTCCACGGGCTGACCGGAGGGGTGGTCTTCGTCCTGCTGTCGGTGGCCGGCGCACTTACCTATCTGGCGCTGATGGCAGGGTTCGCCCTCTGGTACCCGCGGATGAAGGCCATCTGGCTCTTCCTGCTGCCTGCTGTGCTGTTCGTGCCCGGTCGCAGCCTTTCGAGCTACCTGATCGACTTCTTCCCCGCAGCCCTGGTCGCAGCGCTCACCGTCGGCGCGCCTGCGAGGGTCGCTCCGGCCACCGCCACGTCGGTTCGACGTTGGTCGGCCCGTGCGGCAGTCGCCGTGCCGGCCGCGGCCGCCGCGGCTGTGTGCGCAGCCGCGTTCACCTCTGCGCCGTTGCAACTGTCGGTGGTCGGGGTGCGCACTTCAGATGCGACCCAGCACCTCGAGGCGGTGACGGTGACCGTGCACAACCTGACCGGTCACTCCGTGACCCCGCACTTCATGGTGTCCATCGACAGCGGCCATCCGTCCGGCTTCTGGCTACCGGCATCGGGGAACAGACCGGTGGTGCTCGGCCCGCTGGCGACGGCCACCGTCACCCTGCACCCCACCTCCTACACCTGGTCTCCCTCCCACGGCGGCTACTGGTTGGTGACCGCGTACTCCTCGGGGCCCAACGCGCTCAGCACGTCGCCTCTCCAGTATTGGGTCCTCGGCTCGCCCCGGTGACCGGTGCGGTCTGCAGTCTGACCCTCGGTGCACGCGAGGACCACTGCACCGCATGGGCGACACCTGCGCCGCTCCGGACTGACGGGATGTCCCGCGCTCTGGCCGACATTGTCGGCTCATCCGACTCTTGCGCGCTCGTCGGCGGGTACTCACCGTGCACTATGTAGTGCGCGCCGGACTCAGTCACGTCGGCACGCTAGATTCCTCCCTTCTTCGAGATGGTCGCCAACCGTCGGTTCTGTAGTGTCACGGCGGTCACCTTGCAGGCGTGTCCCTCCATGATGCCGTCGGGACTCCCGTCGGCGATCCACTGAAGGACCTCCCCTGGCGTGCGTTCAATTGTGAGTTGGGGTGCGGCACGGCTCCTATGTAGTGGCCACATCGACGCAAGGCAGAATCGAGTTCCGACTAGCGATTCGCCGCGGGCGCCTATCGCTTACGTCCGTGATGCAAGTACCCTCCGCGCGATGTGAACGCAGGGACTTGCCCACTCCACCGCTTGTCGGGCTGTTCCCGGAGTGATGTCGGATGGGTCGTACTGCGCCTTTGGTTTGAGAGCTACCAATCGGGCAAGGCCCTTGGCGAGAGCCACGCCGTCGGTGCCAGATGCCTTCAGCAATTCCATGGCCTGGGCGTGGGCTTCGCCGGCAGATCGCTGACCCGAACGAACACCAGTCACGACGTCGCTCGCGTTGAGGGCTGCGTGAACAGCGGAGCTCGTTGCGGCGATCATCCGGTTCTGCGTCAGATCGTCCTTTGCCGATGCCAAGAACTCCTCAGCCTTGCCGAGGTACTGCTTTGCCTGAGCAATCGTGACAGGCTTAGTCCGTGGTGGCTGCCTAGGCAACGTGGTGTGCCTTTGGCCCGCTGGATTGCATCTCTTCGAGGGTCTTTCCGAAGACGACGACTCCGTCTCGGCGAATGTCCTGCCAAACGGGACGACGGGACCGGAGTCGCGAACTGACGTCACGCTCATCGATTACCATCACCTCGACCTCGTTTCCAGAAAGCCGTCGTGCGCGTCGACGCCACTCGTCGATTTCCTCGGACCACTCAGAACTGGCATCGGTTTGACTTCCTCGGACCACGACAATGTCGACGTCACTCTCCGGCCTCGCTTCACCTCGGGCGAACGATCCGAAGACAATGATGCTGATCGGCGGTATCACCATCGACTTCGCCAATTCCCCCAACTCTGCAAGTACTTGGTCGCGCGACCGTGCCAGTAATCGAATGGCACGCGACGCTACGTGTTCCTCGACAATCCGGTACACCATCGACGGTGGAATCTCGGTCCGATCGAGAATTCCCAGAGTGGCCAACTCCGGGAGGATCCGCGATGTCTGGGCCAGGCTCACACCCGAGAGCCGGGCGGCCGTGCGAACGCTTAGTCCAGCAGTTGTCTCGGCGAAGACAGCCAGAAGCTTGCCTTGGGCGCCAGGGATAACGGCTTCGACGGGTCGGAGGAAGTCCACGGGGTCTATATCTACCCCATGACACTCATAAATGAAACGACTGTTCGGTATGTGAGCACTCAAGATCATGAGCGCTTGCCGGGACCTCCATCCGATTCCGGGTGCCGAGAGACCTATTGGCCGCCGGTGTAGGTCCATCGACACTGGTTCCCGCGCCGATTCACTGTCCAGCCAGCGACCTGCGTCCCATCGGCGCCAGCACCAGTCCGGCTGCCAGCGAGTTCCCGAGGACACAAGCTGCCGTTCTACAACGGGTCCAGTCTGCTGCACCGCACAGATCACCGCCCCGAATGTCGAGCCACCAGCGTAGGGTGCACGCGCCAGAGTGGTGATGGGCGCCAGTCGGGTGAGCGGTTCCATCAGCTCGATCCGGTTACCGAACGGATCGCCGAATCAGGCATCATGGGCGCATGGCTGATCAGATCGCCGTCCCCGTGGAAACACTGCTTGCCCTTCGTTGATTGCTCTGGGATATCGGGGCGACCGGCACAACTCAGCACGACCAGAAGGTGGAGTGTTTCCACTGGGGCACGGTCCTGGGCCACCTCGCTGGTATGCCGCCATGGCCAACTGAGGGTCGAGGCAACGCCGAGTGCATTGCCTTCTACGAGAGGGTGCGGGACCACGCTGACGTCACGATTGAATCGATCCGGCGCTCGAACGGCACCAATCGGTAGCTTGCCGATCCAGTTCACTCTCGGCGAACGTGGGCCCGTCCAGTATCGAACGCCAGGGGTACTTGGATAGCGGGGTGTCGCTCCCGAGGATGGTGACCGCCTACCTCCGGGCCGGTGCGCCGGCCAAACACAGGAGCTGTCGTCCCTTCCGCCACACCGCGGGCACCCTCATGATCGACGCCGGAGCCGACGTTCGTTACGTGGCCGAGATGCTCGGTCATCAGGAGCTCGAGACGACGATGACCTACACCCGGGTGTCGATGGCCAAGCTGTGCGAGGTGCACGCCGCTACCCATCCGGTCGAGCGGGCCGTCCGCACGCAGGTAGTCCGGCGTTACACTTGAACCCGTGACCGACCTGCACGTGCAGATCCCCGACGACGTTGCCACTCGCCTCGCCGCAGTGGCTGCCGAGCGCGGGACATCGGCGGAGGAGGTTGCTGCCGAGGTGCTCGCATCGCATGCTCCGAGGCCACACGGCCGTTCGTTGCCATTCGTCGGCATGTTTGACGCGCCGTCGGGGGCGATCAGCGTTGCCGAGGCGGAACGCCGTCTTGAGGACGGGAATGACGAGAGGTTCGCCCGATAGTCGTCGTCGATACCGGCCCTCTGGTGGCCGCTGCCATCCGGACCGATCCAGACCATGAGCGATGCGTGACGTTGCTCACCGAGTCCTCCGAGCCGCTCCTGGTTCCTCAGCTGGTCGTAACGGAAGCCGCCTATCTGGTCGGCAGGATCCTCGATCCAATTGCCGAAGCGAGCTTCATCCGCCATCTGGCTGACGCACCGATCACGTTCATCAGTCTTGAACCCGACGATCTCCGGCGGATGGCCGATCTCATGGACACCTACGCCGACCTACCACTCGGCACCGTCGATGCTGCGGTGATCGCCACCGCCGAACGCCTCGGCATCACCACCATCGCCACCCTCGATCACCGCCACTTCCACGTCGTCAGGCCCCGCCACACTGCAGCCTTCACACTCCTCCCCTGATTCAAGCGCTACGGCAGGTCGGATCGACCACCCGATTCGATTCACGACGGCGAAGGCAAATGAAGGTCCCTTCGACATTCAGTCGCCATCACGTGCGTGGAGAACCACGACGAAGAGGCGCAGGCGGCCAGGATGATGGCCGTGACGGCGGAGATCGACAGGAGGGTGTCGCAGCTCAAGGAGCCGGCACCTGCCGACCCGGCCACGGCCTGTCGACCGGACCCCGTTCATTGACCCATGGTGATGAGAGTTCTGGCCTGGTGGTCTCCCAATGGTCGCGCTCGGACCGATTGAACACGTCCGCCCCATCAGCGACAGCTGTGCCGCTGATCCCTGATCTCACGCACATCCGTGCCGGCAAGCCGATCGGAATCAGGGAAATGCCGGTCCGGACGATGACCGGGAACCCAGGTCGGGGGTCGGGCCGACGGCGTCGGTGACCGGTGCGGTTCGACCGACCGAGGCGGCAGGCGCACGCCGGCTGCGGACCCACAACATGAGCGCCACGCCGATCTCGAAGGTCACCACGGCGAAGAAGAACGAGTTCCCCCACAGGAGCTGCCACCCGTGTTCGGCGAGCTCCTTGTCGCCACCGTTCGGCACCGTCCAGATGGGCGCCCACCAGAACAGGGCTGCCCCTGCCGCGGCCCACCACCGCCCACCTGCGGGGCGGTCCGCGCCCCAGACCAGCCAGATGAGCACCGGAACGGCCCACACCAAGTGGTGCGCCCAGGTGATCGGGGAGGCCAACAGACCGCCGGCAGCGCACACGAGCACTCCGAGGAAGCTCGAGGACGATCGGTAGGCCCAGGCTGCGAGCACGATGCCAGCGACCAGAACCAGCCCACTGAGCACGGTGATCAGCCCAGTGGACACCACCTGGTGATCGAACCGGTCCACCACTGCTCGCAGGCTCTGGTTGCTGATGTAGAACACGCCACCGACCCGTTTGGCATCCGTCGCGTACTTGGTCCAGTAGGACCACGAGGCGCTCGGGTTGACGGCCGCCGCCAGTGCAGAACACCCGACGAACGTGCCCAGGGCAACCCACGCGGCCCGTGTCTGACGGGTGAGGAAGAGATAGGGCACGAACACCAGGGGGACCAGTTTGATCGCGGCCGCCAATCCGACCAGCAGACCGCGTGGCATCGTCCGTCGACCGACCCGGGGACGGCCGGTGAGATCGGCCAGCACCAATGCGGCCAACACGATGTTGATCTGGCCGAAGCCCATCGTCAGGTGCACCGGTTCGATCCACAGGGCCGGTGTCATCAGGACGAGGGACCACGCGATCCGCCGGTCCCGTTCCCAAGCGGGACGCGCTGCCCGCAGGGACAGCCACACCAGCGCGAACAGGGCGACGACGTTGACCAGGCTCCACAGCACCTGTGCCGCCCTCTCGGGCAGCACGGTCAGCGGCGCGAACACCAGTGCGGCGAAGGGCGGGTAGGTGAAGGGCAGGTGGGGAGGACTCGGAAGCGACGCCTGGTAGAGGCTGCCGTCGACGAGGTGGCGGCCGCCCATCAGGTAGACGGCCATATCCAGCTGGAGACGGTTCGTCGCCTGATGCACCGCCTCGAGTGTGGCGAGCCCGGCCGACAGGAGCCCGACCGCCCACAGGGCCGGGGTCCGCGCGGACGTAGTGCTGCCTGCCGGCGTCGTCGCAGGACCTACCATGCGGCTCGTCACCACCGAGGCTTGCGAACTGTTCGGACGGCCCTGGACACCAGGTCCCCGATGTTACGACAGCAGGTGCCAGAGGTCGCGCGAAGAGGCACGCGTGTGGCGGGTCCCGTCCCTCCTTCCGGATAGGGTGCGGGACCGAACGGCGATGGTTCGCACCAGTCGAGGACAGCCGAACAGGGGAGGCCAGATTCCTACCGATCGATGCCGACGGCCATCCATGCTTGCGACGAACAGCGCCGACGGGTGAGCCCGCGATGGTGACCGTCCGCAGTGAACCAGTGGCAGGCCTGGTCGTCCGGCTCGAGGGTGTCGCGGTGGTGCGCAACGGGAGGGCGCTCCTCGACGACATCTGGTGGGAGGTGGGTGCCGGGCAACGGTGGGCACTGCTGGGGCCGAACGGTTCGGGGAAGACCACGCTGTTGAGGGTGGTCGGATCCTCCCTGTGGCCGACCCGCGGGGTGGTAGAGCTGCTGGGCGAACGCCTGGGCCGGGTGGACATGCGCGAGCTCCGCCGGCGAATTGCCGTGGTCAGTGCCTCGGTCAGCCGCTCGCTGCGCCCGGAGCTCCCCGCTCTCGAGGTGGTGCTCACCGGGCGGCACGCCGCTCTCGAGACGTGGTGGCACGAGTACAGCGAAGACGATCGAACCCAGGCCGCCACGCTGCTGGCCGACGCCGGATTCGGCGATCCCGGGTTTGCCGAGCGACCGTTCGGTCTGCTGTCCGAGGGTGAGCGCCAGCAGGTCCTGCTGGCCCGGGCACTGATGGGCAGCCCCGAGCTGGTGTTGATGGACGAGCCGGCCGCCGGGCTCGACCTCGGCGCCCGCGAGCGATTGCTGACCCGGCTGGCCTCTTTGGCCGGCGACCCGTCGGTGCCCCCGCTGGTGCTGGTGACCCACCACCTCGAGGAGATCCCTCCGGGGGTGACCCACGCCGCACTGTTGCGGAGAGGCTCGATGGTGGCAGCGGGCCCTGTCGGAGAGGTCCTCACCGGTCCGGCCGTCTCCGCTGCCTTCGGCGTGGACGTCGTAGTTGAGAGGCGGGACGGCCGCTGGACCGCCCGCTCCGTCGCCACGACCCCAGGTTCCTGAGACGACTACCGCGGACGCGGACGGGTTCCTCAGCTCGGGGACTGGCAGCACGACCCGCCGCCGGGCAGCCCCTGGAGAAGGTGGGCGAGCTGGAAGAGTTGGGCTGCCAACAGCGAGACGGCGTCGAGCTCCTCGGGCGGAAGGGCGACGTGGTCCAGGTTGATCGAGGTGGCCTGCTCCGGCCGGGGCGGCGTGTGGTCGCCGTGGACGGGCGCGTCGATCCACTCGGCATCGGGACGGATCCGCCGCGGGGTCATCCGGACCGGTGTGGGGGAGAAGGTCCCGATGTAGGTGTGGCTGTGATCGCCGGTCGTCCAGATCAGCCTGGTGCCGGAGGGGTCGAAGTAGAACTCGGGCACCACCTGGTGCAGGTCGGTCAGCTGCCGGACCGCATGGGTGCCGAGGTCGAGCTCGTAGAGGTCCGTGCGGAACTTGGGGTCGAGGACGGCCAAGACGAAGAACGGCCCGAACGCCTGGTTCTCCAAGGGTGGGTCGTAGCCGGCCCCTTGGGCCGCGGTGACCACCGTCTGGTACCAGGTGGAGGTCCCCCGGCTCGACATCCAGATCACGTCCTTCATGTCGGGCGTGAACACCGCCTGCTCGTCCCAGCCGGGGTTCCCGTCGGTCAGGTGGGTGCGCTGCGGATGGGCCGGCGAGGCGCCGTCGCCGAAGAGCCGAAGGAAGTAGAGCTCCGAATTGAGCCAGCCGATGCGCTTGTCGCCGTCCGAACTGAACGACGTGTAGAGCACGCCACTGCCGTCCGGTGCCCATACCTGGGTCTCGTAGGCGTTGTCGCCGCCGGGCGCGACGACGGTCACATCGCTCAGGTGGGGGGACCCGACCTTGTCGACCACGAGGGTGGACAGCAGGATCGTCCACAGGGTTCCACCCTGTGCCGTCGTCCGGTAGGAGACGTGCGTCCAGATCAGGTGCCGGCCGTCCGGCGACCAGTAGGGGTGGTAGTTGTCGTAGGGGAGCCCCCCCGATTCGAAGGAGGAGCCCGGACCGGTCAACCGCGCGAGGTGACTTCCGTCCGGGCGCATCGCGTAGAGATCGCTGCCGATGCCGCCGAGGCACGGGGCGCCGAACGTGGCCGTCTGGCCGCGGAACGAACAGAAGAGGATCCAGTCCCCTTCGGGACGCTCCTCGGGGAACCCGTTGGGACCCGGCTGGCCACAGGTCAGGCATGACATCCGTGCGCCGTCCAGGCGCGACACGTAGATCTGGGAGACCCCGGACCGGTCGCGCTCGTTGGAGAGGACCCGTCCGTCTGCCGTCCACGTCGGGTCCTGCCCGAACGTGTGGGGATTGACGGTGGCGGTGAACCGTGCGGCGGAAAACGATCCGACGGGGGCCGCGGGCGAGGTCGACACAGGCGAGCTCGAGCATCCGGCGAGCACGACCACCAACGCCGACACGATGGTCAGGGCGAATCGGCCGGGTCCGGAGGGACCACGCCGGCAAGGGCGCTCGTCCACGTCGACCCCGGGCGCGTACATATCGCAATCCTCGCATCCGGGCGGCGGCGCGACCCGCAGACCGGGGCCAGGCAGCCGGGCAGGCACCCGGGCCCAGGCGGTTCGGGCAGGCACCCATGACCAGGCGTGTCGAGGAGCCCGTCCGAGGACCTTGGCCTCTAGTGCCGCACGGGCCCGCGGGTGACCATTGGAGCATGGCAACAGGTTCCAAAGCGTTCCGTCCGCGGACCGTTCGGATACACGGCCACGAAGTCAGCTACCGGACGGCCGGCGAGGGGCCGACGATCCTGCTGATCCACGGGATTGCCGGCAGCTCGACGACGTGGCGGGCGGTGATGCCCGCCCTGGCCGAGCACTACACGGTGATCGCCCCCGACCTCATGGGCCACGGGCAGTCGGCCAAGCCGCGCGGCGACTACTCGCTGGGGGCCTATGCGAGCGGTATCCGCGACCTGTTGACCGTGTTGGACAAGGAGCGGGTCACCCTGGTCGGTCACTCCCTCGGCGGCGGTGTAGCCATGCAGTTCGCGTACCAGTTCCCCGAGTGGGCCGAGCGGCTGGTGCTGGTGGCTTCCGGCGGGCTCGGCAGAGAGGTAAGCCCACTGCTCAAGGCGGTGACCCTGCCCGGCGCCGAGTACGTGCTGCCGCTCCTGCTCCACCCGCGGATACGCGAAACAGCCGAATGGCCCGGCGCCCTGGCACGCCGGGTGGGCTGGCGCCCGAGTGTCAACCTGTCCGAGGTGTGGCGCAGCTACACCTCGCTGACCGATCGACACGGCCAGATGGCCTTCGTGCAGACGATCCGGTCGGTGATCGACGTCGGCGGTCAGCGGGTCAGCGCCCACGACCGGCTCTACCTGGCTTCGGCGGTCCCGACCATGATCGTCTGGGGCGACCGCGACCGCATCATCCCCGTGGCCCACGCGTACCGGGCCGCGGAGGCCATTCCCACTGCCCGCCTCGAGATCCTCGAAGGCGCCGGGCACTTTTTGCCATGGCGGGACGCCGACCGGTTTCTGGCCGTCCTCGAGGACTTCTTGAAGTCGACCACCCCCGCCCATGTGCCCGAGGAGCGTTGGCGGAAGCTTCTGACCGATGCACCGCCCGATGACGAGTTGGAGTAGCCGGCTCGAGGCTCCTTCGCATCCGGCAATGCCGTCGGCTGGCGTGCTCCCCTGCGATCGCCGGCTCGACCGACCCCGCTCAATACCCCTGATGTCGCCATTCGTCAATCGTACGGAGCAGTAGTTCGTCGAAGACCTCGCTGGTCATGGATGCACGCCGGGAGAACAGCGGCTCGTAGGTGTCGAGCCACGCGGTGAGTGCCTCCGTGTCCTCGAGGGTGATCTCCTGGTCGTTGTCGATCAGGTAGGCGCAGACAGTGCCACCGTCCACGCTCACCGAAAGTTCGCTTTCCCCGCCGGAGCCGAAGCACCAGGTGGGCGGGGCTCCCGGGGTGGTCTGCGGCTCGAGGCTCCAGCCACGGCGCGACTGCAAGAGCCGGCTCACCTGATCCCAGAGCTCATCATCGCGTGACGCCACATGCCCTCTTCTCTTCCGGCCATCGGCCATCGGGCGGACCCAACGTAGGCCGACCGGTGCGGAGGGACCGACCCGAGCGCGATCGGCGTCCCGCCGCGCGGGCGGACCTCACCGCAGCAGGGAGAGCACGAGCAGCCCCTGGGCGAGGTGGTAGGTGACGTGGACGGCGAGCGGTCCTCGCCGGATCGGCCGGACGAAGCGGTTGAGGGCCAACAAGGTGTCCGACAACAAGAAGAGCCCGGCCCCGACGGCAGCCAGAACGATCCCGACGTTGGCGGCGAGGACGAACATGGTGGCGATGGCGACCATGTAGAGGCAGACCGGCGCGATCAGGGCACGTTGTCCGCTGGTGGCCAGCGACCGGATCAAGATGGTGCACGGTCCGGCCTCGACGGCGACGACCAATGCGGCCGCCACCGCCAGCCCGACCGGCGAGAAGGAGAACGGCGGGGTACCGGCCGGAGACGGTGGCTGCAGCAACCCCACGATGAAGAGGACGTGGCCGGCGAGGAACGCGGCCAGTCCGGGGATGAACAGGTTGCGGGGGAGCATCAACAGCACGTCGCCCACCAGGCAGAAGCCGAGCGCCGCCACGAACCACCACCGTCGATCGACCAGGTGGATCTGGTCCGCCGGCAGGATCGCGGCAGCCGCGGTCAGCGCGGCGAGGACTGCCGGCTTGGCGGCGTATTCGAGTCGCTCGTTGGAGGTGGCGACCGCGAACCAATCGGCCGCCGCCGCCGCTGCTGCAAGCACCACGAGGACCCAGAATGCCGTCACATGCCAGACCCTACCGGCCGGCCAACGGTGTCACCTGGGCCGATGGAAAGCAGTTGAGATCCGCTCGCGGACCGTGTACCAATTGGAGGTACACAGCCGGGGAGGGCCGTTGGGACCACGTCACGTGGTCGATGTCGGCACTGTCATTCCCTGACCATCCACCACTGCGGAATTGCCCGTCGTTAGGCTTTTTCTGCAAGGAAGGTAGGTCGAGGAGTTGATGCCCGTGGTCCTTGTCATGATCATTGCGGTGGCATGGGTTGTCGCGCTCGGCCCGAGCTTGTTGAAGCGACGTGCCCACGGCGGTGCCGGAATCAGTTCCATCTCGCACTTCCACCACCAACTTCGAGTGCTCGAGCACTCCGGCCCGACGCC
Organism: Acidimicrobiales bacterium; assembly: GCA_017883135.1. Classification (GTDB taxonomy): domain Bacteria; phylum Actinomycetota; class Acidimicrobiia; order Acidimicrobiales; family RAAP-2; genus Bog-756. Next base: position 37,915 of record JADGOE010000012.1, read on the forward strand.
GATCGTGGCGCCCGCCTACCGGCTCCACGCCGTGGACGGCGCCGGCGGGCGGAGGAGCGTTCCCTACTACCCCGAGGCCAATACCGCCCCCGTCCTGACCGTGGTGGGGGCCAAGCAGCTTCCGCGACCTGCCCTGGCCTTCCTGGGCGAGCACCCCGTCGATCCGAGCGTCGACCGAGCGTCGACCGGGTCGCCCTCTACCGGTTCGGGAGTGGTGACGGCCGGTGCGATCGACGACTGGATCCTGGGACCCGGACGGCGAGATGGCGAGGCCGCGACCCGGCTGCACGACTCCCACGCGCGCCAACTCGCCCGTCGTCGGCGGCGCGACACCCTGGGCATTCTGGCGCTCGTCTTCTCCCTGAGCCTGCTGATCGGCTTCGTACCCGGTGCCGCCTTCGTGTGGGCGGTGACGGCACTGTCCGGGCTTGGACTGCTTGCCTACGTTGCCCTGCTGGTGCAGATGCGGAGGCTGGCCGAGGAACGCGAACGCAAGCTCCACTACCTGAATCCCCCTTCAACGGAAGGGTCGGACCCGGATCGATCGGCCAGGCTGCCCGGCTACATCAGCGGGCGGTACGCCCACCCGTCCAACGGAGCGGCTGCCGCATACTGAGCTCGAGCATCCGCCCCTCGATAGGATGCGGCATGACTTCCGACTGCAGCATCACGCCGATGGCCCCTGCCGGTACGGCCGGCCCCGAGGACCACGGCACCACCCGACCCGACCACGCCGTCTTCGCTGCGGCCGTGGCCCGTTCACTCGAGGGCAGGGCACTCCTCACCCACCCCTTCTACCGGCGATGGGAAGCCGGCCAGTTGAGCCAGGGCGAGCTGGCCGAGTACGCGGTGCAGTACCGGGCCTTTGAGGCCGCCCTGCCGGCCGTGCTCACTTCGGTGGTCGAGCGACTGCAGGCCGAGGGGCATGCCAAGGCGGCCGAGCTGGTGGAGCGCAACCTGACTGACGAGCTTGGCCGGCCGGAGCCCCACCTCGACCTGTTCGACCGTTTCGCGGAGGCACTTCCCGGCGACGCGGTGACGTCACGCCCGGGTCCGGCAGCCACCGCCCTGGTGGACACCTACCTCGAGCTGGCGCACGAGGGCCCGATCGCCGCCCTGGCCGGGCTGGCCGCCTATGAGGCCCAGGCGTCGGCGATCGCCGCGTCCAAGGCCGACGGCCTGCGCCGTTGGTACGGGATGGACGCCGCGGGCACCGCGTTCTGGGACGTGCACGCCACGATGGATGCCGACCACGGTGATTGGACCGTCGGTGCCCTGGCACTGCTCGGAGCCGAACCTGCGTCGGTGGGCGTCAGCGCGCGCCGCGGCGCCGATGCATGGTGGGCGCTCCTCGATGAGCGCGAGGCCGAGGCGCCGGTTTCAGCCGAGCTCGGTGCCCACCACTGACACGAAGGAGACCATCTCCCCGGGGTAGCCGCCCAGGTTGTGGGTGAGGGCAAGGGTCAAGTCGGTATCGATCTGCCGCTCTGGAGTTGCTTCCCCCCGGAGCTGCAGCCAGGTCTCGAAGAACATCCGGAGCCCTGAGGCCCCCACCGGGTGGCCGAAGCTCTTGAGGCCCCCGTCGGGATTGACCGGGAGCTCGCCGGTGCGGTCGAAGGTGCCGGCCAGCACCTCCTTCCACGCGGTACCGCGCTCGGCGAACCCGAGGTCCTCCATCAGCACCAGCTCGGTGGGAGTGAAGCAGTCGTGCACCTCGGCCATGGCCAGTTCGTGGAGCGGATCGGTGATGCCGGCCTGGCGGTAAGCGTCCTCGGCGGCATGGGCGCACTCTGGGAACCACGTGTAGTCGTAGTCGGGATCGATGAGGCCGGCACCGCTTCCGGCGGCAAACGACAGCGCCTTGATGTAGAGCGGCTTGTCGGTGTAGCGGTGTGCATCCTCTGCCCGGACCACGATGGCCGCGGCGGCGCCGTCGGCCACACCCGCGCAGTCGAACACCCCGAGGCGGCCGGCGACCCTCGGAGAGGCGCAGATGGTCTCGGTGGACACCTCCTTGCGGAACTGGGCGCGTGGGTTGAGGGCTCCGTTCTGGTGGTTCTTCCACGAGATGCGGGCCAGCACCTCGGTCAGTTCGTCCTCACCGACGCCGTACTTCTTGCCATAGGCCGGGGCCACCATCGAGAACATCGCCGCCGCGGTGAGGGTGCGGGCAGTGCCGTCGTTGGGGACGGGGAAGGCGTTGAGCCCTTGGTACCCGGAGTCCTTGACCTTCTCCGCGCCCACCGCCATGGCCACGTCGTAGGCACCGGACGCCACCGCGTAGGCGGCAGCCCGCAACGCCTCGGAGCCGGTGGTGCAGTAGTTCTCCACCCGGGTGACCGGCTTGCCCTCCAGCTGCAGGGGCCCGGCCAGGGTGATCCCGCTCATGCCCGACTGGGCGGTGCCGAACCAGTAGGCGTCGACGTCGTCCTTGGTCACCCCGGCAGAGGCGAAGGTGTCCTGGGACGCCTCGATGATCAGGTCATCGAGGCCCTTGTCCCAGTGCTCGGCGAATCGGGTGCACCCCATCCCGACGATCGCCACCCGGTCCTTGATCCCATGCGATGCCATCGTCTCTCTCCTCTGTCCTCGATGCGATCCGTTGCAGCCCGGCCCGGGTGCGGCTCACCCGCCGGCCGGCGTGGTTCCGGCCGCGCCCGCGGCATGGGACGGCTTGGCCTTCCAGAAATAGTCGTGGATGCCGTCGGCGGTGAACAGCTTCCGGAACGTCATGGTCACACGGTCGCCGATGTCGACCGTGTCGGGATCGACATCGGTCAGCTCCACCGGAAAGCGACCACCGCCGTCGAAGTCGAGGACGGCGAAGACGACGGGGGGGCTCGGCGAGTAGGCCAGACGGTCGATGGTGTAGGTGGCGATGGTGGCCTCTGTGTCGGCCCGGCCGGCCGGCTCCATGTCGTCGACAGCCCCGCCCTTCATCGACACCCGGGCCGGGGGCAGGTGGACAGCCCCCGAGGCGCGGTCGCGCGTCCCGACGAAGCCGAACTTCCACCCCTCGTTGCGCCATGCCGCGGACGAGGAGACCCGCTGGGGCTCGGGGCGCCGGGGCGGCTCGGTGGCGACCATGCCCCGCCAGCTCAGGAACTTGCCGTAGCTGAGGTCGGCGCCATCGGCGATCTGGTCGGCAACGGATCGGGCCGGGGACCACGACGCAATGGCGTCGGTGGTCCGGAACACCAGGACGTCGGCGCCGTCAGCCAGGGCCACCACGGCCACGACCTCTCCGGGCCGGGCCCGTTCGAGCATGGCTGCCAGCACCAGCCCCGGATGGGCGGCCCCGGTCTGGCCCACCGTGGCCGACAGGTCGTCGGACAGCACCCCGTCCGCCACCCCGAGCTTGCGACCCAGAGCCTTGGCCGCCCGACCGTGCATGCCGGTCACCACGACGTGGTCGACCTGCTCCGCGGCGATACCGGCGGACTTCAGCGCGGACTCCCAGGCTTGGGTGCCGAGGGGGACATAGCGGGTCTCGCCGAACCGCTCCTCCCATACCCTGGACCGACGATCGCCGACGGTCCGCCACCGATCGAGGAACTCGTCGGTCACCGACGCACCTCCCAGGTACTCGGCGATCACCGGAGTGCCCGGAGCGTCGTCCCCGATGAGCACCGCCGCAGCTCCGTCCCCCCCTGCTGACTCGTCGGCCGAGGTGGGTAGGCCGTCGCGTAGATCGGCCAGCACCACCAGGGTCGTCCCCGAGCCGGTGGACGCAAGGCCGGTCTGCAACGCGCCCGTCCCCGAGCGGAGTGCACCACCGAAGTCGAAGGCAGCCACGCGGGCGGGCTGGCCCAGTGCGGCGTGGATGGCGGTGGCATTGGTCTTGTCCAGATAGGCGGGAGTCGCCGTGGCCAACCAGATCGCGCTCGGTGCCGCACCCGGGACCGGGTGCAGGGCCAGCCGGGCCGCCTCCACCCCCATGGTCGTGGTGTCCTCGTCGTGGGAGGCCACCGCCCGGGTGCCTTTGCCACCGCCGGTGCCGAAGAACTTGGCCACCTCGGAGCGCTGGAGGCGCCGGTACGGCACGTAGCCGGCGATGCTGACGATGCCTCTCATGGTGCTGGTGTTCCCTTCATCTAGACGGCACGAGCAGCCCGTTGGCTCGTCGACCCGGCCGCCTGCGGGCACCCCTTGTCGATCCTCGCCACCCGGATCCGACCGAGGACGTACCCGGATGGCTCGGCCGGACGACCGGCGCTGGCCTCGACTGTCTCCTCATCCTATGATGCACACAGTATCTGACGGTCAGTCAGGTAACCACTGCGGCATCCGCCGCGCGCCGACGATGGAGGCCCGACCATGGACTTCGAGTTCACCCCCGAGCAGCTCGAGTTCGTCAAGGACGTCGAACGGTTCCTCGAAGAGAACGACGACCCCGAGGTCTTCGACGTCACTCGCGAGAACATGGCACAGATCGTCGACACGCCGCCGCGGCGCAAGTTCATGGCCAAAGTGGGCGAGCAGGGGTGGCTCGGCATCACCTGGCCCGAGGAGTACGGGGGGTCCGACGGTGAGGGTATCTACGAGTACCTGCTGAACGAGGCGCTCGCCGCCCGCGGCGGTCCGCAGATCGGCAAGGGCGTCGGCATCATCGGCAAGACGATCATCAGCCATGGGAGCGACAGGCTGAAGAAGGAGTTCCTTCCCAAGATCCTGCGCAACGAGGTGGAGTTCGCGGTGGGCTACTCCGAGCCCAATGCCGGCTCGGACGCCGCCTCCATGCAGCTGAAGGCCACACGCGACGGGGACGGGTGGCGCCTCAACGGACAGAAGACGTGGACCACGTCCGCCCATTTCGCGGACTGGTACTGGGTGGGTGCCCGCACCGATCCCGACGCGCCCAAGCACCACGGGATCAGCCTGTTCCTGGTGCCGATGGACCATCCGGGGATCACGGTGAAGGGCATCTGGACCATGGGCGACGAGCGGACCAACGAGGTCTACCTCGACGACGTGTGGGTGTCCGACGACTACGTGGTCGGCGATCTCAACAGGGGGTTCCAGTACATCTCCGAAGCGCTGGACCTCGAGCGCTTCACCCTGTTCACCTACTCACCGACCGCGCAGCGCCTCGACCTCCTGACCGAGTACGTGAGGACCGCCACCCGGGACGGCGAGCCGCTCAAGGACGACGCGGTGGTGCGGTCGCGGATCGCCGGGCTCCACACCGAGGCCGAGGTGGCCAGGGTGCTCGGGCTCAAGTTCGTGTTCACCTCGTCCGAGGGTGGCGCTCCGCCGACCTCGGAGGCGTCGGAGTACAAGCTGTTCACCACCGAGTACTCACGCCGGCTGGCCAACGCCTCGATGGACATCGCCGGTCCGGGCTCCCAACTCCGGGTCCGCGACGAGGATGCACCGATGAAGGGGCGCTCGGAGTCGACCTACCGCTATACGGTGATCGACACGATCGGCGGTGGGTCCTCGGAGATCCAAAAGAACATCATCGCCCGCCGCAAGCTCGGCCTCCCGAAGAACTTCTGAACCCCCGACCCCGGTGACCGAACTGCCTGCAACCACTTCCGCTCGTGCCGTCGCGCCGCCGGTGTCGGTGACCGACGCCGGCCCGGTGCCGAGCGGTCCGCTGCGGGGCATCACCATCCTCGACCTGTCCAGTGTGGGTCCGGCGGCCCGCTGCACGCGGCTGCTGGCCGACTACGGGGCAACGGTGGTCAAGGTCGGGGCGGTGCCCGGTCGAGGTGCCGAACCGATCCGGCCCCCGTTCTACGCCTACAGCGCCTCCCGGTATCTGTCGCGCACGGCGATCGACCTGAAAGACCCCGACGGTCGTGAGGCCTTCCTGTCCCTGGTGCGGACGGCTGATGTGGTGGTGGAGAGCTTCCGGCCCGGGGTCGTCGACCGCCTGCGCCTCGGCTTCGACGACCTCCGTGCCGTCAACCCGCGGATCATCCTGTGCTCCACCACCGGATACGGCCAGACCGGCCCCCGGTCGGCCTGGGCAGGCCACGACATCAACTACCTGGCGGTTGGGGGGTACCTGGCCACCACCGAGCCTTGCGCCGACGGTGGTCCACCGGTGGCGGGTGCCACCATCGCCGACGCCGCAGGCGGCGGCATGCACGCCGCCATGGCGGTGATGGCCGCTCTGATCGGACGCGGGGAGGACGGGCCGGGCGTCCACCTCGACGTGTCCGTTGCGGACGGCGTGCTGTGGCTCACCTCGCTGGCCGTCGACGAGCACCTGGCCACCGGTGAACCGGTCGGCCCGGGCCACAACATCATCACCGGGCGGTACGCCTGCTACGACACCTACCGGGCAGCGGACGGCGGGTGGTTGGCGGTGGGCGCCATCGAGCCCAAGTTCTACGCCAACCTGTGTCGGCTCATCGGGTGCGAGCAGTGGTCGGGTCACCAGCTCGACGACCGCCACCAAGATGAGATCCGGGCCGACTTCGCCACGGCCTTCGCCGCCAAGGACCGGGACGCCTGGGTCGCCGAACTGGCCGGATCCGACGCGTGCGTGACCCCGGTGCTGTCGGTGGCCGAACTGGTCGGAGACGAGCAGTTCGAGGCGCGCGGTGCCATCGTGGAGGCGGAGATCGCGTTCTCGGGCGGCCCGGACGGCCCGGGCGGCTCGGGCGGCACGGGCGGTGAGCCCAACCGATTCCGGCAGGTGGGACCGGTGTTGGCCGGCATGGAGCCGGCAGGTGCAACGGTGACGATCGGCGACCCACTCCGGTCCGACACCGACCGGCTGCTCGCTGCCGCGGGCCTGGGCACAGAGCGCATCGCAGAGTTGCGGGCGAAAGGGGCGGTGGCATGAGCGCTATCGGCGTTGCCGACATCGAAGGTCTCATCGGGGTGGAGCAGTACGAGGAGGAAGGGGAGTTCCCGGTCGAGCAGGGCTATGTGTGGACCACCTGCTCCTCGGTGGAGAACGGCAACCCCCTGTTCTGGGACGAGGAGGTGGCCGACGCGGTGACCGGAGGGCCGATCGCTCCGCCGACCATGGTCTCGGTGTGGTTCCGCCCCCACCACTGGGCACCCGGCCGCACCACCCAGGCCCTTCCCCTGCAGGTCCACTTCGACCTGAAGGAGGGGCTCGGGCTGCCCGAGGCGGTCATGAGCGACAACACCATCGTCTTCTACGAGCCGGTGCGGCCCGGCGACCGGCTGCGGACCCGTCAGATCCTGCGTTCGGTCAGTGACGAGAAGACCACCAAGCTCGGCACCGGGCGATTCTGGGTGATCGACGTGGAGTACCACAACCAGCGCGGGGACCTGGTGGCCGTCGAGAGCTATACCGGCTTTGGCTACCGGCGTGACGAGCGGTCCGGTCCGGAGGAGGAGCGATCATGAGCACCACGACTAACCGGCTGCTGTGTGGCGACGTCGTCGTCGGGAACCATCTTCCCGAATTGGCCTATCCGGTCACCGCCACCACCGTGGTGCTGGGCGCACTGGCCGCGCGCGACTGGCGGCCGATGCACCACGACAAGGACTTCGCCGTCAACCGCAACGGCACCCGCGACATATTCCTCAACACGCCCAATCAGGCGGCGTGGTTCGAGCGGTTCGTCACCGACTGGACCGGACCGTACGGCCGCTTGCAGCGGATGACCTTCCGGATGCTGGGGTCGGTCTTTCCGGGCGACACGATGGTGTTCAGGGGCGTGGTGACCGAAACCGGCGTGGATGACACCGGCTGTGGCTGGGCGGCCGTCGACATCTCGGTATCGGTCAACGACGACCCCAAGACCACCTGCAAGGCCCGCGTGGCCTTGCCGATGACCGACGACGACAATCCGTGGGAGCGCACTGGCGATCGGTGGCGCCCCTAGTGGATCCCACCGACACCTGCGGTGCTCCTTCCCCCATCACCTGTGCCGCTGGCCCACCACACCCTGCCCCACCGGACGACGCATCACCTCAAGAGGAGAGCCGACCATGTTGGACCTGAGATTCAATGCCGAACAGGAGATGCTGCGCGAGACGGTGCGGGGGGTGTGCGCCACCAACAGCCCGCTGAGCGTGGTCCGCGAGCTCGAGGACGACCCGATCGGGTACTCGCCCGATCTGTGGAAGCACCTTGGCGATCTCGACCTGATCGGCCTGCAGCTGCCCACGGAGTACGGCGGCTCGGGGATGACCGCGCTGGAGGGCGTGGTGGTCTACGAGGAGTTCGGCCGCTCGCTCGCCCCGTCCCCCCACTTCGTCAGTTCGATCCTGTCCGGAGGCGCACTGGCCCGGGCGGGCGACGAGGCCCAGAAGCAAGAGTGGCTGCCCCGGATCGTCACCGGTGAGGCCATCCTCACCCCGGCCTGGCTCGAGCCCGAGAACGGCTTCGGTCCCAAGGGCGTACAGGTCCGAGCGGTGCCCGACGGCGACGGATTCGTGATCTCGGGCACCAAGCGCCACGTGGCCTTCGCCCGCGCCTCCACCCGCCTGTTGGTGCTGGCCCGTACCGGTGAGGCCCCGACCGACGTCGACCTGTTCCTCGTCGATCCGTCGGCTGATGGCGTGACCCTCACCCAGCAGCTGACGGTCGCCTCGGACACCCAGTACCGGGTGGACTTCGACCACGTCCGTGTCGGTCCCGCCGATCGCCTGGGGGATGCGGGCACCGGCTGGCGGACGTGGGACGTGATCATGCACGACGGGATCATCCTGGCCGCCGCCCAGGCGGTCGGCGGCGCCCAGTACGCGATGGAGATCACCGTGCAGTACGCCAAGGACCGCCAGCAGTTCGACAAGCCGCTGGGTGCCTTCCAGGCCCTTGCCCACTACCTGGCCGATGGAACGACCAACGTCGACGGCGCCGAGGTACTCGTCCACGAAGCCGCATGGGCACGGTCGGAGGGTCGCAGCGTGGCCAAGCTGGCCCCCATGGCCAAGCTGTACGCGTGCCGGACCTTCCGAGACGTGACCGCCACCGCGCAGCAGATCTTCGGAGGGATCGGCTTCACGGTCGAGTTCGATATCCAGCTGTACTTCCGCCGGGCCAAGCAGCTCCAGATCTCGTGGTGGGACACCCGGTACCTCGAGGAGCTGGTCGCCGCCGCGGTGCTCGACGTCTGACGGCGCCTCAGCCGCAAGTGATGGGCGGCGCGGGTTCGACGCCGACGGGACAAGGGGCGGCCCCACGAGGTTGAGCGGGTGGCTTGACCCGGGACTCAATAACTCCACATGGCACCGTCCGTTGCGCTACGGTCACATCCGGGGCCGGGGCGAGTCGCAGTCGAGACCCAGGGGGAGATTGGCATGGCAACGGAATTGTCTGACCCGAGCGCCGGTACGACGTCCGGACACGGAGCATTGTTCCGGTTCCTGTTCGTCCACGAGATAGACGAGTACCCGAACAACGCGAAGAGGACCGCCTACCTCGCGCTGGCCGTGGTGGCCACCATCGTCCTCTACTACACGTACTTCACCCAGACCGGGGTGACCCCCGAGATCTTGCAGTACTTCCACATGTCCTTCGCGTTCTACGTGGGCATCGTGGTCGTCTCCAACCTCATCGGGGCCTTCGCCTCGCTGCCGGCCAGCAAGACCGACCAGCTGGGCCGGTCAAACGTGGTCATCTACGGGCTGCTCGTCATCGGGCTCCTGGTGGCGGTGGGCGTCCCCAGTTGCAAGACCCAGATGCAGTTCGCCATCGTCATCTGCGTCCTCGGGCTGGTCGAGGGCGCCATTCTGGTGGCCACGCCGGCCCTGGTCCGTGACTTCAGCCCGCAGCTCGGCCGTGCCTCGGCGATGGGCTTCTGGACCGTCGGACCGGTGGCCGGCAGCCTCATCACCAGCATCGTCGCCACCAACACCCTCAGCCACCTGACGGCGTGGCAGGACCAGTTCCTGATCTCCGGTGTGACCTCGCTGGTCGTCTTCGTCCTCGCCCTGTTCTGGATGAAGGACCTCTCCTCGAGGCTGCGCGACCAGCTGATGGTCTCCGAACAGGACCGAGCACTCATCGAGGCCAAGGCCCGGGGCCTCTCCGAGGAGGACGTGGTCGCCGCCACCACCCACCCGTGGCGCCAGATCCTGAAGTGGGACCTGGTGGGATCGGCCATCGGGATCTCGCTCTTCCTGCTCGTGTACTACGCGGCGTCGGCGTTCTTCACCATCTACTGGGCAACGGTGTTCAAGACCTCGGATGGGCTCAACCTCACCACGTCCGACGCCAACTATCTGAACACCTGGTTCTGGACTGCGGACGCGGTCGCCCTGGTGGTCTTCGGCGTGCTCTCCGACAAGTTCAGGGTCCGCAAGCCGTTCATGCTGATCGGTGCCTTCGGCTCGATCGTCATGCTCATCTTCTTCCTGCACCAGGCGAACAAGCCCTACTCCAGCTTCGGCAGCATCATCGTCCTCGAGGTCCTGTTGGCCTCGTTCATCTCGCTGACCTACGCACCGTGGATGGCGGCCTACACCGAGATGGTCGAGGCCAAGAACCCGGCCCTGGTCGGCACCGGCCTGGCCCTGTGGGGGTGGATCCTGCGGTTGACCGTGGGCTTCTCCTTCATCTTCTTGCCCATGGTGATCACCTCGGTGAACCCGGTGGTGGACAACCTCCAGTACGCCCAGCCCCCGTACGCCCCGTTCAACGTGCAGAAGTTCCAACTGCAGAATCCCCAGGGCGTGGCGTTCGCGGTGAAGAACTCCGCCTGGCTGAAGGTCCTCAACGAGCCCAAGGTCGCCCCGCTCGCAGCTGCGGTCGACAAGAATCTGACGCCTGCGAACCTCAAGGCATTCCAAGATGCGGTGCCGGCTTCGGTCTTCACTGCTGCCGTCGCCAACAAGACTCTGCTGGACAAGTACATCGTCCCGAACCAGGCGAAGTACGTCTATCTCTCAAAGCACCAGAACCAGCTCAACGCGCTGCTCGACGGCGTGGCCAAGTCGCCCAAGCAGTGGCAGAACTGGTTCTGGGTCTGCATCGGGGGCATGGTCGTGTTCATCCCGACGATCTTCTTGGGCCGTGGTCGCTGGAGCCCGGCGAAGGCCCGCGAGGACGAGGAGAAGCATGAGGCGGACGTGGCCGAGGAGCTGCGGGAGTTGGTGGGAACCAACGCCTGAGCTGGCTCAGGATTCAGGCCAGTGTCGGCACCACCTGGTCGACGAACAGCTCGAGTGAGCGCCAGCCGATGTCGGGGTCGAGCCCCGCGACCAGCGGCTTGAGCTGGAGCGCGGCGCGGGGATCGATCTGTCGTGCGAGGGCCACACACTCATCAGGCGTGACGACGGCGTAGAGGCCTGAGCTCCTCAGCTCGTCGACGGTCTCGACCGGTGTCCACGGGTTCGAACCCGGAGCTGCGGCCGCCCACCGGGCATAGCTGTTGGCCTCGTGGAGCGCGTGGGGCCCGAGCTGGGCCCACGACCGATCCGGGTCGTCGGTGACGAAGACCCACATGGGACCGTCGGGCCAGAGCAGGATGCCGTCCCCCTTGCCGAGGCGGCGGCACTCGGCCACGTAGGCGTCTCCGAGCTGGATGTCCGGCACGGCCGGCAGGTAGGCGTCCCCCAGGCGGGCCGCCCGCTTCGGTGCGGAACCACCCACCACGAGGAACGGCCGGGGGTGCTGGACCGGCGAGGGCGTGACGACGATCTCGCGTCCCCCGTGGATGAACGGTCTCCCCGAGAGTGCTGCCACCAGGGTGGCCAGCTTCTCCTCGAAGAGGGCGCCTCGACCTTCGAAGGGGATGTCGAACATGGCGAACTCATCGGGTACGTAGCCGGGCACGACGGTCAGCTCCACCCTGCCGTTGCTGATGATGTCGAGTACCGCCACGTCCTCGGCGGTGGACAGGGGGTCGCGGAGGGTGAGGACCAAGGCCGACAGCATGATCCTGATCTGTCGCGTACGGCCGGCGACGGCTGCTGCGAACACGAACGGCGAGGGAAGGTAGCCGTCCGGCGAACCGTGGTGTTCGGAGATGACCACCCGCGGGCAGCCCTTGCCGTCGGCCCACTCGGTCATGGCCAGCGCCTCGGCGTAGAGTTCGACCTGGGGTGTGGCGAAGGCCGGTGCTCTCAGGTCGTGGTGCAGCAGCCAGTTGCTCACGCGGTGACCTCCTGGTCAGCGGGTTGTCCACGCGGGGGTGGGCCCGGTTCGCCGAGCGTACGACACCGTGATGCACCGGCGATCTACGGTGGGAACTGTGGACGTCGCAGCAGGACACCAGCCGGGGTTCGCCGTCGTCGACGTGGAGACGACCGGCTTCTCTCCCGAGGAGCAGCGGATCGTCGAGGTGGCCGTGGTGATCCTGTCGTCCACCGGCGACGAGGTCGACTCCTTCTGCACGCTGGTCGACCCCGGGTGCGACCCCGGACCGACCCACGTCCACGGCATCTCCGAAGAGATGCTGGTCGGGGCGCCGACCTTCGTTGAGATCCACCCCTGCCTGGCCGACCGGCTGTCCGGCCGGGTCATCGTGGGCCACAACGTCGATCGATTCGACATGGCCTTCCTCCGGGCCGAGTGCCGGCGGGCCGGAGGCGAAGCCCTCGTCCCTGACAGCGTGGCGACCGTGGACACCTTGCGGGTGGCCCAGCTCCACCTGGGGTTGCAGGGCCGGGCCCGGCTGATCGACTGCTGCGATCACTTCGATCTCACCTGGGACGACCACCACAATGCGCTGGGCGATGCCCGGGTGACCGCGTCGCTGTTCCGGTCGATGCGCGCGGAGTTGGGCGACGACCACCTCGGGATCGCCGGGCTGCTGCTCACCGCACGGGGGTGCGTCTGGCCCGGGGCCTCCGACCTCCGGGCGGCGACCCGCGTGCGGGCCGAGTCCCTGACCGGCTGACCGCCGGCCCGGCATGCCCGGCGTCCGAACGGCTGTGCCCCGGGTGCCGGAAGTGGCGGGGGTCGCGTCTGTCTACGGCATCGCCTCGACCGGAGGCGCCATCACCTCGCGGTGGCGGGCACCGGCCAACATCTCGCCGGGGTCACCGGCTCCTTGGGTCCCCGCCACCAGTGGCGAGCGGGCCAGTACGACCACGCCGGTGGCCAGCACCGCCAGGGCGACGAGCTCCAAGGTGATCCACAGAGGCCCCCCGCGCAGCCGATCGGCGAAGAGGGTGATGCCGAGCACGATGCTGACCAGAGGATTGACCGTCACCAAGGTCGTGCGGGACGCGGTGATCGGCCCCGCGTGCAGTGCGTTCTGCAAGAGGAAGATGGTGCCCAGGCCGGTGACTGCCAGCATGTAGGGCTGGGCGTGGGTGAGTACATGCCCCCACCCTTGGGTGATGTAGATGGTGGTGGCTTTGGTCAGCGCCGCGCTGAACGCAGCCGTGACCGCGGTGGCAGCTCCGAATGCCGCCGCTCTCCACCACCTCGGGCCGCGCATGGCGGCGACGATGAACCCGGTGATGACTGCGGCGAGCAGGCACGAGGCCAGTACCCACGCACCGGTGCCGGGGATGGCGTTGCCCCCACTCGGTGCCGCGGCGAGGAAGAACCCTCCGAGGCCGACCACGATGACGACCGAGCCCAGCCACTCCTGGGCCCCCAGGCGGTAGCGGAACCAGACGCCGAGGATGAGCATGAGGAAGAGCAACTCCGTGGTGAGCACGGGTTGGACCACGCTGAGCTCGCCGAATCGCAGTGCGGTGGCCTGCAGGCCGAACTCCACCAGCATCAGGGCGAACCCGATGAGCCAGATGCCCCGCCGGATGGCATGGGTTATGAGGCTCAGCCGCAAGGTGGTCGAGGCAGGTGCTGACTCCACCCCGATCCGCTGGAGGACCGAGGTCAGGGCGTTGACGAAGGCGGCAAGGGTTGCGAGGAGGTAGGCCACGGCCCCTGTTGTACTCGCAAATGCCGGTCCACGCCGACCAGGCGGTGGGGCCCATAGGCGCCGAGGTGTCTGCGAAGGATCGGGGTCGGCGGTGGGGTCGAACGGCCCGAACGGCCCGATCCTTGCAGTGCGTACAGCTCCGAGCCGGACCGCGCCCGGGCAGGAGCCCTGCTCACACGGGCACAGCATCCTCGACGGGCGCACCATCGGCGTCGCCATCGAACCCTTCACCGGATGCCGGGTCGCACGGCTGGACCGCCGGCATGTGCAGTCCGAGGCTGTAGCCCTCCAAGAAGACGTCGGCCTCCCGGCGCCGGGGGTACCGGCTCTCCAGCTCCTTGAACCGCGCGGAGTGGTTGGGTTCGATGAGGTGGGCCAGCTCGTGGACGATCACTGCGTCGAGCACCCAGGGGGGTGCGACCCGGAGCCGCTCCGAGATCCGGACCTCCCGGGTTTCGATGGTGCACGAGCCCCACCGTTTGTTCTGCGTGGTGGACCAGCGGATCGACGCCGGCTCGACCCCGTCGAGGTGGCGTCGGCCGAGTGCCCGGGCCCGCTCCTCGAGGTGCGCATCCGATGTGTGCAGGTTCGGCCGGTGCCGGGTAAGGCGACGGGCCAGGCTCTCCACCATCCGGTCGCGTTCGGATCCACGCAGATGGGTCGGAACCACCACCACGATGCGGTCGCCTTCCCAGTGGGCACCGGCGGTCTTCTTCCGGCGCTTGCTCGACCGCACCTCGATCTGGGGGCCAGCCGGTGAGGGGTCTCGGGTCGTGTAGCTCATGGTCGGAACGGTAGGGACGGGGTGTGACTGGTCCGGCGACATGGTCACGTTCCCTTCGTTGTCGGTGCCGGGTCGGGCCCGGCGTACAGCGCTGCCTGCGCTGCGGGCCTGCATGGCCGAGCGCCCGTGTCGAGAGCCGCCGACGCCCAGGCTATTCGGGTTGGGGGCGTCGGCCGTAGGGGGCGGGGGCTCCCGCTTCGGAGGCGTCCTCGGTCAACTCGTCCGATGCCGGTCGGAGGGCACGCCACAGGGAACCTCCGAGGATGCCGCCGACGATCGGGAAGACGATGAACACCCAGAGCTGGTTGAGGGCCCAGCTCCCTTGGAAGACCGCGGTTGCCAGGCTTCGGGCCGGGTTTACCGACGTGTTGTCGATGGGGATGGAGACCAGGTGGATGACGGTGAGGGTGAGCCCGATGGTGACCCCGGTGAGGCCCACCGGCATCGACATTCGGCTGGTCGAGGCGATGATGAAGACGAAGACCGCGGTGAAGAAGACCTCCGCGAGCATCACGGCCCCGAGTTTGAAGCCGCCCGGCGAGTGGATCCCGTAGCCATTGGAGGCGAATCCCGAGGCCTTGGCACTGAAGGGGATCAGGCTGCCCCTGGCGATGATGTAGATGACCAGTGCCCCGAAGAGACCGCCGACGATCTGGCCGGCGATGTAGAAGGGAAGCTCCTTGGTCTTGGTCTTGCCGATGACCCACAGGCCGAGGGTCACCGCCGGGTTGATGTGGCAGCCCGAGATGGAGCCGATGGCGTAGGCGGCAACCAGCAGGGAGAGGCCGAAGGCCAGGGCGACCCCGAGGATTCCGACCGTCCCCTTGGGGAAGAAGCTGCCGGTGGCCAGAATGGCGGTGCCCGGGCCTCCGACGACGAGGATCATCGTCCCGACGGCCTCGGCGATCCCGATTCTCAAGCGAGTGTCCACGGGGCGTCCTCTCGATCGACGGTGGCAGGCGGACCGATCGGTCAGATCGATTCCAGGGCACCACCGACTCTGCTGCTCGTCGAAAATACTAGGCACCCCGGCGGGGATCGACGGGGATCGTGTGCAGTTCCCGAATGGGAGATCGACGGCTCCGACGGTACGATGGCCGGGTGCGTCGCTACTTCACGCCCCGGTGCATCGGGATGCACGTGACGCTCCTCGTCCTGCTTCCCGTGTTCGCCTGGCTGACCTGGTGGCAGCTGGGCCGTGCCCTCAATGGCAACACGTTGAGCTGGGCATACACCTTCCTGTGGCCGTTCTTCGCAGGGTATGCCGTCTACATGTGGTGGCAGCTGGTCCACGATGAGCGGACTGCGCTGCCGGGCGGGGCCACCCCGGGCAGCGGCTCCCAGGGCGGCTCCACCGGTGACAGCAGGCAGCCCGGCTGGGCGCTGACCGGCGGTCGCCGCAAGAGTGTGGCCATCGCCGCCGGCTCGCCGATCGATGAGGAGACCGGCGGCCGGGGTGAGCGCTACGCGTCCCAGACTCCCGAAGAGGCGGCAGAGTTGGTCGAGTACAACCGCTATCTGGCCCGATTGAACGCGGCCGATTCTGGTCCTACCCGCCGGTGAGAGACCGCCCGGACCACGCCGACTTGGTCGCTCGACCGCCCCGGTCGTTCCCCGCGCGGGAGGAGACGAGATGCACGGTGCGCTGAACCGCTATCGAGTGATGTCCTTCATCGTGGGGACCGCGTTGATCCTCTTGGTCTTCGTGGCCATGCCGTTGCAGTACGGGGCAGGCGTGAAGTCGGTCGCCCAGGTGGTGGCGCCGTTGCACGGCTTCCTCTACATCGTCTACCTGGTGGCGGCGGCCGACCTCGCCCGACGTGCCCACTGGCAGCTGGGCCGGATCCTCGTAGTGGTTGCCGCCGGATTCGTGCCGTTCGTGGCGTTCATCGTCGAGCACCGCATCAATCAGCAGATGCAGGCGGAGTGGGCGACCGAGGCAGCCGAACAGGCCCAGGCCATTGACTCGGGTGTCGAGGCCCGACAGAGCGGCCCGGGTGGGGTCTGAGGCGCCCGCCATGCTCACGTCGGCGCGCCAGCCCGGCCGATTGATCAGCGGGCGCCCCGCAACAGTGCCCCGGGACGCGCACTGGTGTCGTTGCCGTCGGCGAAGGTGGTCATGCCGGCCTTGATGGTCTCGACGTAGCCCGAGGCACCCTGCACCAGACGCTTGCCACCGGCGGGCAGGTCGGCCACCACCGTCGGGTTGCCCAACTGCAGTCGCTCGTAGTCGATCAGGTTGATGTCGGCCAACGCGCCGACCTCGAGGGTGCCCCGGTCACCGAGGCCGTAGAGGCGCGCGGTGTCGTGGGTCTGCTTCTTGACCATCCACTCCAGAGGGAGCCGCTCTCCACGTGTCCGGTCGCGGGTCCAGTGGGTGAGCATGAAGGTGGGCTGCCCTGCATCGCAGATGACCCCGCAGTGGGCACCTCCGTCTGCCAGCCCGGCGGCGGCCCGCGGGTGGAGCAGCATCTGGCGGGCGGGTTCGAGATCCCCGTCGGAGTAGTTGAGGATGGGAACGTAGAGCAGGCCCTGCCCGTCGCTCTCGAGCATCGCGTCGTAGGCCACGGACAGGGGCGTGCGACCGGTGGTGGCAGCGATCCCGACCAGCGAACGCTCGGGGCCCGGCTCGTACTCGGGGGGGCTGCCCAGCGCGAAGGTGGTGCGGTAGGCCTGTTCCATCCGCTCGACCGAGGCCGGGCCGGGCTCCCACTGCTCGATGGACCGCCGGACCTCAGGAGTGCGCAGGGCAGCCAGCAGGTCTTCAGCAGGCAGATCCTTGGCCTTCAGGTTCTGGTACTCGGGGATCAGGTCGAACAGGCAGTAGGTGGTGAAGTGGCCGGACAGGAGCCCGGTGGCGCGTCCCGCGACCTGTGGCCACAGGTCTGCTCCGTCGGCCACGGCGCGAAGCGATTCATCCATGATCTCGCGCCACAGCCCGGGTGCGCTGTCCACCTGCAGCAGCGCGAAGGTCACCGGGCGACGGATGGCAGCCGACAGGCGTCGCATCCAGTCCACCTCCTTCTTCGGCGCGACGGTGTCCTCACCGGCGGTTCCGGCGGGAGCGAGCTCGAAGACACCGGTGCCCAACTCCCCGAGCGCGCTGCCGATGCCGAAGAGCTCGTCCTCGGCGGCGAAGGTGCCGGGCACCGGCTCACCGTCGATGGCCACATGGGCCAAGGTGCGCGAGGTGGAAAAGCCGAGTGCCCCGGCGACGATGGCCTCCTTCACCACCTGCTTCATGGCACGGATGTCCTCGGGCGTGGCCGGCTCGTTGCGAGCCCCGCGCTCACCCATCACGTAGGCGCGCACCGCTCCGTGGGCGATCTGGGTGCCGATGTCGACCGTCCAGTGCCGCTGGTCGAGGCTGTCGAGATACTCGGGAAATGTCTCCCACTCCCACTCGATACCTTCGGCGAGGGCGGTTCCGGGGATGTCCTCCACGCCTTCCATCAGGCCGATCAGCCAGTCGTGGCGGTCCGGCTTGGCCGGGGCGAACCCGACGCCGCAGTTTCCGGTGACGATGGTGGTGACGCCGTGCCAGCTGCTGGGGGCGAGGACCTCGTCCCATGTCGCCTGGCCGTCGTAGTGAGTGTGGATGTCCACCCACCCCGGCGTGACGAGGAGACCGTCGGCATCGACGGTGCGGGTGGCCGAGTCAGCAGCGAAGGATCCGACGCCGCTGATGCGCCCGTCGTCCACCGCTACATCGGCGGTGCGGGCTGGTGTCCCCGTACCGTCGACGACCGTTCCCCCTCGGATCACGAGGTCGTGCATGATCTGTTCCCCCCTTGGACGACTGTCCCGCGATGGTGGCACGGGCGGGGTGCCAACGCAATGACGGGCATCGGCGTGCCGCAGCCGGTCGGCTATCGGGGCGGGATCGAGTAGGTGACCTGAGCCTTGGCCACCACGTCGCCGCCACCGGCCGAGTGCATGGCCACCTCGACCACGCCGAGCCTCTTGCCCAGTTTGAGAATTGTGCCGATCGCGACGACGTCGACCAGGGCAGGCTTGCGGAGGAAGTCGATGTGCAGGCTGGTAGTCACCGCCAGTGCCACCGGCCCGATCTGCCCGACGATGGCCAACCAGGCCACGGAGTCGGCCAGGGCCATGAGCGACGGTCCGGAAACGGTGCCGCCGGGACGGCTGTCCGTCGGTCCGATCGGCAGGCGCATCCGGATGCCCGTGCCGGTGATCTCCTCGACGATGTAGGGCACCTTCGAGTTGGGGAAGGAGTCTGCCAGAAACTGCTGCAACTGGTCGGTGGACATCACGGGTGGATTGGCCATGTCGTGGGGAGCGTAGCGAGTTCGCTCCGCCATAGCTTCAGGGAGCCGTCGGACCGCCCACAGCGACCAGCCGAGCGTCTTCCACCGGCGGCCGGCAGGAGTGGCGCAAAGGTCCGGGCAGGCCGTGAGGGAGGGCCATGAGGGCGACACCGTGCCGGCCATCGTGCAGACTGTCGGTCTGACGGGTTCGAGGTGAGGAGCGCAATGGCAGTCGAAGGATCGGTCGGGGGGAGCGAGGAGCAGCGGGTGGGCGACGGCGAATTGGGTGAAGAGCACCGGGCCGCAGCTGAGTTCGGCGGCGAAGCCGGCAGGGGGTTGCAGCAGCTCCGTGCCCGATCGGCGGGGGGAAAGGCGCTCGGCAAGAGAGGCGATCAGTGGGCGCACCACCTGCTGATGCGGCGCATCGCCGGCCGGTTCCCCGATGATCGAATCCGATCCGAAGAGGCCGACCAGGCGCAGGCCCTGGACACAGACCGCGGAAGGGTCTGGATCATCGATCCCCTGGACGGCACCCGCGAGTACTCCGAGGGCAGGGAGGACTGGGCAGTCCACGTGGCCCTGGCCATCGATGGATCACCGCTGGTCGGGGCAGTGGCGCTTCCGGCATTGGGACTCGTGCTTTCGACAGGAGCACCGCCGGCGCTTGCCACTCCGGACCCGACACTCCGCATGGTCGTCAGTCGTAGCCGCCCGCCCGAGTTCGTTCCGCAGATGGCCGAGCTGCTGGGGGCGGTCACCGTCTTGATGGGGTCCGCGGGGGCAAAGATCGCCGCGGTCATCCGCGGGGAAGCAGAAATCTATGTCCACGCCGGCGGCCAGTACGAGTGGGATTCGGCCGCTCCGGCGGCGGTGGCTTTGGCAAGCGGGCTCCATGCCAGCCGGCTCGACGGAACACCTCTGCGCTATGCCCAGCCAGATCCGTGGCTCCCCGACCTGGTGGTCTGCCATCCGTCGTTGGCCGAAGCCGTGCTCCGAGCGGTCGGTGAATGCGGTGCGTCGACCGCTCAATGACGTGGTGACGACCGCGGGAGGTGCCCGATGACGGCAAAGTCGAATGAGGGAAGCGCCCCGGTGCGGACGCTCTTCGAGCCGGTGCGGCTCGGGCCGATCACCCTGAAGAACCGGATCATCAAGGCGGCAACGTTCGAGGGGGCGTCTCCCAAGGGTGCGGTCAGCGACGAGCTGATCGCGTTTCATCAGCGGGTGGCGGCCGGCGGTGCCGCCATGACCACGGTGGCCTACCTGGCTGTTTCGCCCGACGGGCGGACCGATCGGCACTGTGTCGTATTGGGGGACGAGGCAGTGCCGGGCCTGCGCCGTCTCACCGACGCGGTGCACGCGGCGGGGGCGGCTGCATCGGCACAGATCGGACACGCGGGCCCGGTGGCCAACGCCCGTTCGAATCGCGCCGCCTCGCTCGCACCATCGCGCCGGTTCAGCCCCAGTGGGACGTTGACCCGGGCCGTCTCCGATGACGACATCGGCAGGATCACCGAGGAGTATCGCCGTGGGGCGGCGAACGCGGTGGAGGCGGGGTTCGACTGCATCGAGATCCACCTCGGTCACAACTATCTGCTGAGTGCGTTCCTGAGTCCCAAGCTCAACCGGCGAACCGATCAGTGGGGAGGGAGTCTGGCCAATCGCGCCCGCTTCCCTCGCCAGGTGGTGAGCGCAGTGCGGGACGTGGTCGGCGACAAGGTTGCGGTGACCGCCAAGCTCAACATGGCTGATGGGGTCGCTGGTGGGTTCTGGATGGACGAGAGCGTCGAGTTCGCCCGGCTGCTCGAGTCCGACGGTGCGCTGGACGCCCTCGAGCTGACCGGGGGAAGCTCGCTGTCGAACCCGATGTACCTGTTTCGGGGTGAGGCACCACGGCGCGAGTTCGCGGCAACCCTGCCCGCCCCCCTCCGGGCGGGGTTTCGGGTGGTGGGGTCGAGCTTCTTGCGGGAGTACCCCTTCGAGGAGGCCTACTTCCTTCCGTATGCCCGGCAGTTTCTGGCCGCCCTCACCATGCCCCTGATCCTGCTCGGCGGGGTCAACCGGTTGGATACGGTCGAGAGCGCGGTGGGTGAGGGCTTCTCGTTCGTGGCCATGGCCAGGGCCCTCTTGCGGGAGCCGGACCTGGTCTCTCGTTGGGAGAGGGGTGTGTCCGATGCCGGCCTGTGCATCCACTGCAACAAGTGCATGCCGACCATCTACAGTGGTACCCGGTGCGTTCTCGTCGGAGGTAACGCCTCCCACTGAGGACGTGTGAGTCGGTTGGGCCGGGCGGGCGATCCTTCAGTCGATGGGGTCCGGGTTCGTATCGGGTTGCTCCGCGCCGGCGATCGGCTCGTCGAGGTCCCAGCCTTCCTCGTCCTTCCGTCGGGCAACGGCGCGATTGGTCGGTCCGCCGAGGCCATCGGGATCATCGATGCCACCATCGAGAACTGCCAGATCCTCGGGATCGTCGAGCTCCGCCCCGGCCTCCTCGAGTTCCCGCTCGTCGACCTGCAGCGTGGGGTCGAGGGAGGGGTCCTGCTCGATCTCCTCGACGAAATCGGGATCGAGCCGGGCCTCTTCGGCGATGGCATCGTCGCCCTGCTCGAACGTCTCGGTTCCCAAAGGTTCGTCGGGTGACCAGTCGTCGTTCTGGCTCATGGTGTCGTCTCCCGCCTGTAGGTGGTGTGATCCGATCGTAGGGCCATTGCGATGACCCGTCACCCGTGTCTCTCGCTGAGAGGTAGTTCGGGGAGCAGCATGGGATACGGACCGGAGCGGGGGACCGCTGCCGCCATGGCCAGAGCGAAGCTGCTGGCGCGTGGCCGAGGAGACGTAGAATCCCGTGGTCGGGTTCGGCCCACGTAGCTCAGGGGATAGAGCACTCGTTTCCTAACCCTGTTCTAGTGTCCTGAGTCGGAGATTCGCATTAGATATCCGCTGAGGGATTCGAGGTGTAGGACACCAAAATCTCGATCGTGACGCACGAGCACGACTGGAAGTCCATCTTCGCTATCGCTCCGCGCCAGTCTCGGCCCGCGCCTGCCTCCGGCCGCACGTTCAGCGGCCACGAGTCATGGTCTTTCGGTCATGCGCCGTTGCGGCGGCG
>JADGOE010000101.1 GCA_017883135.1 Acidimicrobiales bacterium
TCCTGGGCTCGGCGCTTCGGGCGGAAACCGTAGCTGCACGGCTTGAAGTCCGCTTCGAAGATAGGTTCGAGCACCAGTTTCAAGGAAGCCTGCACCGTCCGATCGGTGGCGGTCGGGACGGTGGGTTCATACTGCCTCCTTGTTCGTGGACTATGAGGTTTGGGGTTGTAAGGAATCGCTGCTGTTGGGGCGGAGCCGCCGTGATCGGTAAACAGTGCGTGAGCGGTCGTCATCTCGGTCATGATGCATTGCCATCGAGATGTCCGAGGTGGCTCGAGGTGGCGATCCGGGCTCGGCAGGTGTCCTCGACCTCGGGGTTGTAGGTGATGAGCCAGCGGCTGCCGGGGCCTTTGCGGGCATCGAGCTGGCCGGTTTCCAGCCAGTAGTAGACGACGTTGGTGCTGATGGCGAGGGCGACGGCTACCTGCTTGACGGTCCACTCGTGTTCGCCGGGGGGATCGGTGGTGGTATGAGGGGTGATATGGACCGATGTGGCCGCTCGTCGGTGGCAGGCCTGTTCGACCTCGGCGTCAAAGGGGATGCAGATCCGCCCACTCGGTCCGCGCCGGGCGGCGAGCGCTCCGGCGTGGACCCAGCCGTAGATAGTGGTGGTGGTCACCCCGACGCGTTGGGCGGCGTCGACGACGGTGATCTCGCCTTCCGCCAGTAGGCCGACGGGGGCGATGCGGTGGTAGCTGCGGAGGTTGGCGACTGCGGTTACGTCGAATGGCCGCCCGGCACCGGTGAGGTAGCCGTCATGGTTGAGGCGGTGGGCGAGGTCCATGTTGGTATGGGTGTGCCCGAGTGACCGGACCAGGTCAACCGCGGCGGGATCGGTGCGATGGGATTCGACGATGCTGTGGCGTCGGGCGATGGTGACCTCGTCGGTGACACCGGTGTGCCAGCGGATCCCGATGCGGGCCTTGGATAGGTCGGGCTCGGGCAACAGGGTCACATCGGCGATGAGTGTGCGCAGCAGGCGTTTGCGGTCCCGGGCAGCGGTGGTCGGTGCGTGCCACAGGGCAGTCACATCGCCGGTGAGCGCTTCGAGCTCGGCCCGTCTCGGCAGAGTGGGGGCGGCTGCCGTTTCGACGGCGAGGGCCTTCTCCGTTTCGGCGAGAGCGTCGAGGCGGGTCTCCCAGCGGGCTTCGAGGCTGCGGGCCACCAGGCGGTTTTCCGGCTCGCACGCGTGAAACGCGCGCTCGGCCCGATCTGCTTCGTAACGGGCTCGTTCCACCGCCAGCTCCCCGGCCCGGGACCGGCGGGTTCGCCGGTCAGCAACCTCGTCCGCGGCGGCCAACGCCAGAGCGACCTCTTCGGGGGTGAGCGCACAGAGGAGTATCTCGGCCACCGCGTCGTCGACGCTCGCGGCTGCGATCGACCGGCATGTCTCAGTGGCCATCTGATCGGCCCGCGACGCAGAGCACTCATAGGCGCCGTGCCCGTTGCGGTGGTAGCGGGTCGACATGGGCCGCCCACAGGACCCACACGCGATGATCCCCTGGCAGATGGCGTGGCCTTCGCGGGCGGGGCGGGCTCCGGCGTTGGTCGTGTTGGCGGCCAGGCGGGCCCCGTTGGCCAGATAGTCGTCCCAGCCGATGTAGCCAGCATGGTGATCGTGGATGACGACCGGCCAGTCCGCTCGGGCCAACTCGACAGTCTTGGTCGACACGGTCCCCTCCGGGCTCACGACCCGCTTCGAGTGGTAGCGGCCGTACACGTAGGTTCCCGCATAGGACGGGTTGGCCAGGATGCCCAGCACCCGGGCATGGTTGAGACGCCCCCAGCGCAACTGGCCGGCCCACACCCCGCCGTAGGCCCGCAGCGGGAACCGCCGACCCTTGAACGCCGCGACCACCTGATACGCGGACCCGCCGGAGCGGAACGCCGCGAACACGTCGGCGACCGCGGCGGCGACCTCTGCATCAGGGTCGATGACCGTGGCGCCATCGTCGTCGTAAACCAACCCGACAGGGAGAGGGAAACGCAGCTCTCCGCGCTCGGCAGCGGCTTGCTTCGCCCCGTTGAGGCGTCCGACCAGAAAATGCAGCTCCGCCTCGGACATCGTCCCCTTCAAGCCGAGGAGGAGGCGGTCGTTGAAGTTGGCCAGGTCGTAGATGCCATCGGAGTCGACGACCAGCGTGTCGGTCAGCCGGGCCAGCTCCAACAGACGTGACAGATCCGCCGACGAGCGGGCCAGGCGGGACACCTCGAGGCCGAAGATGGCCCCGACCTCGCCCAAACAGACTCTGCTGACCAGGTCCTTGAACCCGCTGCGGTGGTCCGCGGAGCGCCCCGACAGGCCCAGATCCGCGTCGATCACCTCCACTTGGGACCGAGGCCACCCGAGGCGGACCGCCTCGTCGGCCAGCGCATACTGGCGGGCGGTCGACTCGATGTTGTTGCGGACCTGGGCCAGGCTGGACTGGCGGATGTAGACGATCCCTGCCCTCGCTTGGTGGCCGGCGGTGATCTTCTCCGTGCCCCTCACCACTGGCCGCCAATGCCGAGGTCGCCATGTTGGCCAGCACCGCCACCGCCTCCACCGACGGTGCCACTCAGGCCAACTCGCCCCGGGACAGCAATTCGATGTTGATCACCGAGATCTCCTCCAGCGCCGTTCGCACCTGAGCCGAGACCGCCGCCCCCCGGCGCACCACGTCGGCTGTTCCCGCCGGCACGTACACCGTTCGGGTGCGCCCCTCCACTCGGGGCAGCACCACGTAGGTATAGGGCCCGTGCAACTCGCCGCTCACGCATCGACATGCCTCCTTGCCGCACCGTCGACCCTGTTCGACCACCGACCCCGAGATCAGCGCCTCCACATCCGGAAGTGAAGAAGCCAGGCGCCGACGGCGGGCTCGTAGTTGTCGGCTGGTCTTCGAGGCAGTACTGATCTTGTCTGTCATTGCTATACAAGATCATGACCGGTCACGCTCCGCAAGTGGTGGATGCTCCAGTGCGGCCACCAAGGCGACCAACTCCGCCAAACACTGCGCTCCCAGCCGATGGGCCAACGGCGTTGGGGCCCGGTCAGTCCAAGCGACCGGAAGTGTCACCCGCCCCGCCGGGCC
Organism: Acidimicrobiales bacterium; assembly: GCA_017883135.1. GTDB lineage: Bacteria > Actinomycetota > Acidimicrobiia > Acidimicrobiales > RAAP-2 > Bog-756. The sequence continues at coordinate 3,075 of JADGOE010000101.1, forward strand.
TCCTTCGCAGACCAGCACCCGCTCAGCGCCCAGGCGGCTCTTCTCGAACAGCACTGCCAAGCGCTGTCCGGCCAACGGATGGAACGGATGGGTGACAACAACCGAATCCGAAACCGGACTCGACTTGGAAGAACGGGCCTTATGCGAGGACCGTCGGGATGCCGAGGCGGCGGTAGTTGCCGTTCGCCTTCGGGATCATCCGTTCCTTGACGGGAAGGGGTCTGAAGCGCCGGGCCTTGAGATCATCTCGCAGCTCGGCGAGCATCACGTCACCGAAGAGGATGGAGTTTGGCTTCACCCCATCGACCCCGGCGGACCGTGCCCCACGATTGCCCCGAACCCGATGCCACGCCACCACAAGGAAGGCGGGATCGGCCACGAGGTTGTACAGGTCACTGAACTGACGATTAGGGCTGTCAGTCGCCCTTTGGTGCAGCTTCGCCTGCATACGCAGTACCCGGGGTTCGGCCTCAGTGAGGTCGGGCCACGGATCGTCGGTGTTCACCGTCGAGCTCCTGCCATTGCCACAGCGTTGCTGCTGACTCGCTGGGTCCCTTCGCCATGTAGACGGCTTTCCCGCCCTCGGACTACTACGGACCCTCCGTCCCACCTTGGTGCCATCAGCCGACAGCGGACCTGCCCGTTGCCGCACTGGCTGTGCGGCAAGGAGGGCAGCCCCAAGGTGGTTCCCACGTTCACCATGTTCCGTTTGACGGGGTTGGCGCCCAGCTTCTCTCCCTGCAACCTCGCCACGAGTACGCCGCAGGCTTTCCTCGTGGCCTCACCACCAGCTCCGATAACTGGCTTCGGAGTCGCTGACCTGTAGTGCGGTCAGCGTGCATTGCTGACCGGCCCATATCCACCAGATTTGAGCCGGCATCTGACTTGAGGGAGTTCAACCGCTGATTCACTTGCGTTACACCTTTCCGTCTTGCTTGCCGGGCCCGAGTCGTCTGGCAGTGCCGACCCGTCCCGTCGTTGTCAGGGCTGCTTTCTGCCCTTCCCTGCGCTTCCAGGGTCAGGCTGCCCTCAGCTTCACCGCCCTGCTGCGACAGGTCGGAGGCGGTGTCCTTTCATCACCGCACGGTTTCATGGCGCCTTGTGGCGCACTCCGGAGATCCGCTACACGCGTGACGGGCAGGCCACCACCTCCCTGGGGGTGGCGGTCAATCGCCGCTGGCAGAACCGCGAGACCAACGAATGGGAAGAGGCGACGTCGTTCTTCGACGTGGTCACCTGGCGGGAGCTCGCCGAAAATGTCTACATAAGCCTGACCAAGGGCATGCGGGTGGTGGTCACCGGCCGTCTGGAGCAGCGCAGCTGGGAGACCGAGGCCGGCGACCGGCGCTTCAAAGTGGAGATCGCGGCCGACGAGGTGGGGCCCAGCCTGCGTTTCGCCACCGTCGACGTACACAAGGTGGAGCACCACCTCGGGGGCGACCGGGACCACGACGGCGCGCCGGGACAAGAGGACCCCGTGGAGGACTCCGTTGGGGCCGGAGCCGGAGCCTGAGCCCGGCCACCGGATCGATCGGACACGCACTCCCATGGGCACCCTCATGACGTGGATCGGGTTGTGGTGGCAGACGGCCGCAGACCACAAGCCCGGCCTCGGGCCCCTCACCCGGATGTGTGTGCACCTACTGGCATGGGGCAGGGCTCCCGCCGTGCTCCTGTCCCATGCCAGTCCCCTCGCCGTCGCCGTCGGCCTGGCCACCTCGTCGGGGCTGGCCTCGGTGGCCTGGGCGATCGGAGCCAGAGGAGGGGCGTCCGGTTGTCCCCACCGCCACCGGGCGCCACCGACCACCCCGCATACCGATCCGTCGGCGGCCGAACTTGGAAAGGACGGACGGAAGTGACACCGGTGGACCCGCCCGGCACCGTGGGGGACGGCCCTGTCCGCTTCTCCGACGTCGTGCACCTGACCAAGGGGGAGGCGTTCCGCGCCTGCCAGGTCCTCGCCGACGCCGACCGCCTGTTGGTGCGGGCGGGCCGGCTCCCCGAGGCCGAAGCGCTGGGCGATCTCTTCGAGCTGTTCGAGGAGCGCCTCACCGTGGCCGGACGGACCGCACCGGCCGGTGGCCCGTGACCGCGTCCCGGTCCCCGGCACCGTCCGCGTGCCGGGTGCGGAGCGCCGGAGGAGGGGCGTTCAGCCCTGATCCGGTTCGAACTCGAGGGAGAGCGAGTTCACGCAGTAGCGCTGGCCTGTGGGCGCGGGCCCGTCGGGGAACACATGACCCAGGTGGCCGCCACAGCGGGCGCAGGTGATCTCCGTGCGCTCCATCCCGAAGTTCCTGTCGACGTGCTCGTCGATGGTTCCTTCGTCGAGGGCGCGATAGAAGCTCGGCCATCCGCTTCCCGACTCGAACTTGGTGTCGGTGGGGAACAACGCGGCCCCACAACCGGCACAGGTGAACATCCCGCGGCCTTCGACGTGAAGCAACTCACCCGACCACGCGGGCTCGGTGCCCTTCTGGCGCAGCACGGCGTAGCGCTCGGGGGAAAGCCTGGCCTTCCACTCCTCGTCGGTCAGCTGCATGTGGCCCCCGGTGTCCGTTCCCATGTTCTCGCTCATGCCATCTCCTCCTCCAGCCGACCGACCAGGGAAGCTATCCCCGGTTTCCTGTCGACAACGACCAAGTAGGAGAACGCCGGCAGCAGACCAGGTGTTCCCGATCCGGGCGGTCGCTCGGGGTCGGAGGACCCGGAAACGCGTTTGCTAACGTCGCGTCAGATTGCATGGGTCAGGCTCCGCGTGGGGAGACCCACCGTGGCGCGACCCCCTTGGGCCCGTCCACGAACCGCATCGCCAACACAGGACGCCGCTGCCATGGACCTTCGAGACCGACCAGAGGATGAGGCCTTCCGCGCTGAGGTGCGCGGCTGGTTGGAAGACCATGTGGTCGACGAATTCGCCGCCCTGGGAGGTCGAGGCGGGTCGGGGGACGAGACCTTCGGTTTCGAGACCCGCCTCGAGTGGGAGCGGGTACTGGCCGCCGACGGGTGGACGTGCATCGGGTGGCCCTCCGAGCACGGGGGACGGGGGGCATCCATCGCCCACCAGGTCATCTTCAACGAGGAGTACGTGAAGGCCCGGGCGCCCGGCCGGGTGAGCATCCTGGGCGAGGGGCTGGTCGGCCCGACCCTCATCCAGTACGGGACCCCCGAGCAGCAGGCACGGTTCCTGCCCCCCATCGTGGCCGGCACCGAACTGTGGTGCCAGGGGTACTCCGAACCGAATGCCGGCAGCGATCTTGCCAATGTGCAGACCAAGGCCGTCCTCGATGGAGACGAGTGGGTCATCACCGGCCAGAAGGTCTGGACCTCGCTGGCCCATCAGTCCGACTGGTGCTTCGCAGTGTGCCGCACCGAGCCGGGGTCGGTCCGCCACAAGGGCCTCTCCTACCTGTTGGTGCCCATGGACCAACAGGGGGTCGAGGTGCGACCAATCACCCAGCTCACCCGGACTTCCGAGTTCAACGAGGTCTTCTTCGACGGGGCCCGCACCTCTGCGGAGCACGTGGTGGGGGAGGTGGGTGACGGCTGGCGGGTGGCGTTGGCCACCTTGGCCTTCGAACGGGGCGTGGGCCTCCTCGGCCACCA
>JADGOE010000102.1 GCA_017883135.1 Acidimicrobiales bacterium
TCGAGGGCCGGTTCGACACCGTGACCCCTCCTCCGGCGGGGTCACGCGGCGGAGACGCCCGGTCGGAAGAGTCCGGTGCCAAGGTGCTGGTCATCGACGACGACGCCCCCCTGCTGCGGGCCCTGACCATCAGCCTCACCGCCCGGGGCTACGAAGTGCTCGGCGCCGGCAGCGGTGAGGAGGGGCTGGATCGGGCGGCCCACCGACACCCCGACGCGGTCCTGCTCGACCTGGGTCTGCCGGGGATCGACGGCATCGAGGTGATCCGGGGCATTCGTGGGTGGAGTTCGATGCCGATCATCGTCCTGTCCGCCCGGCACCAGAGTGTCAGCAAGGTGGAGGCCCTCGACAACGGAGCCGACGACTACGTCACCAAGCCGTTCGGGATGGACGAGCTGTTGGCCCGGCTCCGCGCTGCACTGCGCCGGACCACCGCCGGGTCGGAGCAGCCCCTGGTGGAGGCCGAGGGCTTCACCGTGGATCTGGCCGACAAGCGGGTCACCCGCAATGGCGTCGACGTGCACCTCACCCCCAAGGAGTGGGACATCGTCGAGGTGCTGGTCCGAAACCCCGGGCGCTTGGTGTCCCAACGCCAGCTGCTCCATGACGTGTGGGGTCCCGAGTACGAGAGGGAGACCGAGTATCTGCGGGTGCTCATGGGCAGGGTGCGCCGGAAGCTCGAGGCGGACCACTCCCATCCCCGTCACTTCCGCACCGAGCCGGGCATGGGCTACCGCTTCGAACCCTGACCACCGTCGCCTACGATCAACCGCCGTGGACCGGCGCACCGTGGAGATCTACGACGACCGAGGTCTGGGTTGGGCCTCCACCCACGCAACGCCGAGTCGTCGCGACGAGGCAGAATCCTTTGCCGACCGGGTACGACAGGGCACGGTGCGCATCGACCTCGGATGTGGCGCCGGCCGGTACCTTCCGCACCTGGGCCGACCGGTCATCGCCTTCGACGCGTCTTCGGTGATGCTCGACGCGTGCCGGGCAATGGTCCCCGACGCCCTCTACGTTCGAGGCGACGTGGAGCTGCTTCCCTTCGCCCGGGGGTCCGTTGACGGGGCATGGTCGTGGATGACCCATCTCCACGTGGAGCGAGACCGGTTGCCCCTGGCGCTGTGGGACCTCCATCGGGTGCTGGCGGTGGGTGCCCCCTTCGAGGTCCGGGTCCTCGAAGGCGAGTACGAAGGCCATGCGCTGAACGGTGACGAGGTCGGTGGCAGGTTCTTCGCCGGCTGGCGTCCCGGCCGGCTGCACGATGTGGTGACCGGGGCCGGCTTCGCCGTCGAGGAGGGCTCACTCGCCGTCTCCGGCGATGAGGTGGGATTGCGGGCGGTGCGGTCACGCACCTTGGCCGACACGGTCGGCCGAGGCATGCGACTGCTGGTCTGCGGTGTCAATCCATCGCTGTACTCGGCTGACGCCGGGGTCGGGTACGCGCGTCCGGGCAATCGCTTCTGGCCGGCCGCCCTCGCAGCGGGCATCGTCGGAAGGGACCGTGATCCGACCGACGCCCTCTCCGCTTACGGCATGGGCATGACCGACTTCGTCAAGCGGGCCACGCGCACGGCGGCCGAGGTGACCGAGGACGAGTACCGGCTGGGGTTCGAGAGAGTGGAGCGGCTGGTCCGTTGGCTGCAGCCAGGCGCGGTGTGCTTCGTGGGCCTCTCCGGCTGGCGGACCGCCGTCAACCGACGGGCGGTAGCCGGAACCCAGGCCGAGCGGATAGGCGGCAGGCCCGCCTACGTGATGCCTTCGACCAGCGGGCTCAATGCCCGGACCCCGCTGGAGGAGCTCGCCCGCCACTTGCGCGCTGCGTGGGAGCTCGGGCGCCTCCCGTGAGCAACGTGGTCAACGCCCCACTTCGTAGTGCGCGAGTATCCCCAACAACGTGCCTTCCACCTGGGAGCTCGGGAGGAGGCTGCCCCCGTCCACCGGCAGGTTCACCCCGGTCACATAGGCAGCCATGTCCAAACAGAGGAAGGCGATCACCGCGGCCACGTCGGCGGCGGTCCCCACCCTCCCCAGGGGAATCCTCCTGTCGAAGCCGGCCCGGGCCTCCTCGTCGGCCAGCAGGAGGGCGGTCAGCCCGGTCTCGATCAGGCCGGGTGACACGCAGTTGACCCGCAGGCGGCCCGTACTCGGGCGCCGCCGACTGGGTCAGGGCTATGACCGCTGCCTTGGCCGCGGCATAGGGAGCCTCGCCTCGGGTGGGGCGCATGCCGCTCACCGAGGACACGTTCACGATCGAGCCGCCGCCGATCATCAACGGGGCGGCCGCACGTATCCCGTTGAAGGTGCCTCGCATGCTCACGTCGACGATCCGGTCGTACTCGCGGTCGCTGTAGCGGTGGAACGGCCTGACTCGCCCCACCCCGGCGTTGTTGACCAGGATGGTCAGCCCGCCCAGCTCCTCGGCTGCCCGGTCCACGGCCCGGCCCAAGGCCCCGCCGTCGGCCACGTCGGCGACCAGCATGGTCCCTCCGATCTCCTCTGCCACCGATCTCACCGAGTCGGCATCGACGTCGAGCGCGGTCACCGAGGCTCCGTCGGCCCGCAGCCTCAGGCAGGTTGCACGGCCGATGCCCGAGCCCGCACCGGTCACCAGCGCCGGGTGCCCGTCGAGCAGGCCCATCAGTACAGGCCGTCGACCGGGACGAAGTGATCGACCACCGGAGGGACTGCGAAGTGCGGACCGATGAGCGTGCGCCACTCGGCGAACGCCTCGGACTCGCGGAAGCCCACCACGTGATCGTCCAGGGTCTCCCACTCGACGAGCAGCAGGTACTGATCGGGTGATTCGACCCCCCGGTGCAGCTCCAACGAGAGGAACCCTTGGGCAGCGGCGATGATCGGTCGGGCCCGCATCAGTGCGGCTTCGAAGTCGGCGGCAGTGCCGGCTCGGATGGTGATGAGGGCGTGCTCGAGAACCATGGGGCCCGACGCTACTGGCCAGTGGCTGACCGCACGACGGCCGGAGCGGACCCGAACCTGGTGAGCATCGGCCGGTAACGCCTACGCGGCCTGGGCGGTGCTCCGCTCAGGCTCCGAGCATGCCGTAGGCACCCGTAGCAGCCATCGTGGCCACCACCCGCCGCTCGGCCACCATCGTCTGGCGGAATTCGTCCCAATCGGGGTGCTCGCCCCGTGCCGCGCGGTACATTTCGACCAACTCGTCGGTCACCGGATCGTCCACCACCTCGGTCACGTCGGAGAGGGTGACGGTTCCCTCGAGGACCACATAGGCATAGAAGTCCTCCGTGGTCACATGCAGGGACGCCCGAGGGTCACGGTGGAGGTTCTTCGTCTTGGCCCTCCCGTCGGTCACCGAGATCCGGACGGTGTGATCCTCACCCGCCAGATAGATGATGTTGGACAACTGGGGCCGACCGTCACGCTTCAGCGTGACCAACACCCCTCGGTCATGCTGCCTGACGAAGGTGAGGGCCCGGTCGAGGTCGATGCCCATCCCGTCAGCGTATCCGGGACGTCACGCCCCCGAGTCCGGCGGCGATCGGCCAGGCGGCTCAGGCATCGCGGCGCACCAGGAGCCATGCGCCGACTGCCACGATCACAGCGGCATAGAGCGCAAGGGTCACCGTCGCCGCCGTCGGCGACATGAGCACGCCGGCGAAGTCCGTCCGGCGGGTGGTGACCGCGATCATGGCGATGCCCAGGTTGGACGGCAGGTACTTCTCGATCGAATTGCTGATGCTCGAGGGGAGGATGGTGATGATCAGCGGGATCACCAGGAGCAGCCCGACATAGAGCGAGATCGCGCCGGCAGTGTGGCGAAGGATGAAGCCGATACCGAAGGCGATCAAGGTGAGCAACGTCAGAAAGACCCCGCACAAGAAGACGGCGCGAGCGGCGCCTGGGCTGGTGATGCTCGCCACCGGGATCACCGCGCTCTTCAACTGGGTGACTATCGAACTGCCGGCGGGGAGGGCCTTGCCCCCGTGAGCGGTCAGCACGGCCTGGCTGGCGAAGAACGAGACGAATGCCGTGACCTCGGCCACCACGAAGATCACCGCAGCGATCACCAAGCCCTTGGCCGCCACCACGGTGGTGCGCCGGGGCACGGATGCCAACGTGGTCCGGATGGCACCGGTTGCGTACTCCGACGTCACGATCAGGGCTCCGAGGACACCGACGACGAACTGGGAGAGGAACTCTCCCGTTTGGGAGAACCGAACAGGGTCGAACTGGGCGCGTTCGCCGGCGTGCAAGCCGGCCCACCGCCCGGCCTCGATGTTGGAGACCAGCACTGCAAGCCCGACGCCCGCGACGACGATGACGGACAAGGCAATCCAGGTCGATCGGACCGACCGCACTTTCGTCCACTCGGAGAGGATCTCGTGGCGCAAGCCGGCTCGGCCGCGTTCGGTGGAGGGAAGCTCCGTGACGACCGTCGTCATGAGGACACCCCCACGCTGGTGATCCCGTGGAAATCGACAGCATCTGACGTGAGCTCCATGAAGACCTCCTCAAGGCTTGCCTGCTGCGGACTCAGCTCGTGGAGGGCGATGCCGGCGGCGTGCGCGGCATCGCCGATGTGGGTTGGATCAGCCTTCGTCACGAGGAGACTCCCGTCATCGTTGCGGACCACCGAGGCCCCAGCCGAAGTGAGCACGCCGGCGAGCCGATCGGCCTCGGGTGAACGGACGACCACGGTCGCAACGGTGTTGGACGAGATGAAGTCGTCGACCGAGGTGTCGGCGATGAGCCGCCCGCGGCCGATCACCACCAGATCGGTGGCCGTCTGGGCCATTTCGCTCATCAGATGGCTCGACACGAAGATCGTCCGCCCTTCTCCGGCCAGGGACTTGAGCAGGGTGCGAACCCACAGGATCCCCTCGGGGTCGAGGCCGTTGATCGGCTCGTCGAAGAGCAGCACACCGGGGTCGCCGAGGAGGGCCGAGGCGATACCGAGGCGCTGGCTCATACCGAGGGAGAACTTCCCCACCTTGCGGCCGGCCACTGCGCTCAGACCCACGAGCCCGAGGACCTCGTCGACCCGGGCCTTCGGGATGGCGTTGGTCTGGGCCAGGCTGAGCAGGTGGTTGTAGGCCGAGCGGCCCGGGTGGACCGCCTTGGCCTCGAGGAGCGCGCCCACCTCACGAAGCGGCCACCTCAGATCGTGGTACTGGCGACCTTCGAGTGTGACGCCTCCACTGTCGGGGCGGTCGAGCCCCATGATCATCCGCATCGTGGTGGACTTCCCCGAGCCGTTGGGCCCCAAGAACCCGGTCACCACACCGGCCCGGACATCGAAACTGAGGCCGTCGACGGCACGGGTCCTTCCGTAGCTCTTCGACAACCCGGTGGCCTCGATCATCCGGGTGCTCCACATGGCCGCATGCAGCGACCGTACCAGCGCAACCTCGGAGAACCTCCGCGATCAGTCTGAGCCTGATCGGCCGGAGCGAACGCACGGCACCGGCCGGGCTGCACGCGTCGGAAGCTGGCCTCGTGGGGTACGGTCGGCGTGGAGAGATGACCGTGGCAAGACCGATGAGGGTGATGCTGGCGGCGTGCCTGGCCGCCGGAGTGGCGTGTGGGGGGCTGGCGCTGGCCATCGGGACCGAGGCGGCGTCGGCCGGCTCAACGCTGCCGGGGGCGCCCAGCTGCCCGATGTTCCCGGCCGACAACGTCTGGAACACCGACGTCTCGGGGCTGCCGGTCGCATCCCAAAGCGCGGCCTGGCTCGCCAGCATGTCCAGCGGAACCACCGATCTCCATCCCGACTTCGGTCCGTCGGACGATCCCTCCAACCCCTACGGCATGCCCTACACGGTGGTGTCGCCCTGGCACGCGCTGGTCAACCTGTCCTTCCAGTACGGTTCCGAAAGCGACCCGGGGCCCTACCCGTTCGGCGCCGACACACCGATCGAGGGTGGTTCGTCGTCGAGCGGCGACCGCCACGCGATCATGGTCAACCCGGCCACCTGCACCCTCTACGAGCTCTACTCCGCGCAGTACGGCCCGACTGGCTCCACGGCGGGATCCGGCGCCATCTGGGACCTCCGCTCGAACGCACTCCGTCCTGCCGGGTGGACATCGGCGGACGCGGCCGGACTGCCGATTCTGCCCGGTCTCCTACGCTACGACGAGGTGCAGTCGGGCTCGATCACCCATGCCATCCGCATGACGGCCCAGTCGACGGACACCTCGTTCATCTGGCCGGCGCGCCACCAAGCCGGGGCCTCGAGCGACCCGGGCCTTCCACCCATGGGCGCCCGGTTCCGCCTGAAGGCCGGCTTCGACATCTCGGGCTACACACCACAGGCCCAGGTAGTGCTGCGGGCCATGCAACACTTCGGCTTGATCCTGGCCGACAATGGCTCCGACTGGTACTTCGGTGGAACGGCGGACCCGAGCTGGCCGATCGCCCTCGTCGACGAGCTGAAGCTGGTACCAGCCGGCGCGTTCGAGGCGGTCGACGAGTCGTCGCTGATGATCGACCCCAACTCGGGGGAGGCCCGTCAGACCGGCGGCGCGGTGCCCTGTTCACCAGGGCCGGGCTATCGTTTGGCGTCGGCCGACGGCGGCATGTTCTCCTTCTGCGAACCCTTCTTCGGCTCGATGGGCGCCAGCCCCTTGGCAGCACCGATTGTCGGGGCGGTGGCCACACCCGACGGCGCCGGCTACTGGC
>JADGOE010000050.1 GCA_017883135.1 Acidimicrobiales bacterium
CTACCTCCCATCGTGGCTGACAATGGGAAGAACGCGCACGTGGTCAGGAAATTCCCGGTTTCAGACGATTTCTCCCGAACTTCGGGGTCAGGACACTAGAGCCAGCCGGCGATACCCAAGGACACGGCGAGGACGGTGTCGACTGCTACAAGTCCACCGACGACCATGAGCTGCTTGCGGTGGTTCTCTCCCATGTCGAACACCCACGCCGCGATGGCGTAGAAGGTCGCGTAACCGAAGATCACGATGAGGGGAACGAACGGAACATTCCACCACCAGTACGCCCAGTTGAGCACGCCGATGGAGTTCAGCACGACCTCTACGCCCACCGACAACAGCGAGAGCACTGCGACGTACACGACTCGGTTGGGCATGCCGAGGAGCCGTTGTCGCGGATCAGCTGGCAGCATCTTGACGAAGATGACTCCGAGAACGGCGAAGAAGAGCGAGATCTCCACCGAAAGACCGATCAGTATGAGATAGCTGGTGTGGCCGGTGACAGTCCACAGAGCGGCATGATCCGACAGATGGAGCACGGCCGAGTTGACCAGTTCGTTGAACCAGTCCATGAGCCAGAGCGCCAATCCGGAAAAGACCACGGCCCAACGCCGATGCTCGGCTTCGACTGTATAGATGTAGATGACGATGGCCAGAAGCACGATCGTCGACCAGTCGAATTGCGAAGCGTTTCGCAGCATGTGCCGAGCCACGAGCGTCGGTGCCGTCAGGTCGGCCAACATGATGGTGCAGCATAATGCGGGGCCGGTCCCCGAGCCGGTACCCGACGCAGCGGGCGGCTGCCGGGTCAGCTGGCCACGGACAGGTGCGCCAGCCCGCCCGCGCCGCTCGAATGTAGGCAATTCGGCCCTAGTCGGAACAGCCGAAGGTGTGCAGTATTGCTAGGTCGGTTCTGCTCGACTGGCAGGCAACTCAGGTGTGACGGACCCCTGTCCGACCGCTGGGTGGGCAGAACCGGCTGCAGTGATCAGAAAAGCCCTCGGTTGCCCCCCCGGCCGGGGGCTTTTCTCCCGCTGGCCCACCTGACGCCGTCGTCAGCCCCGGTGGAAGCACTGTGTGCCCGGCAATCTTCCTTCGCTTCCCGGATGTCCCGGACTGAGGGGCCTTCCGCCATTGTTGCAGAACTGTCTTCAGCTGGGCTCGTTCCCCGTTCCTGCAGGCGGGCTCACGTGCTCGGTCCAGCGTGACCCGTCCCAGTAGCGGAACTGGCCCTGGCCACTCGGATCCGCGTACCAGCCAGGGGCGGACCATGGCGCCTCCACACCGGGCTGCCACCCGGCCCAGGTCACATAGCCCGGGCCCAGGGCACCCGTGGCCGCCGCTTGCTCGACCGCGATCAGCTTCTTTCGGATGGCGAACCAGTAGATGACGGCGACGAAGCTGATGAAGATCGTCAGCAGGAGCCACAGGAGCTTCTCCTGACCGGCCACTTTGAACTGCCAGTCCGGCCTTCTGGCGATATCGACGATCGCGAGGATCCACAGGACCAGAAGGCCGACCCAGAGTGCGAACATGGCGACGAAGAAGATGACGATAGCGACCCCTCCGGCTGCGGATCCCCATCCAGCGATCATGGCCTCTACCTCCTGCGCCGGTGTGCCGGCTCCCGTCCCACATGTCCCACTCGGCCCGCACCGTGAGCACCACGGTGGCCCACGGGCCACTGCGGACAGTCCCAAGGCATCGGGTGCCCAGGTTCCACATCGTGCATTTGACCACTGTTCCGCCCGCGATGCCGGGTTTCTTCCCATCGAGGGAGCCGCCCCTGCGAACGCCGCGACAGGTGGCCGCCCGGTGAATCCCCGTCAGCACCGGTTCCACTGCATCACGACGGGCTGCTCACGCTCCCATCCGAGCACGCTGATCGCCGCCGGCCCGAGGACGAAGTACCGCCCGGCGGTGGGCTCGAGGCCCAGCCATCGAGCGGCCAGCACCCGGAGTACGTGAGCATGGGCCACGCAGGCCACGTCTCCGGTCTCGGCGCGTACTCGGGCGATCACCCGATCGACCCGGATCCCCACCTCGGCCGCCGACTCCCCACCGGGGGGCACGTCGTCGAACAGGTTCCATCCCGGACGCTCCTTCCTGATGTCCACCGTGGTCCGTCCCTCATAGGTGCCGTAGTCCCATTCGAGGAGGTCCGGTTCGACCACTTGCTCCGGGCCCAGACCGGCCAGCTCGCACGTCTCCCGGGCCCGCAACAGGGGGCTGGTCAACACCAGGGCGAACGACTCGCCGACAAGCACCGGTCGAAGCGCCCTGGCCAGGGCTTCCCCGTCAGGCAGCATGGGGAGATCGGTGCGCCCGGTATGGCGGCCGCTGAGACTCCACTCGGTCTCACCATGGCGGATCAGCACGCAGCGTTGCCCAAGTGAGCCCATTCCCACAGCCGATCACTCCGAACACGGGGTGCGCAAGACGAGCGGGTTGATTCTGGCAGGTCAGGCCGGATGTCCGGCCCGACCGTCGGCATGGAATGTCCTGGGTGCCCCCGGCGTTGAACAGGGCGTCGACCCCATGACGATGAGTGAGGAGAGGGATGACGACTGGCACGGTGAGCAAGGAGATGCAGGGAGTGGCAGCGGCCAAGGGCGCGCGCTATCCGGCAACGATCCCTGCGGAAGGTTCATCGGCTCCTCGGCCGGTGCGTTCGGGTGCGATGAATCGGACGCGGGGTTCCGAGGCGGACAGCCTGGGGCTGTTCTTACGTGACCTCGACTACCACCCCTTGCCCGACCATGATGCCCAGACCGAATTGGCCAAGCGGGTAGCCGCAGGAGACGACAGGGCTCGGCGGGAGATGGTGGCATCCAACCTTCGCCTGGTCGTCCACTGGGCTCGCCGCTATCAGGATCGGGGCGTGGATCTGTCAGACCTCATCCAAGAGGGCACCTTCGGGCTGATGCGGGCCGTCGACAAGTTCGACTGGGAACGTGGCTTCCGATTCTCCACGTATGCCACCTGGTGGATCCGCCAGGCGTTGCAGCGAGCCGTCCAGCAGCATGGCCGGACGATCAGGCTGCCCATGGAGGTCGCCGAGCGCAAGCAGCAGGTTGACGCCGCCCTTTGGGAGCTCACCCACCAATTGCAGCGGTCACCGACCGACGACGAGTTGGACAATGCCACCAACACCAGCGCCGAAGTGAGGTCCGACCTGTCCAAGGTGGCCCGGGTGGTGGCCAGCCTCGACCAGCCGGCGACCACCGACTCGACGGCAACCCTGGGTGACCTGGTGTCGACCGATCTCAGCGACTTCGAGGAGGAGATCGCTTCAGAGCTCACCCTCGACCTGGTCCGCAAGGCAGTCGACCGGCTCACCGATCTGCAGCGCGAGGTCATCCGGCATCGATTCGGCTTCGACGGCAGTGACCCCGCCTCACTGCAGACCACGGCCGAACGATTGGGGATCGGGGTCCGGAAGGTTCGCCAGGCCGAGGCCGAGGCGCTCGAGATCCTGGCTGACAGCGAGGTCCTCGAAGCCGCACACGAGGCCGCCTGAGCATCGAGCAGCGACTCCGTCGGCCGAGCCGGCCAGACCCGCGGGCAGAAGCCGGAGCTCAGCCGGCGAGCTGGGCGAGCTGGGCGCGAAGGTCCGCCGGAAGTTCCGAGGTCCACGAGACCTGCTCGCCTGAACCAGGGTGCTCGAACGCCAGCTGACAAGCGTGCAGGAAGGGGCGGGAGATCGAAGCCCCCGGCAGCGACCTTCCCTGGCCGTAGACCTGGTCACCCACGACCGGATGGCCGATGGCGGAGAGATGCACCCGGATCTGATGGGTGCGGCCCGTCTCGAGCGAGGCCCTCACCAGAGTGGTCGGTGCCGGCTCGCTGAACCGCTCCTCGACCTGGTAGCGGGTCCTGGCCTCTTTTCCCCTGCGCGAGACAGCCATCCGTGTCGGCGAGCTCACCGACCTGCCGATCGGGGCCTCCACCATGCCGGACGCCTCCTCGACGGTGCCGAGCACGAGTGCCCGATAGATCCGCGAGACGTTCCTCGAACCCAGCTGGGCCACTAGCGAGCGGTAGGAGTCGGGCGTGCGGGCCAGCACCATCAACCCCGACGTGCCCCGGTCGAGGCGGTGGACGATCCCCGGGCGATCCGGATCGCCACCGACGGCGGCCGGCAGCAGTGCCAGCTCGGGAAAGTCCGCCAGTAGCCCGTGGACCAGTGTGCCGGTGCGGTGCCCGGCACCCGGGTGCACGACCAGTCCGGCCGGCTTGTCCACCACGATCACCTCGGCGTCTGCGTGAACGACGGCGAAGGCGACCGAGCTGTCCGCCTCTGGACCCCTGGGCGCATGCTCCTCCATCCGGTCGACCTGCAGCTCCTGGCCCACTCGCAAGACCGTGCTCCGGCTCCGGACCGTGTCACCGTCGACCTGCACGCGGCCGTCGGCCACCAGAACATTGACGGCCGAACGTGACAGATCGGCAAGCAGGGCGACCGCCCGGTCCACCCGGACCCCGTCGAGGGATGCCGGCACTGTCACGGTCAGCACACTCATCGGGTCCTCGACACGCTCATCAGCGACACCAGTAACAGGATGCACCCGACCACGATGCATGAGTCGGCAACGTTGAACGTGGGCCAGAAGTGCAGGGCGACGAAGTCGACGACCGCGCCATGGTCACCCCGGAAGAGACGATCGCACAGGTTGCCCAGGGCCCCCCCGAGGATGAGGCCAAGGACTGCCGCCCGGCCAAAGGTGGGCGCTCGCCACACCATCGTCAGGAGGATGGCCACGAGCACGGCCGCAACGACGGCGAGCAACGCTGTCTGCCCGGTCAGGAGGCTGAATGCCGATCCGGTGTTCAACGAGAGCTGCAGGTCGAGGGTCCCGATCAGGTGCACCGGTCCCGCAGCAAGTCGTCCGACGGCCCACCATTTGGTCAACTGATCGACAAGGAGCACCGCAGCGACGACGGCAACAGCCACCGCCAACCGCCGGATGCCGGCATGGCCTCCCGTGCGATCCGTCACCGCACTCGGTTCACCGGTCAGCGTCGCGACAGGCCACCGCTCTTGCATGCCACACACAGCCTGGCAAACGGAAGAGCTCGGAGCCGCGCCTTCGGAATCGGTTGGTGACATCGCTCGCAACCGCCATAGGTCTTCCGCTCGATCTTCTTGAGCGCGTCATCGATCTCCTCGACGGCCAACCCCGCCTGGGCAGAAAGAGCCAGGTTCCGCTCCCGATCGACGGTCACCGTGCCTCCTTCGCCCGACTCCTCGTCGAACTGCACGTCTCCGGGCTCACGCTCGAGGGCAAGCGAATCGGCATCGGCCCGCAGGTCGATGGCCTGGCCCTGGTGGGTGGCCCGTGCTTCGAACAGGAGGGCCTTCTGCTCCTCGAGGAATTTTGCATCCTTGGCGTACGGGCCGACGGTGGGGCGCTTCGGAGGCGCAGGCCGGGTCGCCGCCTTCCTCGGTGCTGGCGCTGCCTTCTTCGGCGGAGGAGCCTTCTTTGGAGCCGCTGCCTTCTTCGGCGCAGATACCGCCTTCTTCGGCGCCACGGCCTTCTTCGCCGGAGGTGCCTTCTTCGGCGCAGATACCGCCTTCTTCGGCGCCACGGCCTTCTTCGCCGCAGATCCCGCCTTCTTCGCCGCCGGCGCCTTCTTGGGTGCCGCCGCCTTCCTTGCTGCCGTCACATCGACCTCCTTCAGGGATCTGCCCGTGGCTGCGTCGCTTCTCGTCGGATACTGCGGAACCGGGCCGTCCCCGACATCTGATGGGCGGGTGACCCTACCGTGCCGAGAGGCGTGCGGCAATCCGGCAGCCGGCGACGTGCCCCAGGGACCATACCGGCGTGAACGGCCGCATCGAGCAGGTCGCCGGGCCGGCAACGGGACCGATGACGTGGCGGCGAGGGCCGGTGGGATGCTCCCGGAGACTACAGCGGGAGTGGAGCGTTGGTGGTGGCCGGCCGGGTGACCGCGCCGGTCGGTCGCATCTGGGTCACCTCGCCGCTCGGGCCGGTGCCGGCAATCCGCGGTGACTGCGAGTCCTGGGGATGCCGGGCCACCGGCCGATTTCCCTCGGCGCCGGTGGAGAACGATCCCGCCCCGGCACTCGGAGCGGACCCTCCGTCGTCCCCGGGCTCCCCGGCGCCACGGGGACCCGACTGGGTGGGTGCGGGGTGGACGTTGTCGTCGACCCACTTCAAGATGTCGCCCAACGCGGTGCGGAGGCGCTGCCGCTCGCTCTCCAGATGCCTCGACATGGTCTCCACCTCGTTCGCGAGCTTGCTCCGCGCCACTTCGAGCCGGTTGATCTCATCCCGCAGGCGCTCCTCGGACTCCGTAGCGATCTGCGAGGCCTGGGCCTGGGCCTGGTCGGTCAGCAGCCGTGCCTTGGCATCGGCCTCGGCGAGGATGCGCGCCGCCTGGGTTTCCGAGTCGGCCTTGGTCTCGTCGACGAACTTCTGAGCCAGCAGCAGGGTCCGTTGCAGCGTGTCATCGGGTACCGCTGCCTCGACCTGCTGAGGCTCGGGTTTCTGCTCGAGCTCGGCTTCGAGCTTGGAGATGCGCTCGGCGGCCTGGCGAAGCCGCTCCCCCCCCTGGCGGAGCTGCTCCTGCAGCCCTTCGGCTTCGACCGCAGCCTTCTCGAGGTACTCATCGACATCGTCCCGGTGGTAGCCCTTGAGGGTCTCACGAAACTCGACGGTCCGGAGGGAATCGAGCGCAGATTGAGAGGCGTCCATACCGGTCATGTTAGCGGCGCGGCCAACGAGAGCCGGGGATCACTCCGAGAGCCGCCGGCGACAGTGCCGGCCCGACCCTCGCCAGCCGAGATCACCTGGTGAGCACTGGGATCAGGATCACATCGATCACCAGAAAGACCACCAGCACGGAGAGATCCAGGCCCACCCCACCCACTCGGGCGGCCGGAATGATCCGCCGGATCGGGTTGAGCACGGGGTCGCAGAGTGCCGAGAGCACCTTTTGGATCTTGTGGACGGGAGAGTCGTACGACACCCGGGCGTAGGCGGTATACCAGCTCAGGACCGAGTAGACGATCAGCACCACCAGGTACAGATTGAGCACCAAGACGACGAGCCCGATCACGCCGGCTCACTCCCCTTGCCTGGTGAAGCAGAAATCAGCAGACGGGTCAGGGATTGACCAATCCACGGTCGGCGAGACGTTGGCGCTCCTCGTCCGAGACCTTCACATTCGAGGGCGTGAGCAGGAACACCTCGTCAGCCACCCGCTCCATCCCGCCGGACAGCGCGTACGTGACGCCGCTGCAGAAGTCGATCATCCTTCGTTGCAGATCACGATCGGCGCTCTGCATGTTGACGATCACGGGCTGGTTGTTCATCAGGCGATTGGCGATCTCCTGGGCGTCGGCGAACCGCCCGGGGGCCACGATGTGCACGCGAGCACCGGCCGCGTCCTGCGAGATCGGCCGCACCGACGACGATCCCACCGAGGTCCGCGTTCCCATCGCCGCAGGCGACGAGGGCTGAAGCGTTCCGTTGGCCTCGTCCCGCGTGAGGGTCCGGATGCGCGGATTGGGAGCCGGCGCCGGCGCCTCGTCCCCGTCGTCCGATCCCGCGGACCGCTGGCCCATACGCCCGACCCCTGCCGACGACCGCGACTCGTAGTCGTCGTAGTCGTCGTCGACAAGACCCAGATAAGCCATGGTCTTTTTCATAAACGAAGCTGGCATCGTTTCCTCCCGCCACTAGCGTAGTGCGTCACTTCGCCGGCGCGTGGAACGTGGGTGAGAACCGCAGAACACCTGGATGCGCCCTTGTCGGTCGACTCGCTCGCACCGCCATCAGCTGGCCATCGGTGGCAC
This sequence comes from Acidimicrobiales bacterium, assembly GCA_017883135.1. Lineage (GTDB taxonomy): Bacteria > Actinomycetota > Acidimicrobiia > Acidimicrobiales > RAAP-2 > Bog-756. The sequence goes on from JADGOE010000050.1 coordinate 7,820, forward strand.
CCCAGCATGCACCGGCCTGGGCGGCCGTGGGCCGAACAGGGCACGCCCGAGCCGCACCATGGTCGAGCCCTCGGACACCGCCACCTCGAGGTCGTCCGACATCCCCATCGACCGCACGGCAAGGTCGAGCCGGTCGGCCAGGGTGGAGACCAGCCTGAACCCCTCACGGGACCCCTCGGGCAGCCCGAGGGGTCCCACGGCCATCAGCCCGGCGACGTCCAGAGCCTGGTCGCGCAGCTCGGCCACCAGCGTTCCCACCTGATCGGGCGGGCTGCCTCCCCGGCCCGCCAGTCCGGCCACGTCGACCTGGACGAGGACCATCGCACCGGGGTGGCGCTTGGCGATGGCCCGGCCCTCCTCCACGCGGCAGACCGCCTGCCAGCAGGTCACCAGCGGGGCGAGCCGGGCAACCTTGTTCCGTTGGATGGCACCGAGGAAGTGCCACACCGGCCCGGGCCGCGCCCCCGGGTCCAGGCCCTCTGTGCCGTCTCCCCCGCCCACCTGCTCGGCACCGCCAGGCTCCGGTTCTTGCGACAGCTGCCCGGCCTTGGCGACCAACTCTTCCGCGTAGTTCTCGCCGATGTCGATCAGGCCGGCATCAAGGGCGGTCCGGACGGCGTCCACGCCGAACCCTTTGGTCACCGCCACCAGCCGCACCGAGGTGGGATCGCCGGAGGACGACGCGATCCTGCGGCGAACGTCGTCCAAGCGGTCGGCGAATCTGGTCGGCTCCACCCCACCCGGTGTCGCCGTCATCCGACGGTCTTCAGTTCGGACGACCACACGATCAGCGCCTGGCGCCCGGCATCGCCTCTGGCCCGGTAGGAGAAGTAGCCCGCGTCGCAGCCGGTGCACGCATCGACCCCCGGGACCTCCCTCGCGCCAGAGGCGGCCAGAGCCGCCGCCACCGCGGCAGGCAGGTCGAGGGCCGGCCGGCCGGCTACGGTGCGACCGCGAACGCCCGCACCGTAGCGATCCGCGATCGGGGCGAGGTCGTCCTCGGAGAACTCGTAGCAGCCGGCGTGGATGCAGGGGCCGAGCGCACCGACCACATCGGTCGCCCCCATCGACCGCATGCGTCCCACCGCGTCTTCGACTACACCACCGAGGAGCCCGCGCCACCCTGCGTGGACGGCGGCGAACACCCCTTCCCCACTGCCGAGCGCGATGGAGGCGCAGTCGGCGGTCAGCACCGCCAGGCATTCCGACGGCGTTGCCGACACCAGGCCGTCACCCGCTCCGGCAAAGATCGCGGTCACCCGAGGACGGGTTCCGGCGGCCGGCAGGTCGGCCGAGGCAGCACCATCGATGCTGATCAGCGTGGTCCCATGGACCTGCTCCAGCCAGTGGACCCTGGCGACCGGCCCGGGGCCCAACTCCGACCCGGTCACCCGCGACGCCAGCCGGGCCAGGCCCTCCCCACCCACCGGTTCGGCGGACGAGGGCCGGAGGTCGCCCGACGGCGCACCGCTCCAGGCCCCGTAGGTCGCCCCCGTCAGGGGGACCGAGACGACGCCGGGTGTCAGCGAAGGAACGAGGGCACGTCGAAATCGTCGTCACCGAGGTCGAGATCGTCGTCCGCCGGCGTGGCGAAGATGTCCTCGTGGGCGGTCTCCGCTCCCAGCACACGGCTCCGGGTCTCCTCACGGCCCGTGGACTCGGCCGGTCCCGTCCCACCGCGCGCCTGCGCCTCCCACCGTTCGAATCCGGCGGCGATCACGGTGACCCTGACCTCTTCGCCCATGGCTTCGTCGATCACGCTGCCGAAGATGATGTTGGCATCGGGATGGGCCACGCCGTGGATGATCTCCGCTGCTTCGTTGACCTCGAACAGGCCTAGGTCCGGACCGCCGGCGATATTGAGCAGGATGCCGCGGGCCCCCTCGATGGAGGCCTCGAGCAGCGGACTGGTGATCGCCGCCCGCGCCGCGTTGACCGAGCGACCCTCGCCGGTGGCCGAGCCGATGCCCATGATGGCGGTGCCCGCGTTGCTCATGATCATCTTGACGTCGGCGAAGTCGGTGTTGATCAGCCCGGGCACGGTGATCAGGCTGGTGATCCCTTGGACACCCTGCATGAGCACCTCGTCGGCCATCTTGAAGGCATTGACCATGGACGTCTTCTCGTTGGAGACGGTCAGCAGCCGGTCGTTAGGGATGATGATCAGGGTGTCGACCTTCTCCTTCAGGTTCTGGATGCCCTGTTCGGCCTGGACGGAGCGGCGCCTCCCCTCGAAGGTGAAGGGACGGGTGACCACGCCGATCGTGAGTGCTCCCAGTCCTTTGGCGATCTCCGCCACCACCGGGGCCGCACCGGTTCCGGTGCCACCGCCCTTGCCGGCAGTGATGAAGACCATGTCGGCGCCCTTCAGCGCCTCCTCGATCTCCGATCGGTGCTCTTCGGCTGCCAGACGCCCGACCTCTGGGTCGCTGCCCGCGCCCAACCCCCGGGTGAGCTGGCGACCGATGTCCAGCTTGAGATCGGCATCGCTCATCAGCAGGGCCTGGGCATCGGTGTTGGTGGCGATGAATTCGACCCCGCGGAGGCCTGCATCGATCATGCGGTTGACGGCGTTGACTCCACCACCGCCCACGCCCACCACTTTGATAACGGCGAAATAGTTGTTCTGCGCCGGAACGGTCATGTAATCCCTTACCCTCGACCAAAGGTTGAAACCGTTCCAACCTGCGAGTTCGTCACAACGATACGGTCAGCCGGGTATCTGGTCAAGCATTGTCCACACACGGCGGACACGGCGAGGGCCCCGGTCGGGAGCCGACCCCGCCTCATCAGCCGGTCACGGTCGGCGACTGGGGCACCGTGACGTCGATAGTGGTGGCGCCACGCAGGGAGCCGTGAGCGATGATTGCAGCCACGTCCTCGTACTTGGTGTGGAGGTCGGTGGCCGTCCCCAGCAGGACGGCGAGTCCCGAAGTGAGTGCCAGCCCGACGGTCCGGTCCGGGGCCACCGTAATCGAGACCACTTGCCCGGAAAATGCCGGCGGAAGGGTGCGGGACACGTCCAGTCCGGCCGACGCTCCGGCGGGGAGCGCACCACCGACGGGCGCCGGAGGCACCACGCCCCCGGGCCCATGCACGACAAGGAGGGCCAGGCCGGGCACCCGACCCGGTTGGACCTGCAACGTTCGGCCCTCGCCGTCCAGGATGGACCACGCCGCGGCCGGGCCGGCCATCTGCACCAGCGGCACCCGCTCGGTGACGGCCACCTCCACCCCATCGGGCCAGTGCCGGTGTACCTGTGCGGTCGCGATGTACGGCAACGCCTCCACCCGGCCGGCGGTCGTCCCGGGGTCCACGCCGATCAGCGGTGGGTGACGGGTGAGGCCGCCCGCAGCCACTATGGCGTCCCGACTTGTGTGGGGGTGGGCGCCGGTCACCGTGATGACGCGAGCGCTGAACCACGACGTGTGCAAGAGAGCCACGACACCGGTGACCAGGGCCCCGGTCACGATCACCACCACGATCCAGTGCAGACGGCGGCGGCGGCGGCCTCGCTCGATCTCCTTGCGGCGCTGGCTGATCCGGGGGTCGATCGACCGCGGGTCCTTCACCCCGGCGCGCGCGGGGGGCGTCACGTGCGACCTGCTCCCAGGTCGCCGAATCCGACCATCCGCACCTCGGTCTGCAAGTTCACGCCGGTGTCGGCGGCCACGGTGGCACGCACGAGGTCGATGAGCCGCTTCACGTCGTCGGCGGAGCCGCCCGGGTCGGCCTGAATGAAGTTGGCGTGCTTGGTCGACACCTCGGCCGTCCCGACCCGGGTGCCCTTCAGCCCGCAGGCCTCGATGAGCCGCCCCGCCGAGTCCCCCTGCGGATTGGTGAACACCGATCCGGCATTGCTGCCCCCGGGCTGGTTCGCTCGGCGCCACCGCACGATGTCGTCGATGGCAGCTCTCGCACGCTGAGCGTCGGCGGCCTCGAGGTGGAAGGTGCCCTCGGTGACCACCTCGGTGGAGGCCACGGTGGTGTTCCGGTAGCCGGACCCGAGGCGCTCGGCCGGCGCCACATTGGCGGTTCCTGCAGCCAGGTCCACCCAGCGGTAGCTGACCAGGGTGGCTGCGGTGTCCGAGCCGTGCCCCCCGGCGTTCATGCGGATGGCCCCGCCAACCGATCCGGGCACTCCCACTGCCCATTCCAGTCCGTGCAGGCCTGCGGCGGCCGTCCGTCGTGCCAGCACCGGAAGGCTGAGCGCGGCCCCCGCACGAACCTCGGTCCCCTCGATGGACAGGGAGTCGAAGCCGGATCCGAGCGAGACCACCAGGCCGTCGAAGCCGCGGTCGGCAACCAGGAGGTTCGAGCCGCGTCCGACCACCAGCAGCGGCACCTCCCGGCCGGCGAGCGCGCGGCCCACGGCGAGGAGCTGGTCTTCGTCGCCGGCCTCCACGAACAGTGCCGCGACGCCCCCCACCCGGTAGGTGGTCAGGGCACCCAGTGGATGGCGGCGGCTGGCCCGTGGAGCCAGGGCCTGCTCCAGGGCCTGCTCGACGGCGGTCAGTTCACTCGACGGCGTGCTCACCGTCCGCTCACCACACCGGGTGGGACTGCAACTCGTCGGGGAGAGAGGTGAGGTCGCCTGCTCCGAGGGTACAGCACAGGTCCCCGGGCTCGATGAGCGCACCCACGATCCGACGGAGGTCGCCGCGGCCGGCCACGTAGTACACGGGCATCTCCGGATGTGACCGCCGGACGGCATCGGCCACCAGCCTGCCGGTCACCCCGGGCACCGGCGCCTCACCCGCGCCGTAGACGTCGGTCACCACCACGACGTCTGCATCCCCGAACGCCGTCCCGAACTCGGCCCACAGCTCGGCGGTCCTGCTGTAGCGGTGTGGTTGGAAGACGGCGACCACACGGCGCCAGTCGCCGTTGCGGGCTGCGGCCAAGGCGGCCTGCACCTCGCTCGGCAGGTGCGCGTAGTCGTCGACGAAGGTGACACCGCCGGTGGTACCCCGGAATTCGAACCGGCGTGCGACTCCGGCGAAGCGTGCGAGGGCCCTCGCAGCGGCGTCGAAGGGAACCCCGGCGGCCAAGGCGGCCACCACCGCCACTGCTGCGTTCTTGGCGTTGTGGAGGCCGGGGACCGGAACGACCAGCCGACCGAGTTGGTCTCCTCCCGGTGCCACCAACCCGAAGGAGACCGAGCTGCGGGCCAGGTCCAGGTCGGTCATCTCGAAGGTGCACTCCGCCGTCGTGCCGACCACGTCCGCCCCTCTGGCCCGCCCGATCTCGGCAGCCACCGGGTCGTCTCCGCCCACCACCCGTCGGGCACCGGCCGAGTCCACGAACTGTTCGAACGCAGCCCGCACCGCGGCAAACGAGCCGTAGTGGTCGAGGTGATCCGCTTCGACGTTGGTGACGACGGCGATGTCGGGGGACAGTGCCAGAAACGTACCGTCGCTCTCGTCGGCCTCGACCACGATCCACTCACCGCTGTCCCACACCGCGTTGGTGCCGATCTCGTTGACATCGCCACCGATGAGGAACGACGGTCGCATCCCTCCCTCGATCAGCACCAGGGCCAGCATCGACGAGGTCGTGGTCTTTCCGTGCGTCCCAGCCACCGCGATACAGCGGCGCAGTGAGGCGATGCCGGCCAGGGCCTGGGCGCGGGGCAGCACGGTGATGCCGCGGCGCCTGGCCTCGACCACCTCCGGATTCGACTCCTCGACCGCCGACGACACGGTCACCGCATCGGCGGAACCGACGTTCGACCCGTGGTGGCCAATGGCCACCGCGATCCCGGACCGGCGCAGCCGCTCGGTGACGGCGGAGTCCTTCAGATCGCTGCCGGTGACCGTGTGCCCCATGGCGTGCAGCACCGTGGCGATGGCGCTCATGCCCGCCCCGCCGATACCCACCACGTGCACACGGGCCAGCCGCGACGAGGCTGCGAACATGGCGGCGCCCGGGGTGCTCACGCCGCTCCTTCCCGAGCCCGCGGTCGGGCACTGAGCTCCACCACCCTGGCTCCGGCGGCTGCAGCGTCCTTCCGACCGAGCGATGCCGCAGCACGTCCCATCGCCTCGAGGGCCGGGGCATCGGCGAGCAACCGGTCCAGCTCGGCGGCCAGAGCGTCCCCGCCACATTCGGCGTCCGCCAGCAGCACCGATGCCCCCACCCGCTCGAGCACCCGGGCATTGGCCGTCTGGTGGTCGCCCGGAGCGCCGGGCAAGGGCACCAGAATTGAAGGAACACCGGCCGCAGCAAGCTCGGCCACGGTCATCGCCCCGGAACGGCACACCACCACATCGGCTGCCGCATACGCGGCGGCCATCTGTTCCTCGTAGGGCACCCGCTTCACCGCCGGCCCCCCGTCGGCCGATCCGGCCCGGTCCGGCCCACCAGCAGCGCTGCCCGGTTGCTCCTCCCAGTCGCGCCGACCCACGATGTGGTAGATCGACCGGTCCTCGCGTCCCTGCCATCGGTCGGCCAACTCGGCAGTGGCAACGTTGATGCTTCGTGCCCCGAGCGACCCACCGAACACGACCACCGTAGGCAGATCCTCAGGTAGCCCCAGCAATCGACGCGCCGACCGGCGGTCCGACGGGCCGCGCCGTACCGCGGTGATCTCCGGCCGCACCGGCGTGCCGGTGACCACCGCCCGGGGCAGGGGATTGCCCTCCCACCCCACCGCGCTGGCCCGGGCGAACCGGCCGAACAGGCGATTGGCCGCCCCGGGCACTGCATCGACGTTGACCAGCACCAGGGGTACCCGTCGGACGACCGCGGCCAACGAGGCGGCCAGTGAGGCATAGCCCCCGACGGAGACCACCACCCGAGGATGGGTCCGCGCGACCAGCCGGTAGCCGCGCACCACGGCGATGCTCAGTCCCCACAGCGAGCCGATGTTCCGCGTCACATCCCGGGGGCTCAGACCGCGGACGATGCCCCTGCCTGGTAGGAGCGTGAACGGGAAGCCCCGCCCCTCCAACGTGGCGCGGTCCTGACCCCGTTCGGATCCCACGAATTCGATGGTTCCCCGATCGTGCCCGGCGTCGACCAATGCCTCGGCGATGGCGAGTGCCGGCTGGAGGTGCCCGGCGGTCCCCCCTCCAGCCACCAGCGCGAACCGTTCGACGCTCACGCGTGGGTGGTGCGGCGCCGGCGCTGGGGGAGCGTACGTCCCGAGCGCTCATGGCCGGCGATGTTGAGCAGGATCCCGACGGCGGCCATGGTGATCACCAGCGACGACCCACCGAAGGAGATGAATGGCAGGGGGATGCCGGTGACCGGCAGCACGCCGATCACCGCCCCGATGTTGATGACAGCCTGGCTGGTGATCCAGATGGTGACGCCCACCGCCAGCAAGCTTGCGAATCGGTCCGGGGCGTGAGCGGCCGCCTGAAAGCCGAACCAGGCCACGGCGAAGAACAGGGCCAGGACCACCACGGCCCCGATCAGACCCAGCTCCTCGCCCACGACGGAGAAGATGAAGTCGGTGTGGGCATTGGGCAGTAGGCCCCACTTCTGGCGTCCACCACCCAGCCCGAGGCCGAACACGTGCCCCGACCCCAGCCCGATGAGCGACTGCCACACCTGGTACCCCGACCCCGACTGGTGGGCGCCGGGGTTGAGGAAGGACAGGATCCGGTCGCGCCGGTACGGATCGGCGAGCCCCACCGCCACCGCCACTGCGGCGAACGCGGCCAGCACCTTCATGATGGGGCCGATCGGTACGCCGCCCATGAAGAGGATGCCGAAGGCGATGCAGCTCAAGACGAGGGCGGTCCCCATGTCCGGCTGCTTCAGGATCAAGATGGACGAGATGCCGAGCACGGCCAGAACCGGCACGATGACCATCTTCGGGTCGGCGGACCGATCGGCCCGACGGGTCAACAGGTCGGCGGCGAACACGGCAAGGGCCAACTTCATCAGCTCCGAGGGCTGCAGGCGGAGCTGACCGAACCCGATCCACCGGGACGACCCCCCGGCGGTGACCCCCAGATGAGGCACGAGCACCGCGACCAACAGTCCGATGGTGACCACCACCAGCAAACCCCGGATGGAGCGCCACTTGCGGTAGTCCACTCGCCGGAAGATCAGCAGTGCAGCCAAGCCCACCGCCATCCAGATCGCCTGGCGGACCAGGATCGCCCAGGGCGAGCCGTACAGCCCGAGGGAGATGACCGGTGACGCCGAGCCGACCATCACCAGCCCGATGACGCACAACATCCCGACCAGGACGGCGAGCGAGCGCCCGGTGGGCAGACGAGACAGGCGGGTGGCCGCCGATGGCTCAGCCATCGCGAGCTCCCCGATCGGTCGGTCCGGCCGCGATCACTCGTCTCGACCCCGAAGGAGACCGGTGCATCCCTCTAGCCTCCACCACCGGGAGCGTCCGGTGGTGGAACCCGGGCCCCCGCTCGGCGTCGGGTCGGGCCGCCGGCCACATCAGAATTTGCCCACCGAGAGGTAGTCCCCGTAGAAGATGCCGAGTCCGAGGGCGGCAAACAGGCTGGCCAGAATCCAGAAGCGCACGATGACGGTGGTCTCGGGCCACCCCATCAACTCGAAGTGATGATGGAGCGGAGCCATCAGGAACACCCGTCGATGGAAGACCCGGAAGCTGATCACCTGGATCACCACCGAAAGCGTGATGATGACGAACAGCCCACCGATGACGGCCAACAGCAGGTCCAGGTTCATCAGCAGGCACAACGCAGCCAGTCCCGATCCGATCGAGAGGGACCCGGTGTCCCCCATGAAGATCTTGGCCGGGGCGGCGTTCCACCAGAGGAATCCGAGGCACGCACCGGCCAGCGCCACCGAGGCGAGGGCAAGGTCGAGCGCGTCGGCCACGTGATAGATGGCGAAGTGCCGGTACTGCCAGTAGCCGATGATGGCCAGGCAGGCGAAGCAGAACGTCGAGGAACCGGCCGCCAGGCCATCGAGACCGTCGGTGAGGTTCACCGCGTTGGCCGCGGCGGCGATGATGACCGTGGCCCACACCACCCACACCCCAGTACCCATGTGCAGGCCGATCGAGTTATACCGGGTGAACGACAACGTGGTCGAGGCGTGGGCCCAGTACACGGCCAGCAGGGAGAAGAGAAGTCCGAGGCCGATCTGTGCCCCGAACTTGGCCCGCTTGTTCAGACCGAGGCTGCGACGGTGGCGGACCTTGATCCAGTCATCGGCGAACCCGATCAGGGCCGCTCCGAGGATGGCCATCATGATCAAGGTGCCCGAACGCGAGAAGGTCACCTTCGGGATGGCATGCGCGGCGAGGTAGCCGACGATCACCGCTGCCACGATGCCGATGCCCCCCATGGTGGGCGTCCCGGCCTTGGCGATGTGCACCTGCGGGCCGTCCTCACGAATCTGTTGGCCGATGTTGTTCTTCACCAGCCAACGGATGAGGAGCGGGGTCGAGAGCACGGCCAGCCACAGCGCGACGCCGCCGGAGGTCATCAGCGAGATCATCGGGACACGCTCCCGAACCGATCGTCGAGCGCCCGCCTGGCCTCGACCCGGTCGTCGAAGGCCAGCACCCGTTCACCCACTTGTTGAGTGGTCTCGTGCCCCTTGCCGGCCAGGAGCACCACGTCGCCGTCTCGGGCCAGGCCCACCGCCACGTCGATCGCCCGGGCACGATCGGGCTCGACCACCAGGCCGACTTCGGCGCCCATGCCGGCCCGCACCTGCTCGATGATGGCCGCAGGGTCCTCGGAGCGAGGATTGTCAGAGGTCAGGACGGCGACGTCGGACCACCGGGAGACCACCGCACCCATCTGGGGTCGCTTGCCCGGGTCGCGGTCGCCACCACAGCCGAACAGGCAGATCACCCTCCCCGGGCCGGCCAGCACGCGGGCAGCGGACAGCGCCACCTCCAGTCCGGCCGGGGTGTGGGCATAGTCGACGATCACCGCGAACGGCGGCCCGGGTGCGACCACCTCCATACGCCCCGGCACCACGGTCGCCGCGCTCAGGCCCTCGGCGACCTGCCCTTCGTCGACCCCGAGCGAGGCGGTGACGGCAGCTGCCATCAGGGCGTTGTCGACGTTGAACATCCCCGAAAGCGGCAGGCGCACCGTGTGCCCCCGCCACCGGAAGGAAGACGATCCCACCGTGAGCACGATGTCGTCGGCGTCGGAACGACGCACCGCGACGAGATCCTGGCCGGCCAACTGCCCGGCGAGCCGCTGTCCCCAGGGGTCGTCCACATTGATCACCGCCCGCCTGGCTCTCGACCGGTCGAACAGGTCCGCCTTGGCCTCGAAGTACTCCTCCATGGTGCCGTGGTGATCGAGGTGCTCGCGGCTGAGATTGGTGAAGGCGGCGACATCGAAGACGATGCCGTCGACCCGGTGCTGGGTCAACGCGTGCGAGGACACCTCGATGGCCACCGCGGTGCGGCCCGCACTGCGGAGTTCGGCGAGCAGCGCCTGGAGGACCGGCGCCTCCGGCGTTGTCCGCTCCCCGTCCAACGTTCCGATGGCGCCGGCGGACCTCCCCGCTCCGTCGAGTACCGAGCGCACCAGTTGGGTCACCGTCGTCTTGCCGTTGGTTCCCGTGACGCCCACGGTGGTCAGTGCACGGGATGGGTGTTCATAGAACGCCGAAGCCACCTCGGCCATTGCCGGTCGGACCCCGCCCGGGGCCACTCTCACCTGGGTCACATCGAGATCGAGGAACCGGTCGCAGAGGAGCGAGCTGGCACCACCCCGAACGGCCTCGTCGGCGTGGAGGTGGCCATCGGTCCGCTCCCCCGGCACGCAACAGAAGAGCGCCCCGGGACCCGCCCTGCGGCTGTCGAACTCGATCGAGTGCACCTCGGTGGCCGATGGATCGCCGCGCACGCCGACCACCTCGATGTCCTGGATCAACTTGGTCATCAGCACGGGTGGGTGGTCCAGTGGTTCCGAGGGCTGGGTTGTGTCGGTCGGCTCCGGTCCGGGCCCACCTACGGCCCTTCCGTCACGGCTCCGGCCGGCACGGTGATCGTACCGGTGCCGCCGATGGCCGTATTTGATGCCGAGGTCGTGGCGGCTGCGGTGGTGGGGATGCCGTAGTGGTGCAGGGCGTAGGCCATGATCGTCGAGAAGACTGGTGCTGCCACAGCTCCACCGTAGATGGGCGTGGGGTGGTCGAGGACCACGATGGCCGACAGCACCGGGTGCTCGGCCGGTGCGAAGCCGGCAAACGACCCCACGTAGGCGCCGGGGATATAGCCCAAGTGGTTGGGATCGGGGATCTGGGCGGTTCCGGTCTTGCCGGCCACGGTGTACCCGTCAATGGCGGCACTGGTGCCGGTGCCCGTGGCCACCACGGCCTCGAGCATGGACGCCAGTTCAGAGTTGGTGGTCGGATCGATCACCCGACGGGTCGTCGACGGCTGCGCCGCCGATACCCCTCCGGACGGGCTCACGGAGGCCCGGACCAATCGGGGGGCGACGTAGACGCCCCCGTTGGCCACCGAATTGTAGGCGTCGAGGATCTGCTGGGCGGTCACCGCGTCATCCTGCCCGATCGGCGTTGATCCGATCGACGTGCCGGTCCACGCAGCGGGGCCCGGTACCAGCCCCTGCGACTCGCCCGGAAAGTTCAGGCCGGTCGGCCTCCCGAATCCGAGGTTGCCGATCTGGGCCAGGAGCCGGCTCTCCCCGAGACCCTGGGCCACCTCGATGGTCCCGATGTTGGACGACTGCGCCAGGATGCCGGTGGCCGTCAGGCGTTCGGTCCCGTGCTGTTCGGCGTCGTGGAAGGTGTACTTCCCCATTGGGAGCGCCGCAGGAACCTCGAGCACCTGGTTGGGGTTGATGATCCCTGCAGCAAGGGCCGCGGAGAAAGTGACCAGTTTGAACACGGATCCGGGCTCGTAGACCTGGGTCACAGCGGTGTTGGAGGGGGCCTCCTCCACGCCGGTGGGCAGGGTGACCGCCGACGAGACGAGGGTCGGACCCGACGATGCCGCCACGGGCGGTCCACCGGTGACCGGCGTGCCGTTCCCGGCCTTGGATCCGGACCCAGTGGGAGCTGCCTGTAGATCGGCCATGGCCAGGACGTCCCCCGTCTTCACGTCCATCACCACGGCTGTTCCACCCTGGGCATGGGAGGCAAGGATTTCGGCTCCGAGCGCCTGTTCGGCGATGTACTGGACCGATTCATCGATGGTGAGCTCCACGCCGCTGCCGGGGACGGCGGCCACCGCTGCGCCGACGCTGCCGGGCAGCGTGGCTCCGTCCGGTGCCTGCATCAGGTTCTTCGTGCCCGACGTGCCGGCGAGGAGCGATTGGTACTGGTACTCGAGTCCCGACGCCCCACCGCCGTCGTAGCGGACCGACCCCACTACCGGTTCAGCTAGCTGACCGTCGGGAACCACCCGCTGCGGCTCGGGGACCAGGTTGATGCCGACCAACCGGAGGGAGGTGACCTTGGCGGCGACCGCGTCGGGCACCCGGTGGGCAAGGTAGACGAAGCCCGAGCGCTCGGTGAGCTCGGCGCGGAGCTTGTCGGCGGGTACTCCGAGTACCGGCGACAGTGCAGCGGCGATGGGTTCCGGGTGGGTGATCAAGAGAGGGTCCGCCACCACGGTCTGCCTGGTCACCGACTCCGCCAGCACCTCGCCGTTCCGGTCGTAGATCCCCCCACGGACCGCAGGTACCGACACCGTCTGGGTCAGTTCGGAGGCCGACAGGGCTGCGTATCGCTGATGGGAGAACTCCTGAACGGCGACGAGGCGCACGGCCAAGGCCACGAACACCACGATGAACACCAGGCGCATGGCACGGCTGCGCCGTCCCAGGAGCACCGAAGGGCTCACCGCGTGGCCGGTGTGGTCGCCGGCGTGGTTGCCGATGCCGGCGGCTTGGCGGCAGAAGCGGAGGCATGCGCTGTCGGAAGTGGCGCAGTCTGTGGCGCCGGCAGTGGCACGTCGAGCGGTACCTGGGGGAGCTCGATGACCTGGCCGGGGGCCACCAGGCCCAGCTGGGACTCCGCCTGGTAGACGACGCGGGTGGGGGCGGCCATCTGGGCCACGGTGGTCTGGTAGGCCCTTTGGGTGGCGACGGCCGCTGCCGCCTGGTGCTGCGTGGTGGACAGGCGGATCTGGCCCTCGGTCATCAGGGCATCCCCGGCCACCACCGCAAGGAGGCTCCCCACCACGAAGACGCCCGAGATCCACATCGTCGGTCGGCGGACGAGGCGGATCGCCGGCCGCCGGCGTGGTGCCGGCTGAAAGATCCGCAGTGGCGGACGCCTCGGCCCGGCCGGTGCAGGACGGGGCTGGACACGGGCAGTGGAACGCCGCGCGGATGCACCGGCGGGCGGCGTCATCAGGCCACCTCGCCGTTGGACGCGGAGGAGCCCGTTGAAGCGGGTAGGCGCTCGATGACCCGGAGGCGGGCTGCCTCGGCACGCCGGTTCCGCTCGACCTCGCCGCTGGTGGGCCGCCGGGCGCCACGGGCAACCAGGCGGAACTGGGGATCTGCACCGCACACGCAGGGAAGTCCGGGTGGGCACTGGCAGTTGTCTGTGGCGGCCCTGGTGAAGGCGGCCTTCACCAGGCGATCCTCCCCCGAGTGGTAGGCGATGACCACGCAGCGGCCACCGGGTCGGAGCAGGGCCAGGGCATCGTCGAGGGCACCGTGCAGTTGATCCAGCTCTTCGTTGACGGCGATCCGAATGGCCTGGAAGACCCGACGTGCCGGGTGGCCACCGGTGCGTCGGGTGGCCGCGGGGATGGCCGCCTTCACCACGTCTGCGAGCTGACCGGTGGTCGACAGGGGTCGGGCAGCGATGATGGCCCGGGCGATCCGTCGGCCGAACCGCACCTCACCACTCTCCGCGAACAGTGCGACCAGGTCCTCTTCGTCGAACTCGTTGGCCACGTCGGCGGCGGTGCGACCGGAGGTCGGGTCCATTCTCATGTCGAGGGTGGCATCTCGGCGGTACGAGAACCCGCGCTCAGCCACATCCAACTGCGGCGAGCTGACGCCGAGGTCGAACAGTGCCCCGCTGAGGACCATCTCCTCGGGAGGCGTCCCGAGCTCGGACTGCACCTCGCGGACCACCTGGGCCAGGGCATCGAAGCGCGACCGGCGGACGATGGCCCGGTCCCCGAAGGAAGCCAGCTCGTCGACGGCCGCAGCCACCGCCACCGGGTCGCGGTCGATCCCGAGCACCTGAAGCCCGGCATGGGCGCGGAGTAGGGCCGCGGAGTGCCCACCGCCACCCAGGGTGGCGTCGACCACCAGACCGGGCGGCACCGACCCGAACAGGTCGACGACCTCGGAGGCCATCACGGGCTCATGGGGAAACGCCTGGCTCATCCGCAGTCCCCCGACCGGCACGATGCCTGCGGGTGGAGTGCCGCGACGATCACTCTGGAAGTAGGCGGAGGAGGATTCTTCCAGCGATCCGGTCGAGGGACTGCGCATGGGCCAGACACGTTCGATGTGCACATCGTGACGGGCCACTGCGGCCAGCCCCGATTGGTAAGGCGTCGGTCGGCACGGGCCGCCCGAGAACGCCAAGACGGGCCTGGCGTCCACCGCCAGGTCCGACGTCGTGATCCTTCTGATCCCGCTCCCTTCATCAGAGGTCTCCGATCCGATCCGGCGGTCGAGGCTGCGGACGTCGCGGTCGAGCGTGGAGGGCACGGTGTTCGGGCCGCTGCCGGAGGCATCGTCGTGAGTCCCGTCGGAGCCGTGCCGCACGACATGGAGGTGCACCGCGACACTCAGCCGTCGTCGCCCTGGGTGAGTCGCTCCTCCTCCGGCAGGACCTTCTGGTCCCAGGAGTCCCGATTCCACAACTCGACCCGGTCGATCGCCCCGAGGACCAGGACGTCGCCCACCAGGCCGGCATACTCCCTGAGTCGTGTCGGGATGGCCATCCGTCCCTGCCGGTCGACCTCCAGTTCGTGTGAGGTCGATGCCCACAGTCGCACCAGGTTCCGGTCGCTCTTCCCCGAGGTGGCCCGCTGCAGCATCGACTCCATCTGCAGTTCGAACTCGTCCGGCGTCCACAACGACAAGCAGCCGTCCTGGTACTCGGTCAGATAGCCGCCACGATCGAACGGGGCGCGGAACTTGGCCGGGAGAATCACTCTTCCCTTGTCGTCGAGCGAGTGCTCGTACCTGCCGAAGAACCGTGCCACTGGTGATTGCTCCCACAATGCTCCCCGCAGTGCCCAGAACCTG
>JADGOE010000051.1 GCA_017883135.1 Acidimicrobiales bacterium
GCCGCCGCCAGATGATCTTCTGCTCGTCGCCGTGGCGGAGGTCTATGCGTAAGTGGGTCAACCTCCTCTGCTTGCCCTCAGTCCGGCATTACTGAGTTCCACCTGGGATGGTTCGCCGTGCTTCGCTCCACGCGCCGGACGATCAGTCGTTGCGTGGTGGCGGTAGGCCGGTTCCGCGGGGGTCGGCCCCCCGCGACATCGCCGCCACCAGTCCGTCGAGCTCTTCGGGGCCGATCGGGTACCGGCGCGGGTAGCGGCGCCTCACCGACTCGCCCAACGCCGGGGTGTCGGTGGGCTCGGACGTCTCCGTGGCACGATGCAGGACGCGCAGCACCAGGCGGGAGAAGGACTGCTCAGCCGGCTCCTCGTCCTCGAGAAGGGCGGCCGCCCCGACGACCCCCCTGGCGATCGACCGGTCGTGTGCCTGCCACAGGGTCCGCTGCTCCTCGCCGGAGGGGGCCGACGCGTAGGCCGTCCATGCAGCGACCGCCGGACGGGTGGAAGACTGCGTCTCGCCCGAGGAGTCCAGGGCGTCACGGAGGTCGAGCGCGAGGGACCCGTTGACAGCCTTCCACCACACCGATCCGCCGCCGCCGACGACTCGCCCGCTGTCGACCTCCCACGCCAGGAAGTCGATGAGGGCCCGGCCGTACCCGGGCGCGGGCCGGGAGCCGCCCGGATGGGCGTCGAAGAACCGCTCGAACGCGGCGCGGCGCTCCTCGATCGAGAGCGAAATGGCCTGCTCGAGCTCCGTCATCGACCAGAAGTATGGCGTTCTGCCCGCGGCAACCGCCACCCGGCCCCGCTGCGGGCAGGTACTCCGCCTCGGGTCCGGGTGGAGGCCCGCCCCCTGCCCCCGTCGCTCATCCGATGGATGCCGGCCCCTGCATGAATATGCCGTTGTGGATGAGGAAGCCCCGCAGCGCGTTGGCGGTCACCACCGCTTGGTGGCCGGTGAAGCCCTTCGTCGCGACGAAGGCCTCGATTGTGTCTTCGGCCCACCGCCTGCCCTTGGCGCTGATCGCCCGGTCGCCCGATTTCGTCGTGCGAAGGCACTCGGTGACCAGGGCATCGGGTCCCTTGCCGGCGAACTCGCACAACCCGCCCAGGAGGTCGACCAGCGCGGCGTGCTCGGCCTCCGGCGCCGAGCTCAGGCCCGGGCTCTGGAGCCAGCGTTGAACCGACGGTGACTCCTCCAGCTCCTGATGGGTGCCTCCGCTGCCGTCGGCCACCGTCACTCCGGCAGTCCGAACATGCGCGAGAGGTTCCTGACCTCCTGCGCACGGTACGGGAACGGAGCGGGGGCCTGGATCATCCCTTCGCGCTTGAGGTGCTCGGTCACCTCGGGATCCTCCTGCCAGGGCTTGGTGCAGTCGCCCTCGAAGAAGAGCTTCGACAGGGGCCGCCGCGGCCGTTGGCCGCCGGCCTCGGGCTCTTCTGCGGGGTAGCCGACCAGCTGGAGCCAGACCGGGATCCACGAGTCCGGCACATGCAGCAGCTCCTTCACCTTGTCGGCCGCGGTGAAGGCGTGGAGGCAGGTGCCTAGTCCCTGGTCCACCGCGGCGTTCAACGCGTTGCAGATGGCGATGCCGGTCTCCACCGCGCCCATGAACATCAGCACCTCGGGGATGTCGGCGATCGGCTTGAGCACCTGGGGCCAGACCAGGTCGTCGACATAGGCTTTCGACCACCCGTGCGACGGCGGCAGGACGTTGAGCTCGACCAGCTCGTTGAGGCGCTCCTGCGCGCCGTTGATGTACTCGAGGTCGATGTACCAGAGGATGTAGGTCGGTGCCAGGTCGAGGTCCGCGGTGGTGGTCGGGTTCCGCAAGGCGGCCCGGGTCTCGCCGGAGAGGTCGTCGCGGTGGACGACGATCGCCCGCGTGTAGTCGGCGTTCATCGAACGCGAGGCGCGATTGGCGGCCTCGAGCATCACCTGGATCTTCGAGTGCTCGACCGGCCTCCACGGCTTGAAGAAGCGGATGCTCCGCCTCGTCCCTACGACCTGATTGAACTCCATCGTGCAGTCCTCCCTTGCGGCCAGTCGTCCGCGGTCTCAGTCCTTCGTGTCGATCGGCTCGCCCTCAGTTGGAGAGAATCGTGATCACCGTCGCCGCTGCGTCGGCGCCGATGAACCCACCTCCGTTCTCAGCCAGGCCCACTCGCGCCCCGGCCACCTGGCGTTCGCCCGCTCTCCCGCGCAGCTGGTCCGCCAGCTCGACGAGCTGCCCGCACCCGGTGGCCCCGATGGGGTGGCCGCGGGACAGCAGGCCTCCGCTCGGGTTCACCGGGACCCGTCCCCCGAGGGTGGTGTCACCCGACGCCAGGAGCCTGGGGCCCTCACCGGGGCCGCAGAGACCGAGCTCCTCGTAGAGGAGCAGCTCGGCAGTGGCCGCGGCGTCGTGGAGCTCGATGACGTCGAGGTCCATGGGGCCGATGCCGGCGGTCTTGTAGGCTTGTTCCGCCGCGCGCTCCGCCACGCCGGCCTCGTCGAGCGAGCGGTCGCGACCCGAGAGCAGCACCGACGCCCGTACCGTCACCGCCGGCACGCCCAGCTTCTTCGCCGCGTCGGAGGAGGCCAGGACGAGGGCCGCCGCCCCGTCCGCGATTGGCGAACACATGAGCACGGTGAGGGGCGGGGAGACCATGCGGCTCGCCAGCACCTCTTCGACGGTCACCGGTGTGCGGTACTGGGCCTTGGGGTTGGCCGAGGCGTGCCGGTGGTTCTTCACCGACACCGCCGCCAGGTCCTCCACGGTCCCGCCGCTGTGGGCCAGGTAGTGCTCGGTCATCTTGGCGTACACGTCCATGAAGGCCGAGTGCTCGACGGCAGCGCCTTGCGTCCCGCCCGTGCCCGCCGCCGGAGCCGGGGGCGGAGGGGTGGAGCCGGCGGGTGGCGCGGCACCGTGCCAGCCGAGCAGCACGGCGGAGAGCATCTCGCGCGCCGCTGGGAAGTCCTCGAGGTCGAGGGCGGTGCCGATGGCCGCCAGGGAACGCATCTTCTCCGGATGGGTGAGCTTCTCGGCACCGACCGCCAACGCGAGGTCGACCGACCCCGACGCGACGGCCAGCCAGGCCACGTGGAAGGCGCTCGACGACGATGCGCACGCGTTCTCCACGTCCACGATCGGGGCGCCGAGGAGCCCGGTGTGGTGCAGCGCTGAGTGCCCCCTGATCATCTCCTGCGCCTGCAGGATGCCGCCGACGGCGTTCCCGAAGGCCACGAAGCCCACATCGGCGGGGGCGACCTGCGCGTCGGCCAGAGCCTCTGCGACCGCCTCCTCGCTGAGCGAGCGAACGCTGCGGTCGGGAAACTTCCCGAACGATGTCATGCCGGCCCCGACCACCTTCACCTCACGCATGGTTCTCCTTTGGCGCTGCCGCGGCGTGCTGGCGGTCCCAGGTCTGCGGCGTGACCCCCCGTTCCTTCAACGCGGCGTACTGGACTCGCTGGGTGCCCGTCTTCGGGAGCCTATCGACGATCTCCACATAGCGGGGTATGGCATAGCGGGCCATCTTCCCCGCGCAGTAGTCGACGAGCGCCTGCGGGTCGATGCGCTCACCGGGTTTGGCCACCACCACCACCTTGACCTCATCCTCACCGAGCTCGGAGGTGACCGCGTGGGCGGCGGACTCGTGCACCTGGGGGTTGCCGTTGACGACGGTCTCGATCTCCCACGCCGAGATGTTCTCCCCCAGCCGGCGGATCGACTCCTTCTTGCGGCCCTGGTAGTAGAAGAACCCGTCCTCGTCGTAGCTGGCGAGGTCCCCGGTGCGGAACCATCCGTCGCGGTAGGCGGCCTCGGTCGCTTCGGGAAGCCCGTGGTAGTGGGTGAGCTGCCCTTCGGGGTGGCGGAAGGTGAGCTCGCCCACCCGGCCGGGACCGACCGGCTCACCCTGGTCGTCGACGACCGCGAATTCCACCCCTGCCACCGGCTTGCCCATCGAGCCCACCCTGCCCTCGGTGTTCATCAGGATGCCGGGCGCGTCGACCATGCCGAACCACTCGACGATCCGTACGTCGAACCGACGTTGGAAGGCTTCCCACCGGTCGGGAGGGCAGCCGGCGGACAGCACCACCCGTACCGGGTTGTCGGCGTCGTCCGGACGCTCGGGCTGCTTGAGCAGGATCGAGATCATGCCGCCCAGCGTGTTGCACTCCACGGCGTCGTAGCGTCGGCACTCGTCGAAGAAGCGCGACCCGCTGAAGCGCTCCCCGAGCGCGAACCGGGCATCGAGGATGATGGAGCCGGTCATCGAGACGAAGAGGGAGTTGCCGTGGAAGAGGGGAAGCGGCGTGTACATGGTCTCGCCGGGCTGGACACCGATGGCACCGAGGAGCACCCCGATCGGGGAGGCATCGTAGCGGGTGGTGACCACCCCTTTGGGCGGGCCGGTGGTGCCCGAGGTGTAGAGCATCGCGGCGCCGCTCATCGCGTCGGCGACATCGGTGGCCGGCTCGGCGTCCGGTGCCGACATGAGGCGGTCGACGTCCCAGTCGATGCCGTTGCCGGCGCCGCCCCCGACGACCACGGCCCGCTCCAGCCGGCGGCAGTCCGCGCGCACGGCCTGGAGGGCGTCACGCAGGCCATTGTCGACGATGATGGCAGTGACGCCCGAGTCGCCCAGGATGTGCCGCAGCGTGGCGCCCCGCTGAGCGGTGTTCACCGGGACGGCGCCCGCGCCGATGAACAGCAGGCCGAAGTAGGCCCAGATGAACTCCGGGCAGTTGTCGAGCATGATGGCGACGTGGTCGCCCGGGCGCACCCCGAGCTCGAGCCAGCCGTTGGCGGCCCGCTGGGCGTTGGAGAGCACCTCGTGCCAGTGGACCTGGGTGTCCTTCCACTTGAGCCACACCTCGTCGGGGTGGGCGGCGGCGCGCTGGCGCAGGAGCTGTTCGATCAGGGACTGCGAGCGTGACATCGACCCTCTACCTCCGTGTCAGGGCCGCCGCGGCGGCCGCCTCACAGTACATAGGAGTCGATCACCTGTCGTGCCCCCACCAGGCTGAGGAACTCGTTCACGCCGTCCTCGATGAGCGCGGACCGGGCGTCGCGCAGGAGCTTCTCGATGAAAAGGTCCTTGGCCAGCCCGATCGCCCCGTGCACCTGCACGGCCTGGCTGGCCACCTCGAAGGCGGTCTGGGTGCACGTCACCTTGGCGGCGATGGCATGGGCGAGCCCGCCGGACCCGCCGTTCGGGCCCTGGCCGCACATGACCGCTCGGGACAGCGCCCTGGCCTGCTCGACCCGTGCGAACATCCCGAAGAGCAGTCCTTGGACCATCTGGTGCTCGGCGATCGGTCCTCCGCCCTGGACCCGCACCTTGGCGTAGGCGAGCGCCTCCTCGAAAGCGGCGCGTGCTGCGCCGGTGAAGATGACGCTCATCCCGGTGTTGGCGGTCGACAAGGTCATACCGAGCACCAGCGAGTAGATGTCGGGCCCGGCGAGCAGGCAGTGCCCGGGCACCCGTACCTCGTCGAAGATGATCTCGCCCTGATTGAGCGCCCGCTGGCCGTGCTTCTCGAGCGCCGGTCCCCGGGTCACCCCGGGCCCGTCGAGCGGCACGATGAGGACTGCGCCTCCGGCCATGCCTTGCTCGGGCTCGACGGTGCAGAACAGCATGGCGTGGGTGGCGATCGTCCCGTTCGAGACCCAGGCCGACTTCTGGCCGGTGAGCACCCAGTCGTCCCCGTCGCGGCGGGCGCGGCAGTTGCCCGATGTCCTGGGATCGGACAGCCCCGCGGTCCCCACCCCGAGGCTGTCCGATCCGTGTGCCGGCTCGGTGATCGCCCAGCAGCCGATGTAGCGACCCTCGCGGTCCTCGGCGTAGGGGGTCACGATCTCGTCGAGCAGGGCCTGGTTGCCGGTGAGCTGGCCCACCTCCGCCGCTGCGCGGAAGGGCATGCCCGCAACGCCCAGGCTGATCGCCAGGTCGCAGGCGCCCCAGCCGAGCTCCTCGTAGATGAGATGCTGTCCCAGCGGGTCGACCTCGAGCCCGTCGTCCTGGCCGGGAAGGCCCGCGGCGTGGTTGCCGAGCCCGTACCAGGCCCGGTATACGTCCCACAGCCGTGAGTCCTTGGCGATCACTTCCTCGGCACTGCACCGGTCGAGGTCGATGCTCGCGGGCCGCAACACCTCGGCGGCGAAACGGTGGGTTTCGGTGCGTATGGCCTCCCGGTCCGGGCCGAGGTCGGGCGACAGCTCAGCGTACATGTCGTTGCCTCCGGTTCTTCGGGCCACCCTGCCCCTGGCGAGCAGCGTGAGGAGTGAGGTGGATCATGCCCCAGTGTCGGCACGAGGGAAAGCTCCTATCGGTGCTGCGCCCGGGTCCACCGTGGGAGGGGCCGCTCCTTCCGGCACGGAGCGGCGGTAGCCGGGCACCCAAGGGGGAAGGGTGCCCGGCTCCGTCGATCTGTCGGGCCGGAGCCTCGGCGGCGCCGTCGTGGCGCCCGCGCATGCCGGCCGGCCCGGTCCGGGTCGCATCGTTCACGACGCGTCCTCGGGGGCGGCTTCGATGTCGACGAAGATGGGCCGGTCGACCGGTACCGGCTGCCACTCCATGGGCGAGTAGCGCAGGTGGCCGTAGCCGCCCGCCATGTTGAGCCACTTCACCATGCCGGGCTCGACCTCGTTGGAGCCCTTGCGGCCCCGGAACATGTGCCCGTCCCACCCGTTGTAGATGGTCAGGCCGCCCGGGCGCTGCCCAGGGGAGGTCTTGATGCGCACGGTGTACTCGCCAACGTCGTTGAAGACACGCGCCAGCCCTCCGTCGGGGATGCCCAGCCGGGCGGTGTCGTCGGGGTGCATCACGGCGTGCGGCTCGCCTCGGTGCGTCTGCAGCAGCACCGGGTTGCCCATGTTCATGGCATGGATGGACCAGCGGTTGTGCCCGCTCGTCATCCGGAACGGGTGGTCCCCGCCCATCTTCGGGGGGTCCTTGTGCACCGGGAGGTCCTCTCCCGCCTCGACGTACCACGGATGCTCGATGAGGAACTGGGCCCGCCTGGTGAGCGTCGGGTAGGGAAGCCCCTCCTCGACGTGGTTGCGGAAGGGCGAGTGCGTCTCGTGCTCCGGCCACGGGGAGGACTGCCCCTTGGCCATCGGCGCGGAGCCCCAGCCGGTGAAGCGGATCCACCCCGTCTCGCGGAGGGTGTCGAGGGTCGTACCCTCTGGCAGCGTCCCCGCATAGGTCGTGTCGCGCACCATCTCGCTCCCGACGTCCTCGGAGTCGAGCAGCTTGCCACCGAGGGTGAACCTGTCCCAAAGGTCCGCGTACCGGTGGACGGGATCGTTGGCGGCTTCACCCTCGTTACCAACCCGGAACGTATCGAGGCCATGCTCCGCCGCCCGCTCGGCGAGCGCCCGGCAGAGCATGGCGAAGATCTCCCACTCCTCCTTGGCCTCGCCCGGCGGGTCGACCGCCTTGTCGCAGAGCGTGAGGGTCAGCATGGCCGGGCTCGGCAGGTGGAAGCCGACCTTCTCGTAGTGCTGGGCGGCGGGGAGCACGATGTCCGAATGCATGCCGGTGGTGGACATGCGGACGTCGATCGACACCACCAGTTCGAGCTTCGACCACAACGTGGGCAGCAGTGCCCCCTGGCCGCCGCGGGTCCGGCGCAGCTGGTTGCCCCCGCACTCGATGAGCACCCGGGGAGTGGTTGCCGGGCCGGGCTTCTCCATGCCCTGCCACCAGCCCTCCTCCATCGCCTCGTCGAAGTACTCCTCGAAGGCGCGCAGCATGGAGGGGTCGTTCCACTCCCGGGTGTTCCAACGCTCCTTGTACCCGGCGTGCCAGTACCAGAAGAAGAAGGCGGGGAACATGGCACGTGACCCCATCGTCGGCAGCCGACGCCAGACCTCGATGGCGGCGAGTTCGTCGCTCAGCGTCGGGTCCTCCTCCTTCACCATGTCCTCCAGCGCGCTGAGGCCACCCAGCACGTCTTCGGCACCCTCGATGCCGGCGCGCTGCTTGGCCATGGCGAGGGTCTGACCGTCGAAGAGGCCCACCGCCCAGCAGTTGATGCCGGTGCCCTTGCGGCCCCAGTTGCCGGTCAGTGCGAGCAGCAGGTTCATCGTCCGCTGGTAGAGATCGGAATGGTACGACTTGCACGCCCCCATCCCCATGATCACCTTCGTCCTCCGGGTCGCCACCTTGCGCGCCATGGTCCGCACCGTCTCGGGATGGACCCCGGTCGTTGCCTGGGTGTGCTCGGGGCGGTACTCACGATCGAGCATCTCGGCGAGGCGGGCCATGAGGGGGAGCACGTCGACCGTGCCCCCTGCCGCCAGCTCCACGGTGACCGACCCCGACAGGGCGGGGGAGTAGTCGACCAGGAGGTTGCTCCGGCTGGCGGCGACCACCTCTCCACCCTGGTCGAGGTGGTAGAAGACCTCCTCGGACCCGCCGGGCTCGAGGTCCGACTGGCGCAGGAAGCGCCCGGTGTCGGCATGCACCAGAAGGGACAGGTCGGTCTGCGAGGAGACGAAGGCCTCGTCGACCAGTCCTTCTTCGACGACCACCTGGCACATCGAGAGCGCCAGCGCGGGGTCGGATCCCCATTGGAGGGGCACGTGGTAGTCGACGTGAGAGTGCGAGGGGGACACGTCGGGAGCGAGCAGCACGACCTCGCCGCCCCGGTAGCGCATCTCGGTCAGGTAGTGGAAGAACGGAATGATCGTGTAGCTCGGGTTGCAGTTCCAGATGATCACCAGATCGGTGTGGAAGATGTCGTCGTTCGAGGAGATCGGGTAGAAGCGCCCGAACGTCAGATGATGACCGATCGCCATGTCGTTGATCGACCCGTTGATGTCGGTGATCACACCGCCCACGAGGTTCATGAAGCGGTGGACGGCGGGGACGGCGCCGACCTCCGGCGATCCCTCGTGCACGATGGCCTCGGTGCCGTCCTCCTCGATGGCATCGAGCAGTGCGTCGGCCACCTCGATCAGGGCTTCGTCCCACGAGATCTTCTCCCAGCTGCCCGAGCCGCGTTCACCCACCCGCCGCAGCGGATGCAGGAGGCGGTCGGGGGCGTCGAGCTGGCGCGACCATGCCGCTCCCTTCTGGCAGCCGAGGGGGTTCATGTCGGGGACCCCCACCTCGAACGGCGGCATCGTCCCCGCCACTTCCTCGCGCACGACCCGTCCGTCGCGCACATACACCCGATAGGGGCAGGCGCCCGGGAAGCAGTCCACGCAGTGGGACCCCCAGGCGACGCTGTCGAAGTGTGCCCGGTCGGCCATCGCCTGCTCCGAAGGCCGTCTGTTCTTCCCCACCGCCTGCCCGGTCCGGGTCTCTTCAGTCGTCTTGGACATGGCTGGACCTCCGATAGTCGCTCGTAAGAAGCCCGCCCCGGTGGGTCATTCGTCCACCAGATAGAGCATGCCATTGGGGTCCGAGGCGGCCAGCACACCGGTGACGAACCGGCGGCCGACGAACCGCGACGCGAATCCCGACGCGGTCTGCCCGCCGATGTGGCCGTCCGTCCCGTCGGGCCCCTGTCCGTCGCCGGCCGCCTCACCGGCGACGGCGAGCGAGGGGGACCACGCGGTGACCATCGCGTGGTCGACGAGCTCCCACATGCTCGAGATCGGCTGGCCGGTGTCGGGATCGGCCGCAACCACGTGCATGTTCGGCACGGGGATGCCCACGGACTCCTCCAGGTACCAGCTCGGGTGCGAGGCGAGGACCACGCCGGTCTCGGCCATGCCGAACATGGTCAGTGCCGTGCCTCCGGCTGCGGGAGCCACCGCGCGTCGTTCGTCGGGATCGAAGGGCCCGTCCACCATGAGCAGCGCGGCGCGGACGCCTTCGCCCCCGGCACGGCGGCTGCGCTTGCCTCCTCCCCAGGTCGCCACGCCGTCCGCGAGCGACGACAGCAGCCAGGCAGGGTGCTCGGCGGCGGCGGCCTCGACAGCGGCGTCGCGCGGCTCGGCGAGGACCATGGTTGACCCGGCGAGGAGGGCGACGGTCAGGCCGCAGAGGCCTTCCCAGGTGCACGGCGAGTAGGTGGACAGCCAAGCGGTGTCGCCGCCGGAACCGAGGAACGCGCCCAGGGCCACCGCCCCGGCTAGCAAGGAGTGGTGCGAGTGCCAGACCGAGCCGTACCGGCCGACCATGCACGCCACAGGGGCGCCCAGGCCGGACGCTCCATCCGCGCGTACCGAGGGGGCAAGGCCATCGGAGCCCTCCGCGACGTCGCCGCCAGGTGTGCCCGCAGCAGCGGGGGCGCGCGCCACCAGGGCATCGAGTCGGAGGGCCTCGAGGCCGGCCGCACTCAGCGCGGCGGTTCCGGCGGGGTCACCGATGCCCAGCGAGGCCTGCGACACGTCCATGCCGTCGATCGTCGCGCCCGGCGCGGCGAGGAGGACCTTCCGGCCCGAGGCCAGGGCGCCCAGCACCAGGACAGCGCCCTCGGCGGTCGGACCGGCGGACACCGCGACGGGCCGGTCCGGGGCGGTGTCCGCGGTGAGCGCGGTGAGCGCGGCGGCCACGGCGCGGACGCTCTCGGCGAGCTCGGCGGCTCCCGTGCGCGCGTCCGAGGAGACCAGTGAGGGATGGGCCGGCTGACGCTGGGCCCATCGTTCGACGAGGAGCTCCTCGATGTAGTAGGGGGGGGTCCCCAGCACCCGGGGCACCCGGTCGGGCCAGTACCACGAGGGCGTGGTGGCGATGGCCTTGGGCATCTATGCCGCCCACCCGATCCGGGGTCCGCTCGGGAGGACGACCAGAGCGGTGGTCGAGAGCGCGACCGCGAGCTCGACCCGCAGGAGCACGTCCATCGTCCGCAAGGCGCGGACCTTCCGCCGGCGCGCCGCGGCCGCGTCGGCCGCGTGTGCGCCCGCCCGCCATCGGGCGTGCGACCTCGGGTGCAGGAGCACGCCCATGGCGAGGACCATCGCCGCCAGGCAGCCCCAGCAGGCAACCATGGCGGCGACTGGCCATCCTGAGGCGGCCGGCGGGACGGCGGCGGCAGGGCGCGAGGCCAGAAGGACGGTGCCGCCCAGACCGCGCCAGGCCAGCCAGGTCACGGCGGCCAGTCCCAGCGCGCCCAACCCCAACCACCGGTAGCGACGTCCCATCCACCGGCACATCGCGCCGATCTGGGAGGGGGGGATGTCGCGCTGCACCGGCCGCCACACCAGCTCCATGGCGAGCGCTCCGCCGAGGTAGACGGCCCACGCCAGCGTGAAGAGGAACCCGAGGGCGACCCGCATCACAGGATCCCGTCGCCGTAGGCCAGCGAGGCCCCGAGCAGCACGATGACCACGGCGATACCGAGGTCGATCCTCGAGATGTGCGATACCCACTTGACCGCGGACTGCATGACCTCGAGCCGCTGTGCCACTCCGGACCCGCCCCCCTGGGCGCTCGCGCGCTGCGCCAGGCGGGGCCGCAGCACGAAGGTGATGATCGCCCCGTTCACCACGAGGACCGCCCAAAGCACGATCATGCCGAGGAGGGTCTGCCCGTAGCGGGTGGTGAAGAACTGCATGCCGCTCAGCGTGTGCTGGTCGCCCAGCGAGAAGAAGAGCAGCAGCCCGCTGATGGGAAACAACGCCAGCGCTCCCCACACCAGGACCAGGAAGCGGTCGGCGGAGCGTTGGCCGATGACCTGCGCCTGGGCCGGCGGGACGTACGACTGGGCGGGCCCGAGCACGAACTCCATCGCGATCGACCCGCCGACGTACACGGCGACGGCCAGGAGGTGGAGGTACCCGGCGAGAACCTGCACCCAGGTCGCGGTCACCGTGGTTCCTCCGGACCGGTCGGCGTCCCGGCGGCAGCCGCCGGGTCCGGAAGACCGGGGTGCCAGGTCCCGAAGTGATCGAGGATGGCAGGCGTCAGCGCGTACGGCTCGCCGTCGCCCACGTCGAAGGACCGGTAGAACGACGGGTCGACGTGATGAGCCTGTACGGAGAGCTTTGCCCGCACCGGGTTGATGTAGGCCGGGCAGCATCCGTGCTTGGCCACGATGTACTCGACCGTGGCGATGGCCGCCTCCTCGGCCCACTCCGCGACATAGGTGCGAGGATGCTGGAGGATCTCCTCGAGCACGTCGGGCCGGTATGGTCCACCGCTTCGCAGCGACCAGTTGTCCTGCCGTGAGAGCTGGGCACCGCGGCGGTAGCGCAGCTCCTTCACGTGGCGGACGGCGGAGGCCGCGTCGGGGAACCGGGGAGAGGGAACCACCACCGCATCCTTGACCCCCGGCAGGCCCAGGCAGGTGGCCGTGCGCGAGGGGTTCGTGGCGGGGTCGCGCTCGAGGAAGTCGAAGCCGAGCCCCTTGACGATGTCGGGGTAGGCACCGAGCACCATGTCATCGGCGTACGAGCCGGTCGTCCATGCCCCGAGCCCCAGGGCCTCACAGGCCAACCTGATGTTCTGCACGATGCAACCGGCCTGCCCGGCATGCAGCATCAGCGCCAGCTCGTCGAAGGCGGGGATGGGGAAGCCCACCTCGAGGAAGCCCGGGCGGATCCACTCCTCGCAGCCGGCCGGCTTGTCCGTGTCGGGGTCCATCAGGAAGAAGCCCGACCACTCGTAGGAGAGGAGCAGCTGGTTGAACCATTCGAGTCCTACGTCACCCACCGGGAGCAGCCAGGTGCTCCCCGGGCGGTTCAGGTTGTACTGGCCCGGTCCCATCGGATTGACGCCGTGGGTCCCCTCGGGGTTCGACGGCCATGCCACGTCGGGTCGCCGCTCGCTCAGGTGGGTCCGGCCCTGGCGGTACCAAGCCAGCACCTTGGCGTAGTCATCGGGCCCGTTGATCTCCACGGGAGCGGTCCGCTCGGTGGTCGGCCGGTAGACCCAGACCCCGTCGTCGTTCACGATGAACAGGTCGACGGCGAGGTCGTTGGACGATGACGGCACCGTGCGGCCCGCCCACGACAGCTGACCGGCCAGGCCGCCGTGCACCGGCACATCGGCCAGGGCGATGCCGTTGGGGCCGGCGGCCGCCCAGCACACCAGTGCTTCCTCCACCTCGGAGAGCGGCACCGGCTCTGCGGACGACACGTGGTGCAGCGGGCCCTCGGCCTGGGTGACGGCCCGCCTGTTCGACCAGGCGAACACCTCCTCCTCGCCAGTCTCCGAGCGGTACCCGAGCCCCATCCGGCGGGTCCGGACCGTCGACAGCAACCGGAAGAGCGAGCGGTCGGACTCGAAGGCGCGGGTCAACAGCTCCAGCTCCTCGGGGGTCGGCGCCGGAGCATCGGTCGCCCGGGGAGCGCCCGGTTCGGAGCCCTCGCTCTCAACCCCCTCGCCCTCGGCGCCCTGCCGTCGGAACCTCATACCGCCTCCACTCGCTCGAGCCGGACGAACACCGCCCGATCGGCGGGCACCGGCTGCCAGCCGAAGGGGAGGTAGCGCAGATGGCCGTACTTGCCGACCAGATGGAGCCACTTCACCATGCCCGGCTCCACCTCGTTGGTCCCCTCCCAGCGCGGGAACATGTGGGGCTCGAAGCCGTTGTAGACGATGAGCTGGCCGGGGCGGACCCTGGGGGTGACACGGGCCATGGCCTCGAAGGCCCCGTGATCGTTGACGACCCGTACCTGGTCGCCCTCGCGGACGGCGCACTCGACGGCGTCCTGCTCGCTCATCACCACCAGCGGCCGGCCGCGGTGCGTGCCGAGCAGGGGACGGTTCCCCATGCTGATCGAGTGCACGGTCCAGCGCGAGTGCCCGCTGGTCATCAGCAGCGGCCAGTCGCCACCCATCCGTGGCGGCTCCTTGTGGCGCGGCAGGTGCTCGTCGGCCTCGACGAACCAGGGATGGTCGATGTAGAACTGCGCCCGCCGGGTGAGCGTGGGGAACGGCAGTCCCTTGTCCACGTGCCATCCGAAGGCGGTCATCACATCCGTCGGCGACACGTCGGCGGCGACGGACAGGCCCGGGGCGAAGATCCCCAGCCCGGTGAAGCGGATGCTCCCGTCGCGACGCAGCGTCTCGACCGAGCTGCCGACCGGCAGCGTGCCCGCATCGGCCGAGTCACGCACCCACTCGTCGAGCACCACTTCCTCGGAGGCGAAGTCCCCGCCGACGACGAAGTCATCGCCCAGGCGGTCGAGATGCCTGGTCTGGCGACGACCGTCGACGTACTCGAGGAGATCGCGCTCGACGGCCCGCTCCGACAAGCGTTTGGCCAGGGCGGAGAAGATCTGCCACTCGGTACGCGACTCGCCCCGCGGGGGGGTGGCGGCGTCGGAGAAGGAGAGCCGGAGGGTGTGGGTGATGGGGTACTGGACATTGACCCGTTCGTACTGCATGGCCGAAGGCAGGATGAGATCCGCGTGCAGAGCGGTGGTCGACATGCGGAAGTCCACGACGACGACCTTGTCCAGTTTGGGCCACAGGTTCGAGAGCAGCTTGGCCCGCCCGCCCCGCGCCCGGCGCAGCGGGTTGGTGCCAACCGAGAAGAGGACCCTCGGCTCGGTGGCCGCCCCCGGACGGGCCACACCGCCCCACCAGCCGCGGCGCACCGCGTCGCTGAGGTAGGCGTCGAAGGTGCGCTTCATGGTGGGGTCGGACCACTCGGCGCGGTTCCACGTCTCGCGGTACCCGGCATGGTGGTAGTTGAAGAACACCGGTGGCGCCGAGGTCCCCGAGCTCGCGGACAGGGCCAGCAGCTGGTTGCCGAGCATCTCGTCGGTGGCCTCGGGGTCCCGCTCTCGCATGGTCTCCACCGCCTGCTCGATCCCCTCCAGGAGGCGGGCCGTCTCCTCGACCCCCTTCTTCGTCTTCATGGGGAAGAGGAAGTAGCCGTCGAGCCCGGCCAGGGCAAGTCCCTGGATGCCGGTTCCGGGCCTGCCCCAGTTGCCGGTGAGCCCGAGGAGGAGGCACATGGAACGCTCCATGAGGTCGCCGTGGTAGTACTTGGGCGTGTTGAAGCCCTCCAGGATCTTGCAGCGATGGCCGGCGACCATGCGGGCGAGGGTGCGTATCGTGGAGGCTGCCACCCCGCACAGCTCCTCGGCGCGCTCGGGCACGTAGTCCGCCAGCCGCTCCTCGAGGAGCGACAGGACCGTGGTCACCTCGACGGTCGACCCGTCGGCCAGCTGCACCGGCCACCGGCCGCGCAGGGCGGGCTTGAGGCCCTCGAGACGCAGCGTGGCGCGAGGGGCGTCGTGGATCCCGTTGCCTTCGTCCCAGAGGAAGAAGTGGTCCTCCGCCCCTCCGCTCCGGATGTCCCGTTCGCGCAGGAAGCGCCCGGTGTCGGTCCGCACCAACAGCGGGAGATCGGTCTGCGTGCTGGCGAACTCGAGGTCCGCCAGACCCTCGGAGAGCACCACCTCGCACATCGACAGCGCCAGTGCGGCATCGGTGCCCGGCCGTACCGGGACGAACATGTCGGAGGAGACGGCCGAGGCGTTGTAGTCGGGGGCGATCGCCACCACCGTCGCCCCCCGGTAGCGGGCCTCGGAGATGAAGTGGTGATAGGGGATGGACGTGTAGGCCGGGTTGGAGTGCCACTGCAGGAGCAGCTCGGAGCGGAAGGTGTCGTCGACGGTGCTGGCGCACGAGAACTTGCCGAACGTGATGTGGTGGCCCGTGGGCAGATCGTTGACCAGGCCGTTGGCATCGAGGGTGATGGCGCCGAGCAGGCCGGCCAGGCGGAGGAACGGGGCCTGCGAGAGGAGACCGCCCTCGACGCTCTCTTCGAAGACGATCGACTCGACCCCGTCCTCGTCGATGGTGTCGAGCATGGCATCGGCGACCTCGGTGAGCGCCTCCTCCCAGGTGATCTGCTCCCACTGGCCCCCGCCGCGCTCGCCTACCCGTCGCAGGGGGTGGAGCACCCGGTCCTCGCTGGTGAGCTGCACGCTCCAGGCACTGCCCTTCTGGCAGCCGAGCGGGTTGAGGTCGGGCACCCCCTCGGCCACGGCCTCGATGGTCCCGCCCTGCTCCTCGAAGGCCACGGTGTCCCCCAGCGTGAAGACGCGGTAGGGACAGGTGGCCAGGCAGTTGACGCAGTGCGTCCCCCAGGTGACCCGATCCCAGCACCAGCGACGCTGGTAGCGGTCTTCCGTGCTCATGGCGGCGGTTCGCCGGTATCCACGGCCCGGGGGTCACCCATCGAGCTGGGCGGTCACATAGTCCAGATCGGAGCGGAGGAAGGTGTCGAGACGATCGAGTCCCCACGAGTAGACGGCATTGGGCCCGAGCGCCGTGGCGGCCGCCACCATGTCCGGCACCCAGCTCAGCAGGTGCCGCTCCAGAAAGTCGCGTTGCGCCTTGCGGTACGAGGCGCGCAGCCGGTCGGAACCGGTGGCCGCCTCGCGGAAGGCCAGGTACTGCATGAAGTCGCACTCGGTGCAGAGGTCGTCTGCTGCGCGCCGGTCGGTGCTGACCGCCAGGCCGAAGTACTCGTACTCGCGGCGGAGCTTGGCCTCCACGTCGTCGCGGTCCTCGGCGCCGATCTGTAGAGCTTCACTGCACCCGGCACCGAACAGCCGGGCGTACTCGGCCGAGTAGCTCTCGGGGTCGACATCGGAGGCAAGCGTCAACTCGCCCACCTCGAGGGGGAAGGGTAGGAGCGATGCGGCTTCGGTGAGCTCCTTGGTCCACAGACCCTGGCCGGCCCTGTCGAAGTGATCGCGGTCGGGTGCGGAGAAGAACGCGCCCAGGACCTGGTAGACGGCGCTGCGTGCCGTCGTCTCGTTCTCCTCGACCTCTTCCGGCCCGTCGGCCGCGCTCTTGATCTCGAGCCCGGTGAGTGAGTAGGTGAACATGGGGCCTCCTCTTGACGTGTGCCTTGATGTGTACTGAGGCGCCGGCGGTGCGGCGCGTTGGATCAGCCGCCCGCGGGCTCGGTGCGCTTGGCGGTCAGGCTGACGGCGACCTTGTCGGGGGTGCGGTCGAGCGTGCCGGGGTCGGTGGTGAACGGCCCGAACAGGTCGAGCCAGTTGTAGACGATCAGGGTGTCGAGGATCTCCGAGGTGCCTCCGGCCCGGACGCGGTCGAGCTCGCCCTGCATCGTCGCCAGCGCCGAATGGACCTTGGGACCGAAGAGCGACTCGAGGTACTCGGGCGGGATACGCGGAGTCTCGTAGTCGATCGACATGTCCTCGTTCAGCCGGTACGGCGCGAGCGGGGGCACGTAGAAGACGTTCGGAGTCGTGCCGTACTCCGGATGCAGCGGCAGGGCCACCTCCCACTCGTTCACCAGTTTGTGGATCGGGCCCTCGGGGTCCGACAGCATGCCCACGAAGGTGAGCCGACCCGGGCACTGCCTGGCGCACGCCGGTGCCACTCCCTCTTCGAGCCGGGGGAAGCACATGATGCAGTGCTGGGCCACGTTGCGGGCTTCGTTGAAGTAGATCTTCTTGTAGGGGCAGGCCTCCATGCAGAAGCGCGAGCCCTGGCACAGGTCTTCGTCGCGCAGAACAGCGCCATCCTGGGGCCGCTTGTACATCGCCCCGGTGGGACAGGCGGACGCGCACACCGGGTGCGTGCAGTGGTTGCACAGCCTGGGCAGGTAGAAGTAATAGGCGTTGGGGTACTCGCCGGCACCCTGGTCCTCGTCCCAGTTCATGCCCCAGCGCGTGGTCCCGTCCCCCTTGTCGGTGGGCTTCAAGTGGACCGATCGGCCCTTGCCGCCGTAGAAGACCTCGTCGTAGTTGAACTCCCAACCGCCGCCGAACTCGGCACGGGTCGGCTGATGCCCGGTGACCGGGCTGCCGTCCTTCCGCCCGCCGCCCATGTCCTCCCAGTCCTTGGGCGTCCCCTGGCCGGGCTGGGTGTTCACCGTCATCCACCACTGGTGCTCCTCGCCCTCCTCCCTGGTCCACAGCACCTTGCAGGCGATGGAGCACGTCTGGCACCCCATGCACTTGTTGAGATCGAACACCATGGCTACCTGGCCCGCCACGGCGGCCCCTGCGATGTCTTGGCTCATCGTCCCTCCCATCTCCGTTGGTTCACTTGACGGTGAGCGGCACCCAGTTCGGGCTCACCGCCCCGATCCCTGCACGCTCGTCGTTGGAGCCGTCCCAGACGACCACCCCCATCCGCCCCGCCGCGGCCGCTGGTGCGAGGTCCCCGGCGATGACGACGGCCCAGCGGCCGCCCGACAGGGCGGAGACGGCATCGGGCCGTGCGCCCTCGTTCTCCCCGTCTCCGGCGTCGAGGCCGGCGGGGCGGAACGCTCCGGGGCCGCTGGCCACGAGCTCCCTTGCCGCCGGAAGGGCCTCCTGCATCGGCGTGCGGTCGCGCCACGCCCACAGCCGTACCGGGGCGCTGTGCGACCCGATGGTGAGGGGCGCACCGCTGTCCCCGGCATCGGGGAAGAACACCCCGGCGCCGTCGAGGAACTCGGTGTTGGGCTCGTCCGAGTCGTCCCACTCCAGGCGGACGAGGAGGCGCTCGCCGCGCTGCACCGCGGCCACGTCCACCTCACCCGTCTGACCATAGGGCCGCGTGCGCCACGCGGTGCGGATGTACTCGTTGGGCTGTTCCTCGATCGGCACCGGGACGAGCGGCACCTTCTCGCTGGGCACCGCGGCCCACGCCTTGTCGGCCGGGTCCAGAGCGTCGTCGACGATCTCGGGCACTTGCATGGCCCTACCTCCCGTTGGGTGCGGCAGTCGGACCTGCCGCCTCGAAGTTGCAGGGAACACCTCGGTCGACCGGAATGGGCTGCCATTCCGCCAAGCTGTAATTGATGTGGCCGTAGCCGCCGGCGAAACCGATCCACTTGACCATGCCGGCCTCGATCTCGTTGGCGCCCATCCAGTCGCGGTACTGGTGACCGTCCCAGCCGTTGTAGGAGATGACCTGGCCGGGACGGACCGCAGCCGACACCTTGGCCCGCGCCGCAAACGATGCGATGTCGTTGTACACCCTGATCAGGTCGTCGTCCTCAACCCCTCGACCGGCGGCATCGACCGGGGACACCTCCACCAGCGGTTCACCCCGGTGCGTCTGGAGGATCACCGGATTGGCCTGGTTCATGGAGTGGATGGACCACCGGTTGTGCCCCGAGGTCATGCGCAGCGGGTGGTCGCCGCCGGACAGAGGGTTCGGCTTGTGACAGGGCAGCTCCTCGTTGGCCTCGAGCCACCAGGGGTGGTCGATGTAGAACTGGGCCCGTCTCGCATAGGTGGGGAAGGGCGCCCCCCGCTCGACGTGGTCGCGGAACGGCGTGTGCGTCTTATCGGGAAAGAGCGGTGATGCCTGGGCGAGCGCGAACGGGCCCGATCCCCAGTCGATGAAGCGCTGGTAGCCGACCTCGCGCATGCGGGTCAGATCGGTGCGCTCGGGGATGGTGCCGGCGTACGCGGAGTCGCGGATGATCTCGTCGAAGAGTGCCTCCTCATCAGCGAGGTACCCGTTGAGCGTGTAGGCGTCCCACATGTCCGCCGGGCGGAACACGTTGCCGCGTCGGTTGCGGTACTCGGTCACTCCCCTGGACTTCGCCCGCTCGGCCAGCTTCTTTATCAGGAGCTGGTAGATCTCCCACTCGGGCTTGGCCTCGCCCGCCGGTTCGGCGCTGCGGTCGGAAAACGTGAGGTTCATGACGTGCGACGTGGGGATGTGGAAGTTGATCTTCTCGTAGTGCTGGGCCGCGGGGAGGATCAGGTCGGAGTTCATTCCGGTGAAGTTCATGCGGAAGTCGATCGAGACGATGAGATCGAGCCGATCCCACAGCGCGTCGCCGAGCTGTGTCCACCCACCCCTGGTCCGCCGGAGCATGTTGCCGCCGCACTCGACGAGGACGTGGGGTGGTTGGTCGGGACGGGGCTCGTCGACGTTCTCCCACCATCCGTTGTCCAACGCCTCCTGGAAGTACTCGTCGAAGGTGCGGGGCAACGAGGTGTCACCCCATTCGGGATTGTTCCAACGCTCGGCGTAGCCCGCCTGCCAGTACCACCAGAAGGCCGGCGGGGACCCCGCCGACCGGGGCCCGTCGCCGCCGACATGGGCCAGGAGGCGGGACAGCTCCCGCACGGCGAGCTCGTCGGTGACCAGACTGGGGTCCTTCTCCCGCAGCTGGGCGATGGCTCCTTGCTGGGCGGTGAAGAGCTGCTCGGCGCCCTCCACTCCCGGCACCGTCTTGGCCATGATGGTGAACATCCCGTCGGCCATGCCGATCATCCACGAGCGGATGCCCGTGCCCGCCTTGCCCCAGTTGCCGGTGACACCGAGCAGCAGGCACATTGCCCTCTCGATCAGGTCGCCGTGGTAGTACTTGCACGAGTTCCATCCGAGCATGATGTCGGTGCGCTTGGCAGCGGTCTTGCGCGCCAGCATCCGCACGACGTCGGGGTGGACGCCGGTGGTCTCCTGCTGGAGCTCGGGGGTGTAGTGGGTGTCCACATGATGCTTGAGGAGGGACAGGACGGGCTCGACCTCAACCGTCATGCCGTCGGCCAGCGTGACCTGGAAGCTACCTTCCAGGGCCACCTCGCGACCGTCGAGGAGCAGGTTCGAGCGATCGGCCTCCACCAGGCCCGTCTCAGGGTCCCAGTGGTAGAGCTGGTCCTCGCGCGCGTCCCCGCCCGCCCCCTCGACATCGGTCTGGCGCAGGAAGCGCCGGGTGTCCTTCCGCACGAGGCAGGGCAGGTCCGTCTGTTCGCGGACGAAGGTCTTGTCGGTGAGGTCCTCCTCGAGGATCACCTGCACCATGGCCAGGGCGAGCGCGGCATCGTTGCCCGGCGGCATGGGCACGTGGTAGTCGCTGTGGGCGTGGGAGGCATTGAGGTCGGGCGAGATCGAGACGACCTCCGCTCCGTGGTACCTGGCCTCGAGCATGAAGTGGTAGAAGGGGATCCGGGTGAACGCCGGGTTCATGTGCCAGATGAGGATCAGCTCCGAGTGGAACCAGTCGTCGGCCGACGATGCCGGGTTCCACTTGCCGAACGTCTCGTGCAGTCCGATCGAGAAGTCGTTGAAGGAGGGGTGCAGGTCCATCGATCGGCCACCGAAGACGTTGAAGAAGCGATCGGTCGGCATGACGGTGGCGATCTCGGGCGTCCCCTCCCGGACGATCGACTCGGGGCCGTCCTGGTCGATGGCGTCGAGCATCCCGTCGGCGACCTGGGTCAGCGCCTCGTCCCAGGTGATCTGCTCCCATTCGCCGCTGCCCCGTTCGCCGACGCGCCGCAGCGGATGCAGGACCCGGTCACCGTCGTAGAGCTGCTGGCTCCAGCAGGCCCCCTTGTTGCAGCCCATCGGGTTGAAGTCGGGGACGCCTTCCTCGACGACCCCGAAGGTCGCCGCCGGCTCCTCGCGGAGCACGCGCCCGTCGCGCACGTAGACCCGGAACGGGCAGTTGCCGGGGTAGCAGTCGACGCAGTGGGTCCCCCACTTGACATCGTCCCAGCTCCAGCGCGACCGGTAGCTGTTCTCCACCGACTCCCGGCTCTGGCGAAGCGGGGCGTGCCCTGTCGCCCGGGTCCCGCTGGTTGACTGCGCTGGGTTCACGACGCTTCCCCCTTGCCTTGCACTTCCGGCCCTTACGGTGCTGCGAACCCACCGGGCAACTGCCCCGCCAATGGAGCCCCTGCAGCCTGGGCGCCCAGTGTGCAGGGGGACCGGAGACCCGCTGAACAGCTATGGAAACAATGAGACAAGGTATGTATATAATTCTCAGGATCCAGTGTCAATGGCCCATCTGCAGGCGTGTTCCGTTGCGCGGGTGGGTGGGGGGAGGTGGTGGTGTGTCGATCGGCAGGCAGTCGACGGGCTCCCGGGCATGGGGCGAAGGACGTGCCTTCCTCGACACCGGGGGTCGTGACGGCCGGCGGTCCGTGTCGTCCGGCGGGCCAGCCGTCGAACCGGTCGCCGGCATGCTTCTCACCGGGGGAGCCAGCCGGCGCATGGGGACCGACAAGGCGTCGATGGTGATCGACGGCCACCCGAGTGCTTCCCGCATCGGAGTGCTTCTCAGCAGGGTGGCTGCGCCGGTGCTCGAGGTGGGGCCCGGTCGTTCGGGCCTGCCTGCAGTGCGGGAGGACGGGGGCGGCGAAGGGCCTCTGGTCGCGCTGTGCGCAGGACGCATGGCGCTCCGGGCGGCGGGCCACGCCGGTCCCACGGTCGTGGTCGCCTGCGACCTGCCCTTGGTGACCGAGGAGGTGTTGGAGTTCCTCGCCCGGTACCCCGGTGGAGCGTCGGTCGTCCCGGTGGTCGGCGGACGGCCCCAACCGCTGTGCGCCCGGTGGTCGGCCGCCGACCTCGACGCCGCCTCGGCGCTCGTGGCCGCCGGCGAGCGGACGTGTACCGCGCTGATCGCGCAGTCGAAGGCAGTGGTGCTCGACGATGACGGGTGGACCGCGGTCGCCGAGGCCCGGGTCTTCGCCGATGTCGACGTCCCCGAGGACCTCGACCGGCTGGGGCTGACCTGGCATCGGGGCCATGGCGGTCCCGCCGCATGAGCATCGTCGCGCAGCGCGCGTCGAACGCGGCGGGACGAACATGGAAGGCTGGCGTCGCGCCGCACGCGCACCGCGTGCATGCCGCACGGGTCGAAGCCGTTGGACGGACGGGGTGGAACGCCGACGGTGCGGTTGGGTTGACGTGGTCGGTGCGTCTGTGGATTGATGTCGTCGGTGCGTACGCGCCTCGACGACCGGCGCACGAGGCAGGCGGTCGGGGTGGGGGAGGGAGTCGACGTTGAGCATGGTGAGCACGCCGCCCGATGCGGATTGGGT
>JADGOE010000013.1 GCA_017883135.1 Acidimicrobiales bacterium
TCTGCACCGGTCTGCACCGGTCTGCCCCGGGCCAGCGCCGGGCCAGCGCCGGGCCTGTGTCGGGCTTGTGTCGGGCCTTCGCCTGGCCTTCCGCCCGAGCCGGGTTTGTTCGGCACGGTCATGGGGAGGCCGTGATGCCCTGGCTATAGTCACCGTGTGCCACCCGCGTCGCCCTCCACCCCCCCGGTGGCTCCCACCAAGCCGAACCCGCCAGTCGCCACCGTCGATCTCGAGCCGGTCGATCGTGCCCGGTATCTGGACGAAGTGATGGCCGAGATCGACGCCGAGGTGAGGCGGAGGCGGGCATCCGGCGATCTCCCTGCAGGGCTCGAGCGCGAGCTCGACGAGTTGTTCCTCGAGTTCTCGCCGGTGGGACTCCACGGCAAGGCACGGCTGCGCGAGACGCTGGCCCTGGTGGACGGGTCCGCCTATGTGGACACGGCCGTGCCGGTCGCTTCTGAAAAGGCAGTGGGAAGTTACGTCAAGCGCCTGATCCGCAAGGCCATGGGCTGGTACATCGGGTTCATCGTCCACCAGATCGTGAAGTTCGCCTGGGCGGTGTCCCGCATGTTCCACGTGGTCGTCGACCACGTGGAGGACCTCGAGGCCGCAGTCGAGTCCCAACGCACTCCCGAGCTGCCGGCCAGCGCGGTGCCGGCGCCCAGCCCGGGCCCGACCTGGTGGGCCGGCGCGGCAGTCGACGCTCTGTCCGGGGTCAAGGGCCGGGTGCTCCACGCCGAGTGCGGCGATGGGACCCTGCTCGACGCGCTGATCGCCGGCGGGGTCGATGCCTACGGGGTGGACCCGACCGAGTCGGCCATCGGGCCGGCCATCGACCGAGGGCTGGACGTGCGGGCCGAATCGGTGCTCGGACACCTCGAGGTAGTCGCCGACGAGGCCCTCTCCGGCATGGTGCTCTGCGGGTCGATCCAGTGGCTCCATCCCAACGAGCGCGACCGGCTGGTCCGGCTGGCCACCTCCCGGCTGGCCCTCGACGGTGCGCTGGTCCTCCATTCGGCGACACCGGAGTCGTGGACGGGCGGTTCCACCAACCTGGTCAGCGATCTTGCCCCGGGTCGCCCCCTGCATGCGGAGACCTGGAGCCACCTGCTGGCGGAGCGCGGGTTGCGCACCACGACCCTCGTGTTCGGAGGCGAGGATCGCCGGCTCGATCGGGTGGGCGGGTCGAACGCCGATGCCGATGCCATCAACGCGGCCATCGATGTCGTCAACACGCTATTGTTGGGACCGGGTGAGTACCTTCTGGTCGCAGTTCGGGAGCGGTGACCGCCGTCCACCAGTTCGTTCCGGCGCTGCTGCCCAGGGACGCGACGGGCGATCACACCCTGGCTCTGCGCGACGCCTTCCGGGGTGCAGGATGGGAGTCCGACATCTATGTCGAGGCGGCCCACGACGAGCTGATGGACCAGGCGTCCTACTTCGAGCGTTACCCCGGACGGGCCGAGCCGGGCGACATCCTGCTCTACCAGATGGGCACGGCATCACCGGTGGCGGAGTTTCTGATGGGTAGGTCCGAACCGCTGGTGCTCGACTACCACAACGTCACGCCCGCTTCGTTCTACGAGGGCTGGGAGGACCACACCAGCGAGAAGGTGGCGCTGGCCCGGAGCCAGGTCACAGCACTGGCGCCCCTGGCCGTGCTGGGTATCGCCGACTCGGCGTTCAACGCTGCCGAGCTCCGGCGCCTGGGGTGCCCGGCCACCGCTGTGGTGCCCATCTTGGTCGGGACGGACGAGTGGGTCGCCGATGTCGACGAGCACGAGCTCGACCGCCTGTCGGCCGATCACGGGACGGCCACGGTGCTCCTCTTCGTGGGTCGGATCTCTCCCAACAAGGCCCAACACCGTCTGGTGGAGGCACTGTGGCTCTACCGTCGCTGGTACGACCCGAACGCCCGGCTCCACCTGGTCGGGTCGGCGGTCACTGCCTCCTATGCAGAGGCCGTCTTCGGGTTCGCGGCCGAGCTGGGGCTGCAAGGAGCGGTGCGCCACGGCGAGCACCTCACACCGGCGCAGCTGGCAGCGTGGTACGCCGATGCCGACGTCTTCGTTTGTCTGTCCGAGCACGAGGGATTCTGCATCCCCCTGCTCGAAGCCATGCAGTCCGACCTCCCCGTGGTTGCCTACGCCGCGGGTGCGGTGCCCGAGACCTTGGGCGACGCGGGGGTGCTGCTCGACTCCGATCGACCGAGCATGGTGGCTTCAGCGGTCGCCCGCGTGCGGAACGACCCGGTACTGGCCGGCACCCTGATGGCCGCCGGACGCCGGCGGGTGGGCCAGTTCGCAGCGGCAGCCACCCGGGCCCGGTTCGTCGAGGTGCTGGGCGCCCTCGCCGCCGCACAAGGCGTGGACCGATGAAGCTTGCCTTCGTGACACCGCGGTACGGGACCGAGGTGATCGGCGGAGCCGAGACCGCGGCCCGAATGGTGGCGGAGCGGTTGTGCCTCCGCCCCGATTGGGAGGTCGAGGTCCTGACCAGCTGTGCACTCGACCATCTGACCTGGGAGAACACGGAGCAGGCCGGCACGTCGGTGCTCAACGGGGTCACCGTTCACCGGTTCCCGACCGCCGGTCGACGCCTGCTCGACTACTTCGAGCTCGACGCCAGGCTCCGGGTGTCGCCGACGACCGCCACGTTGGCCGAGTCCCGCAGGTGGGTGGCCCTCAACGGACCGATGTGCCCGGGACTGGTCGACGCGGTGGCGAGCACCGATGCCGACGCCCTGGCCTGCTACCCCTACCTGTTCGCCACCACGGTGGATGCCATCGCCGTGTCCAAGGTCCCCACCGTGCTCCACCCCGCGGCCCACGACGAACCGGCCATCTACCTGTCGGCGTTCCGGCGGAGCTTCCGCGACATCGACGGGTTCGTCTACCACACCCGGGCGGAGCGCGACCTGATGGAGGACGTCTTCGGGATCGGGGCCCGACCCCAGATCGTGCTCGGCCTTGGGGTCAACGACCCGGCAGGAACGGGACGGAAGGGAGGGGACGTCCTCGGCATCGGAGCGCGACCCTACCTCTGCTACCTCGGCCGGGTCGACGAGCACAAGGGGTGCGGGATGCTCGCCGGGTACTTCGGGCAGTACAAGGACCGCCACCCCGGTGATCTCGCCCTGGCCTTCGTCGGACCGGTCTCCGACAAGGCTCCCGATCACCCGGACATCGTGGTCACCGGCACGGTGTCCGAGGCGGACAAGTGGGACATCTTGGCCGGCGCCCAGGTGATGGTCACCCCTTCGGCCTACGAATCGTTCTCGCTGGTGCTGTTGGAGGCGTGGACGCTGGGCGTACCGGTGATGGTCAACGCGTCGTGTGCTGCGACGATGGAGCACTGCCGACGATCAGGGGGAGGGCTGTGGTTCGACTCGTACCGGTCGTTCGAAGTGGCTGTCGATCGGCTGACGGCCGATGCGGGTCTCCGGTCCGCGCTCGGCCGTGCCGGCAACCGGTATACCGACCGGTACTACCGATGGCCGTCGATCATCGATCGGTACTCGGACTTCCTCGAAGGCGTGATCGACCGGGGCCACCGCAGCCCGATCAGTTACCCAAGGCTCGAGTTGCAGGCAGGCGGAGTCGAGTATGTCCGGAAGGGATGAGCGGGTGACCGACGACGACGAGGCTCCGAGGTCCGACGAGGAAGAGCTGCTGGCGGCATTCGACCGGTTGCGACCCCAAGGCAGCCTGCGGTGGGGCTTCGACGATGCCATGCGCCGGGTCGCCAATACGGATGGTCGGGCGGCCGCGAGTGCGGCCGTGTGGAAGGGCCTCCCCGACGACTTGTGGGAGCGCGGGAGGTCGGCCCGCATCGGCCAGCGGTTCGTGGGCGACGTGGCCGGAGTCCTCGCCGACCTGCTGGCCGCCGACGCACGGCGGGCGGCCGACGCCGCGGTGGCGGCGGTCAACGCTGCCAACTGGGATGCACTTCGCTACCTGGCGGCCAGGGTGGAGCTGCTCGAGGCCCGTGTCGATCCGGCGGGGCTCGAGGTCGCCGAGCTCTCGGTGCCGGCGCCGGAATTGGGCGAGTGGGTGGACATCGTCGGGGA
The DNA here is from genome assembly GCA_017883135.1 of Acidimicrobiales bacterium. Lineage (GTDB taxonomy): Bacteria > Actinomycetota > Acidimicrobiia > Acidimicrobiales > RAAP-2 > Bog-756. The sequence continues at coordinate 4,070 of JADGOE010000013.1, forward strand.
GTGGTTGGGCCCGACCGACCCGCAGTCGACGATCGTGGTGGGCGAGTTGGGCGATGGAGCACTGGTGAACACCCTTCGGGGAGACGGGCGCGGGGTGCGCGGCGTGGACCCACGGGGAGCGTCGATATGGGAGGCCTATGCCGCGGACGGTATCGAAGGACGGTCTGACGACGCTCAGCTCGGCCCCGACTTGGTGTTCGGCGAGGTCGCCGATCATCTGGCTGCGCTCGACGACGGCTGTGTCCGAGGTGTCGTGCTGTCGGGGTGCGTGGACCGTGTCGATCTGGCAGGGAAGGTGGGGCTGGTCCACCAGGCCCTCCGGGTGACCGAGGCAGGTGGGACCGTCGTCCTGTTGGTCACCGACCAGTCGGCGTGGGACCGATCCCTTCCCCTGCCGGCACGAGACCTCCTGGCGGGTCGACCGCTGCACCCCGAGACGTGGTGCCTGCTGCTCCGGCGGGCGGGCGTGGTCGATCCGGTGTGGCACCGGCCGGTGCACGGCACGGTCCATGCGGTGGTCGCAAGGTTGGGACGATGACGCCCGCGGCGATACAGGGGATCCACCAGTTCGTCCCGATGCTCCACCGACACGACGCAGTGGGGGACCACACCCGGTCGGTGCGCGACCTGCTGGTGGGAGCCGGGGTGTCTTCGAACATCTACACGGAGATCCCCGATCCGGCCACCAGAGCGGAGACACGCCACTACCTCCACTACGAAACCGAGGCCAAGGCCGGCGATGTGCTCGTCTACCAGTTCGCCACCGATTCGCCGATGGCCGAGTGGCTCCGGGCACGGCGTGAACCTCTCGTGATCAACTACCACAGCATCACGCCGCCGGGGTTCTTCGGCCCGTGGAACGACAGGATCACCCGCTTGCAGGTGGGGGCCCAACTCGAGCTGGGCCGGCTTGCTCCGCGGGCGGCGCTGGGCATCGCCGTCTCCCATTTCGACGCGGAGGAGCTGCGTCACGCAGGCTGCACGCGGACCGCGGTCATCCCGGTGGTCAATGTTCGAGTGCCTCCCGTCGAGGCCGATCCGGCGGTCCTCGACGACCTGTCGGAGCGGTGGCGCGGCACCGGCACCGGATGGCTGTCGGTGGGTCGACTGGCGCCCAACAAGGCGCACCAGGAGACCATCGCCGCGCTCTTCGTCGCGCGGGCCACGGCCGACCCCGGTGCACACCTGACCCTGGTGGGGTCACCGTCGGAACCGGCCTACGCAGCGGCGCTCGAGCGCTACGCCGCCTCGCTCGGCCTGGCAGACGCCGTCGAGTTCGTGTCGGGTGTCAGCGAGGCCCGACTGGCCGCCCACTATCGGGCCGCCGACGTCCTGGTCATGCTGTCCGACCACGAGGGATTCGGGGTACCCCTGGTCGAGGCGATGGGGTACGGCCTGCCGATCGTGGCCTTCGATGCCGGCGCGGTGAGCGAGGTCCTCGATGATGCGGGAGTACTGCTGGAGGTGAAGACCCCCCGCCGTGTTGCCGGGGCGGTGTCTCGCCTGATGGCCGATCCCGGGGAGCGGGAGCGGTTGGTCGCGGCCGGCCTTGCCCGTTTGCACTCCCTCGACCTCGAAGCAGCCGGAAACCAGCTGGTCGAGGCGGTTCGCGGCGTGTCGGCCTCGGTCGGTGCCCGTTCGTGAACAGGGGTATCCAACCGCCGGGCCTGCGTCCGGCAGGAGGTCCGAGCAAGTAGGCTCTGGCCTCATGGACGACACCCGTCATTCGAATTTGCACGCCCCGATCACCGCCCTCGCCGACCAGAACGTGGAGATGAAGTCAGGAACCGAGGTCGGACCGGGGTCCGACATCTTCCAGCGCCTGCTGAAGGAGCGGATCGTCTTCATCGGCTCGGCCATCGACCAGAACACTGCCAACCTGGTCTGCTCCCAGCTGATCCTGCTCGAGGCCGAAAACCAGGAGCGGGACATTTCGGTGTACATCAACTCGCCCGGTGGCTCGGTGACCGACGGCCTGGCAATCTACGACACCATGCAGTACGTGCGGTGCGACGTACGCACCATCTGCGTGGGCCTGGCCGCCTCGATGGGCCAGTTCCTGCTGTGCGCAGGCACCCCGGGGAAGCGGTTCGCCCTGCCCCACAGCCGGATCCTGATGCACCAGCCGTCCGGCCAGATGCAGGGCCAGGCGTCCGACATCGCGATCCAGGCCGAGCAGATCATCTACCTGAAGCGGATGATGGCCGAGCGGATCGCCTTCCACACCGGGCAGCCGGTGGAGCGGATCGAGGCCGACTCCGACCGTGACCGCTGGTTCACCGCCGAGGAGGCACGCGAGTACGGCTTCATCGACGAGGTCATCCAGAAGGACGCGATGGAGGTCCCGACCGCCGGCGCGGGGGCTGCTAGCTAGTGAACCTAAGCGTCGGGCCCGCACCTGCGGAACCCGAGCACGTCTCGACCATCGGAGGAAGTACCCGCTTCGTTCCGGGGCAGAGCAACGATCAGATCACCATCGTCAACGGCAAGGTCCAGCTGGGCCAGAGGCTCAAGGACCTCTGGCGCAACCGTGAGCTGCTGGTCCTGCTGACCCGTACCGAGCTCAAGGTCAAGTACAAGAACTCGGTCCTCGGCTACCTGTGGTCGATGCTCAACCCGGCGCTGGTGTTGGCCATCTACTACGTGGTCTTCAAGATCATCACCAAGAACGGTCAGCCCAACTTCGCCATCTGGCTGTTCGCCGGGTTGCTGGTGTGGAACCTCTTCAACGGCGCGGCGATGGGCGCGACCGGTGTGGTGGTGGGCAAAGCCAGCATCGTCAAGAAGGTGGCCTTCCCCCGCGAGCTGCTCGCCCTGTCGGTGGTGGGAGTCGCCATGGTGATGTTCGCCATCCAGGTGGTGGTGCTGGTCGCCGCCCTGCTCCTCTTCGGGATCACGCCGGACTTCACCTTCGTGACGCTCCTCCCTCTGGCCCTGGTCACTTTGGTCGTGTTCACCGGGGCGGTGTCGATCTTCCTGTCCGCGGTCAACGTCTATCTGCGCGACACCCAGCACCTGACCGAGGTGCTGTTGATGGCCTGGTTCTGGGGCACGCCGATCGTCTACTCGTTCGGGCAGATCTCGGGTCAGCTGGCAAAGTACCCGTCGCTGCTCTGGATGAAGTACGTCTACCTGTGCAATCCGGTGACGCCGATCGTGATGACTTTCCAACGGGCCATCTACGGCCAGACCCAGTACACCTACATGGGGAACGTGACCCACGTCCTCCCCAACTGGGGGGTAGGGACCTATGCCGAGCTGGACGGCGTGGTCCTGGCGGTGAGCGTGGTGCTCTTCTTGTTGGCCCTGGTCGTCTTCGGCCGGCTCGAAGGCAACTTCGCCGAGGAGCTCTGAGTCGTGGCCGTCGCGATCGAGGTCACCGACATCTCCAAGCAGTTCCGGCTCTACAGCGAAAAGCACACGTCGCTGAAGGAGCGGGTGATCCACGGCGGCAAGATGCCGTTCACCCCGTTCTGGGCCCTGCGCGACGTGAACGTCGAGATCAACCAGGGGGAGACCTTCGGGATCCTCGGGCGCAACGGGTGCGGCAAGTCGACGCTGCTCAAGTGTGTGGCCGGCATCCTCAAACCGACCACCGGGGAGATCCGGGTGCGGGGGAGCCTTGCCGCCATGCTCGAGCTCGGGGCCGGGTTCCAACCCGACCTCTCCGGCCGCGACAACATCTACCTCAACGGGTCGCTGCTCGGGCTGTCCCGGGCGGAGATCGAGAAACGGTTCGACGACATCGTGGCCTTCGCCGAGCTCGAGGAGTTCATCGACAACCAGGTCAAGTTCTACTCGTCGGGCATGTACGTGCGCCTCGGGTTCGCGGTGGCGGTCAACGTGGAGCCCGACGTGCTGCTGGTCGACGAGGTGCTGGCCGTGGGCGACGCCGCCTTCCAGCGCAAGTGCATGGACCATGTGAAGAAGTTCCAGCGCGAGGGCCGCACCATCGTGGTGGTCAGCCACGGCACCGACACCATCCGCCAGAACTGCGAGCGGGTGATGGTGATGAACCACGGTCGGGTGATCACCGTCGACGAGCCCGGCGAGGGGATCCGGGTCTACCTGGCCGACCTGCTCGGCGTGGGCACCCTCGAAGGGTCGGAGTCCGGCGGCGTCGAGGGCAACGTGTTCGCCATCGGCACGGTGACCGCCGAGCACGGCGGCAACGGTGCACGGACCCACATGTACCCCGGCGAGTCGCTGACCGTCACCGCCGACCTGGACAGCCTCGCCGCGGTGCCCAGTGCCATGGCCACCATCGCCATCCACGACGACAGGAACGAGCTGGTCTTCGCCTCCGACCCCGACGATCCGGCATGCCAGATGGAGATCCCGTTGGGAGGGGGCGTGGTCCGGTTCTTCTTCCCCGAGGTGCCCCTCCTCGACGGCACCTACTCGGTCAGCGTCGGGGTCCGCAGCGCCAATCCCGCCGAGACGGCGATCTTCGACTGGAAGGACCAGGTGACCCGGTTCGAAGTGGCCAACCCCGGCCGGGCCACCGGCCGGATCCGCCTCCCCCTGGACGTCAGCTTCCGCCTGCGGTCCACCGGTCACACCGGGGAGGTGCCGGCGGTGGGTGCGGAGTTCGCGCCTCTGGCCGGCTGGGAAGAGTCCGCTTCGTGACGGTCAGCCGCATCGACCAGGTCATCCCCTCACTGGCCAGCCGGGACGCCATCGGCGGGCACGTGGTGCAGCTCCGGGACCTGCTGCGGTCGAGGGGCTACCAGTCGGACATCTACTACGGCAACGCCACCCCCGACCTGCTCGACCACGGGTTTCCGGTGAGCCGGCTCGGCGACCGTTCGTCGGTGGGTCGGGTGCTGTTGTACCAGCTGTCGATCGGCAGCGGAGTGGCCGATATCTTCCGCGAACGGAGCGAGCGGAAGTTCGTCAACTACCACAACATCACCCCGGCCGATCTGCTCGAGGCATGGGTGCCAGCGGTGGGCGAGGAGGTCCGTTGGGGGCGGGCCCAACTGCGTGACCTGGCCCCGATCACCGAGTTCGCCATCGCCGACTCCCTCTACAACGAGCGGGAGCTGCAGGCCGCCGGATACCGCTCGACCACCACGGTGCCGTTGCTCATCGATCTGGACGGGTTCGCAGGAACGCCCGACCCCGTCCTGTCCGCCCGGCTGTCCGAGGAGAAGACGAAGGGTGGAGCCGACCTGCTGTTCGTGGGGAAGGTCTCCCCACACAAGGGCCAGCACGATCTGGTCAAGGCGCTGGCCGCCTACCGCCGGCTCTACGACCCGAACGCGCGCCTCCACCTGGTCGGGGGAGCGATCAGTGACGAGTACCGTCTGGCTGTCGAGCGCTTCGCCGAGGAACTGGATCTGTCGGGGGCCGTGGACATCGCCGGATCGGTGACCCACGAGGAGTTGATCTCCTACTACGCGGCATCCGACGCTTTCGTGTGCTTGTCCAACCACGAGGGGTTCTGCGTCCCCCTGCTCGAGGCGATGTACCACCGGGTGCCGATCGTGGCCTACACCAACACTGCGGTTCCCGAGACGGTACAGAGTGCGGGGCTGATCCTTCCCAACAAGGAGCCGGTGCGGGTGGCGGCGGCCATCGATCGGGTGGTGAGGGACAGCCGGCTCCGCTCCGCCCTGGCCGAGGCGGCATCGGAGCGGGTCGCCTCGTTTTCCCTCCCTCGGGTACAAGAGGGGTTCGCCTCGGCCCTCGAGGCCGCTTGCGCCGCGTGAGGCCGGTGCCGGGACCATTCCGCCGGGTCCGATGAGGTTGACCTTCGTCGTGCCCCGCTACGGCTCGGACATCATCGGCGGGGCAGAGACCGCAGCCCGGGTGCTGGCCGAGCACCTGGTGGCACTGAAGGGCTGGGAGGTCGGCGTCCTAACCAGCTGTGCAGCCGACTTCGTCACCTGGTCCGACGTCTACCCCGAGGGGACCGAGATGATCAACGGTGTCCGGGTGGAGCGGTTCGCCTCTGCTGCCGGCCGACATCCTTCGTTCCATCCCCTGTCGGCTTTGCTGCTGGCCGACTCCGGCCGGGCATCGCTCGAGGATGCCGAGCGATGGATCGACCTGCAGGGACCGGTGACGCCGGCGGTGGCCGACGCCGCCGTCAACAGCGATGCCGACGCCCTCGTCTTCTACCCGTACCTCTACTACCCGACCGTCAGGGTCATCGACCGGGTATCGGTCCCGACCATTCTCCATCCCGCCGCCCACGACGAGCCCGCCTTGCGGCTTCCGGTCTTCCCTCGGGTCTTCGAGGCCGCCGACGGGCTGGTGTTCCAGACGGTGGCCGAGCGCGACCTGGTGCAGAGGATGTTCCCGGTGGCGACCCACCATCAGTTACTCCTCGGACTGGGTGTGGACGACCCGGAGCTGCTCGTTGGCGACCGGGGCCCCATGCCTGCACCGGGCGCTGTTCCCGTGGCGCTCCACCCACTGGCCCACCCACCGGGCCAGCCGCGGATCGAGGCTCCCTACCTGCTCTGCCTCGGACGGGTCGACCCGCACAAGGGCACCTCGCTGCTGGCTGCCCTGTTCTCCCGCTACAAGGAGAGGCATCCCGGGCCCCTCCGCCTGGTCCTCGCCGGCCCGGTGGTCGAGGCCCCCGGGGCGCACCCGGAGATCGACGTGGTCGGACCGGTGTCCGACCACGAGAAATGGGCGCTCCTCGGAGGTGCGGTTGCTCTGGTGTCGCCGTCCTCGTGGGAGGCGTTCTCGCTGGTGGTCGCCGAATCGTGGAGTGCGCGCACGCCGGTGGTGGTCAATGCCAACTGTGCGGCAACGGTCGAGCACTGTCGCCGGTCCGGGGGAGGGCTGAGCTTCGCCGGTTTCGGCGAGTTCGAGGTTGTGGTGGAGCTCCTGTGCCGCGACCCGCTGGTTGGCGAGGAGCTCGGAGCGCGCGGCCGTGCCTATGTCGACCAGCGGTTCCGTTGGCCGTTGGTCATCGATCGGTATGCAGCCTTTGTGGAGTCGGTGGCGGCCGCGGCCGGTTAGTCAGATCCCGTGTCCGAGGGGGCGGGGGCCGGCCTGCTCCACCACCCGCACGCCCAGGATGGCCACGCCGGGGAGGACCTGCCACACCCGGTACCCGCCGATGAGCTGCGGAGTGTCGATCGGCAGTGCATATCCCTGTGCCGTCAGTGAGGCCAGGCCGGGCAGTGCAGGTGACGCCACCAGCAACACGGAACCGGACGGGCCTACTGCGACTGTCGCCCCCGAGGCGTAGTACAGCGCACCGTGCTGCTCGTTGTAGAGGACCCGCCCGGGGGTGACGAGGGCGATCCGGTCGAAGGGAAGTGCCCATCCGGCATTCCGATAGATGGTGCTCCCGCCGTCGACCGTATCGAAGACGACCACATCGGGGCCGGGCCGGATGGAGTGCCCGAGGGCGACCAACGCGTCGTCGATGGCGTCGGCGGTACGAATCGCGGTCCGTGTGTCGGAGTACGGCGCCTGGTAGCGCGGCTGTTGGAGCCACAGTGCGCCGGTGCTCCGGACGAACCGCTGGGGGAGCACCCCGTTTCCGCTTAGGTAGCGCTGTGCCCCGAGGAGGACGACCAGCGCCACCCCGATCGATGTGACGATCAGCCAGAACGGCGATGACCTGGGGCTGCCCGTCGACGGTCGGGCGAGCGCGGCCACCGGTAGGAGCAGTGCGATGACCGCTGCCGAGAGGTAGGCGAGCAGATAGCCACCCTTTGCGAACTGGACCAACGCGACCTCCGCCACCGGTGGCACGATGGCTGCACCGAGTATGGATGCTCGCGACTGATACCACGGTCGAACCCACTCAGGGGTTGCGGTCGGGCCCGGCCTGTCGGTTGTGGAGAGTCCATGGGCCGAGCCGGGGGTGGGCCGGACCAGGTAGCGGACCAGACGGCGGGCGAGCAGGGCCAGCCCGGCCAGCCCGGCCAGCACCGCGAGGGGTGCGAGGGCCACCGCGGTGAACGCGGCAAATGTGCCGAGGTTGGTGGCCCCGCCGGCTGCGTGGTCGAGTATCGAAGTAGCCCGAGCGGCACCGGCTGCCTCGGCCCGTGTGGCCCGAAGCCAGGTGCCGGCGCCGCCGGGCTGGTCGAGTGCCATGGGTAGGAACCAGATCCCCACCGCGACGGCACCGGCGAGCGCGGTCAGTGCGAGCTGTCCCCATCGACGGGTCGCACCGACGACGGCGATCAGCGCGAGTAGGGCGAACGACTGGATGATCGACTGACGAAAGCCGACGAGCACTCCGAGGGCACCGATGGCGGCCACACCGTGCCAGCTGCCCGGACGCGCCCTCCGCGCAAGGATGATCAACGATGAGCAGGCGACCACGTCGAAGGAGTAGGTGGCGGCGATCGACCCGTTGAACCAGGCGAATGGTGACGCGGCCACGACGGAGCCTGCGGCCAGGCCGACCCACCATCCTCCGAGGTCGCGACCTGCTGCGGCCGTCAGACCTGCGCCGAGCGCAGAGGCAAGTGCGGCGACCAGGACGAGCGAGTGGATGACGCTGAGCCCGGTCAGGTGGGTGACCCATCGCCCGGACTCGACGTAGAGCCAGTAGCCCGGGGGTTGGGGTTGCCCGTGGGTGACGTCGAAGTGGGTGACCGCCGCCGCGTACTGGGCCGAGTCCCAGTCGGTGGGGCCGTTCGCCGCCGTCGCCAGGCGCAGCACGAGGGCGGCCACCCCGACGAGCCAGGGCATGGCGGCCGAACCCGCTCGACGTCGGGCATGGCGGCGCAGTTCTTTGCGGCTGTTGTCGTCGGACGGCCCCGCTGCAGCGTCGGAGCGGTCCAAGTCCATGGCTCAGGGTACCGAGCGTGGCGTGATCGCAAGGGTATGCCCGAGGTGCCGTCGGAAAGGTGCGGTGCGTCCGACGTCGACCCTGGGTGTCGCCGATCGCCCGGTCGGTCGCCAGGGCCGTGGGAGGCTGAGCGCCGATGCTGTCCTTCGACCCGCCCCGCGCCTGGCGATGAGCGTTCTCTCCCAACGGCTCGATTCTCCCGGCCCGGGTGTTGCTGAGTCGCCCGACTGCGGCCATGACCCGCCCTCGGGCCCAATGCCACTCGATGCCGCCGTCCTCGTCGCGGTGGTGCTGGCCGCCGCCTTCGGCGCGCTCGAACGCATCTGGCTCTTGTTCCATCTTCCGCTCTTCGGCGATGAGGCGGTGGTCGGCCTCATGACCAGACAGATCGGGCAGGGCCATGTCTCGGCCTTCTACTGGGGCCAGCAGTACGGCGGGGTCGAACCCTACGTCGCGGCACTCCTCGGTCAAGTCGTCGCCGGTCCGATCGGCCTGAACGCCACCGCGGCCCTCCTGTCGGGTGCCGCCGCCGTGCTGGTCGGCCTTGTGGTTGCCGACATCACCGGTGATCGTCGGACCGGCCTGTTGGCCGGTGCCCTGGCCTGGGTCTGGCCCTACGCATTGGTGTGGAACTCGTCGCGCGAACTCGGCTTCCACTTCGCCACGCTCACCCTGGGGCTCGGGCTCTTCTACCTCGCGGTACGGCTCAGCCACGGGCATCGGAGCCCGATGACGCTCGTAGCCTTCGGGATCTGTGCCGGCGCCGGGTGGTGGTCGTCGCCGGAGATCGTCTACTTCGCCGTGCCCGCCGGGGCGCTTCTGGTCGGATCGTGGCGGAGATGGACGGACGGGTGGCGCGTTCGGGTGGATTCGTGGCCCCCTGTGCTGGTGGGGGCCGGAACAGTCCTCGGGGCGTTGCCATGGCTGATCGCCAACGTGCGAACCGGATTTGCCTCCCTCTCCCCGGCGTCGGCGCCGACCGGGTCGACGAGCTACGCCGGCCGGTTGGTCATCTTCTTCGACAAGGTACTTCCCACCGAATTGGGCCTCAAGACGCTGTTCGCGGGCAACTGGGTCGGCGGACGCTTCGTCGGTGGGCTGCTCTTCTGCGCAGCTCTCGTTGTCCTCGGCGGGTGCATCGTCCTCGGAGCCGGTGCCCTCCGACGCGGGAGGGGCGGCGTCCCGTTGTTCGCCTGCGCCGCCGGCGTCGCGGCCTTTCCGTTCCTGATGGCCGCCGATCCGGGTGCGGGGTACTGGCTGGACGGTCGCTACGGCGTCGACCTCAGCTTCCTGATCGTCGCCCTCGCGTTCTCCGTACTGGTCGAGTCGGGCGCGGCCCGGGTCCGGTCTCACCGACACTTGGGGGGTGTCGCAGGCCCGGGAGATCCTTCGGCCACGGCCCCCCGGTCCGCCGCCAGGCTGGTGGCAGGCATCGGCATGGCGGTCGTGGCCGGTGGGGCGGCACTCACTGCCGTCGGGGCGCACGATGCCTCGGGCACGCCCGACACCAGTGCGATCGCATTCGTGTCGGGATGGCACAATCCGAACGCCGTCATCGAGGAGGTGGCGCGTTCGATGGAGGCCGCCGGCATCCGCCATGCCTACGGCGACTACTGGACCTCGTATACCCTTGATTACGTCGACCCTGCTTTGACGGTGAGCCCGTCGCCGATGGACCCGGTGCGTTCGAGTTCGATCGCCGGCGCGGTCGCCGGCGCCGGACGGCCGGCCTGGCTCTTCTTCGCTCCGGGACACGAGACGGCTGCCGCCCGGGCCTTCGCCAACCCAGAGCCAGGGGCCGCCAACTACAGCGAGGGTGCATTCCTGGCGCTGCTCGCCCGACGGGGTGTGGGATACAAGGTGGTCAACCTGGGGGTTCTCGATGCGGTCATCCCCGATCGTCCGGTCACCCTCCCCTGAGCCGGCTTGGCCGCGTCGAGACGACGATCGCGACCCGGCGTCGGTCCCGGTTGGATCCCGGGTTCAGTTCAGGCCCCCATCGGCCGATAGGGAGGCATATCGGGGTATGCACGCGCCGTGAGGCGCAGCACCGACCGAGGACCAGTCGGAAACGAGGCCGGGCACACGATTCGTGGGGCCCGAGGAGGAGCAGACGGATGGGTGAAGCACAGGTTGGACGGGCGAGCGCGGGTGGCGGGCGGGGCAGATGGAGCGTCGGGCGTGCGGGCACCGTCGGTGGGGTGGTCGCCCTCGGCATGGCGGGCGGGTTGGCGGCCGTTCCAGTGTCGCCTACGGCCGCCGCACCTGTCGTTGCGCACGTCGGCATGGCTACGTCGCTGGTCTGGCAGCAGGTGCTCCCCGATGCCGGTTCCCCGATCGGCCAGGGCTCACCCTCGGTGGCAACGCTCGACGGTGGCGGTTCCTCGGTGGTGGTGGGGGACCGGGCCGGCAGCCTGTGGGCCTTCCATCTGAACGACGGGTCCGGCGTCAAGGGATGGCCGGCCCATACCAACGGAGCACCGATCGACTCGACTCCCTCGGTGACCCCCGACGGGTCGGGCACCGACACCGTCTTCGTGGGTGCCGGCAATGCCGCCCAGCCCAGGGTCGGTGGCTACTACGCCTTCAACCGCTCGGGGGCCGAGATCTGGGGCCGCAACGCCCAGGACCCGAACGGCCTGTACGGCGTGCAGGCCTCGATGGCGGTGGGGTCGCTCAACGAGGTGAACTCGGTGGTGGCGCCGTCGCTCGGGCAGGACGAGTACGCCTTCGATGCCTCCAGCGGCTCCGTGCTTCCGGGGTGGCCGTTCTTCACCGCCGACAGTGATTTCACCACGCCGGCCCTGGCCGACCTCTACGGAAACGGGCAGACCGAGGTGGTCGAAGGAGGCGACTCGTCACCCGGCCTGGCCTACGGGCAGACCTACACCGCCGGAGGCCACCTCCGGGTGGTCGGCGCGAGCGGCAACCTGATCTGCAGCCACGACACCAACCAGACGGTCGATTCGTCGCCGGCGGTGGGCAACTTCCTTGCCGGCGGCCAGGTCGGCATTGCCTTCGGCACCGGCTCCTACTACCCGGGGGCCTCGGACTCCAACACCGTGTTCGGATCGGACTCCCACTGCAACATCGTGTGGCGCACCAACCTCGGGGGGAACACCATGTCCAGCCCCGCAATCGGAGACCTCCAAGGCGACGGCACCGTCGAGGTGGTCGCCGGGGCCGACACCGGCTCGGGCGGGATGGTGTGGGCACTGAACGGGGCCACCGGCGGCCCGATGCCTGGCTGGCCGCAGTCGACCTCGGGCCGCATCATCGGCGGGATCACCACCGCGGATCTCACCGGGGCGGGTTACAACGACGTCCTGGTCCCGACCACCGATGGCCTGGTGATCTACGACGGCCGGAGCGCTCAGGTGGTGGCCACACTCGGTGCTGGTTCCATCGGGCTCCAGAACTCGCCGATGGTCACCATCGATCCCAACGGATCCATCGGGATCACCATCGCTGGCTACAACGCGCAGAATGCGGGCTTCATCCAACACTACGAGGTGGCCGGATCGAACGGCCGCTCGCTGGGCAAGCGATCGTGGCCCATGTTCCACCAGAACCCGCAGCTGACCGGTTGGCTGAGCCAGTCGGCACCGGGCCATCTCAACCAGCCCATCAACGGGATGGCTTTGACCGGTGACGGCAAGGGCTACTGGGAAGTGGCCTCCGACGGCGGGCTGTTCGCGTTCGGCGACGCCGGCTTCCACGGGTCGATGGGCGGTCAGCCACTCAACCGGCCGGTCGTGGGCATGGCCACGACTCCCGATGGAAAGGGCTACTGGGAAGTCGCATCCGACGGCGGGCTGTTCACGTTCGGCGATGCCGGGTTCTACGGGTCCACCGGGGCGATCACCTTGAACAGGCCGGTGGTGGGCATGGCGGCCACAGCGGACGGCAAGGGCTACTGGCTGGTGGCCTCCGACGGCGGGCTGTTCGCGTTCGGCGACGCCGGCTTCTTCGGCTCGATGGGCGGACAGCCGCTCAACCGCCCCATCGTGGGCATGGCGGCGAACGGGAGGCTCGGCTACTGGCTGGTGGCCTCCGACGGCGGCATCTTCGCCTTCGGCGGTGCACCGTTCTACGGATCGACCGGCGGAATCGATCTGGTGTTGCCCGTGGTCAGCCTGGCCCCTGTGCCCGGCGGCGGTGGGTACTGGATGGCCGCGGCAGACGGTGGGCTGTTCGCCTTCAACGCTGCCTTCTACGGCTCGATCCCCCAACTGTTCGCCGCAGCCGTCACGGGAGCCGACTGAGCCGCGGGACGGACGCACCGGCCGCCCACCACTCCGGATCTCGATCCCCAGGACGACCTGGAGCTTCCGGGCGAGCTGACCCCGTCGTCGTGGGGAGTCCGCGTCGCACGTGGCCACGGCCGGTACTGTGGGACCCGAGGTGCATGTGGGACGGAAGTGGGCACGCCCGAACAGAGCCGGTCTCCGGCGTGGAGTGAGAGCAGCGGCGATGTCGTCAGCGGTGGTGCTCGCCTCCGCCATCGCGGTGGTGTCGCTCTCCTCGCCGGCATCGGCGTACTCCTCGTCCTCGGTGTCCCTGACCGGCCACGGCCACGGCCACGGCCACGGGATGGGCCAATGGGGCGCTCTCGGCTATGCACTTGCCCAGACGAGCTACCAGTCGATCGTCGGTCACTACTACGGCGGGTCCACGCTGACCGGGCTGACCGCCGGGCAGGAAGCCACCCAGGTGAAGGTCGCACTGACCGAGAACAACGGGAACTCGGTGATCGTGACGTCGGGAGCCCCGTTCGCCATCACCGGGACCTCGATCAGCGCGTCCGCGGGTCAAGCCGTGTTGATGAGCCCGACGGGATCGGGTCGGTGGGACCTGTCGGTCGGTCCGGGTTGTGGAGGGCCGTGGCCGAACCCGCCCACGCTCACCGGTGTGAGCAGCCCCACCGCCGCCCCGGCCGCCAACCCCGGGCTCGGGGACCCGAACACCGCGACCAAGGCGCTCCAGCTGTGCCAGGGCGGCGGCAACCTCACCGTGCGGGGTTCGATCGAGGGCACCTACGCATCCACCGGAGCGGCACGCACGGTCAACATCGTTCCACTCGAGCAGTACGTGTCGGGCGTGGTCCCCGACGAATCGTCTGCAGGCTGGGGGACCTTGGGGACAGCCGGTCCTCAGGGCCAGCCCTGGGGCTTCCAGGAACTTGAGGCCCAGGCGGTGGCGGCCCGGTCGTACGTCATGGCCGGGATCGGGTCCTACGGTGGCTACGCCGACATCTGCGACCTCTCCTGCCAGGCCTACCGAGGAACGCTCAACGAGAGCCCGGTCAGCGACCTGGCGGTGACCGACACCCTCGGGATGGTGATGGAGTCCGGGGGAGTGGTCGAAGCCACCCAGTACTCGGCCTCGACCGGCGGGTACACCGCTCCGGGAGCATTCCCCGCGGTGCCCGACACCGGCGATTCGATCTGCATCCCCGGGGCGTGCAATCCCAACCACACCTGGACTGCGTCGATCGCCGTCTCGACGGTTCAGTCCACCTGGCCGCAGCTGGGCACGCTCGAGGCGATCAACGTGACCGGAAGGAACGGATACGGGGAGTGGGGCGGAAGGGTGGTGACGATGACCCTGGTCGGGTCCGGGCAGGACGTGTCACTGAGCGGGGACGCCTTTGCGGGCGCCCTGGGCCTGAACTCGGACTGGTTCACCGTGACCAACTCACTCGACAGCCCGGCAGTGGGGATGGCGGCCACCCCCGACGGCAAGGGTTACTGGGCGGTGGCCAGCAAAGGCTCGGTTGCCGGCTTCGGCGACGCGTCGTTCCACGGATCGGCCGACAGCCTGTCGCTGCCCCGGCCCATCGTCGGTGTCAGCGCCACTCCCGACGGCAAGGGCTACTGGCTGGTGGCCAGTGACGGCGGGATCTTCAGTTTCGGCAGCGCAGAGTTCTTCGGGTCCACCGGTGCGATGAGGTTGAACCAGCCGGTGGTGGGGATGGCAGCCACACCCGACGGCAAGGGCTACTGGCTGGTGGCCAGTGACGGCGGCGTCTTCTCCTTCGGGGACGCCACGTTCCACGGATCGATGGGTGGACAACCCTTGAACAAGCCGGTCGTGGGAATGGCGGCGGCGTCCCAGGGCAGTGGGTACTGGCTGGTGGCCAGCGACGGCGGTGTCTTCTCCTTCGGTGGCGCCGTATTCCATGGATCGACCGGGTCGCTGTCCCTTGCACAGCCGATGGTGGGGATGGCCGGTACCGCGGACAGCAGGGGGTACTGGATGGTGGCCGCCGACGGTGGGATCTTCAGCTTCGGCGATGCCGGCTTCTACGGCTCAGCGGTCGGTTAGCGCCCCCGAGGGGCGTCGGGACGGTCACCACCTCGGGCAGGTGTCCGGCCGTAGTGTTCGAACTCGATGCCTCACCATGCCGACGGCGACGATGCAGCGCAGGACACCATGGACCGGGTAGCCGGAGGGCCGGGCCCGGTGGAGGCCCCGCGACCCGATGCCCATACCGGGCACCACCGACTGGCGCGGTGGCAGAGCGGCCGCTCCTGGCGGGCCACCTTCTTTGCTCCGGTCGGCGACGGACAGACCCGTCGACGGGGGTCCGATGCCATCCGACTGGGCCTGGCGGTGCTGGTGGTCCTGCTGTGCTGGCTCTTCACCCGGGCAAACTCCAACGCCGAGCACTCCATCGCCTCGGTGCTCTCCTCACCGCCGAACGGCCTTCGTTGGTTGGTCACCGCCGTCTGGTGGGCCGGACCGGTGGGTCTCATCGTGGCCATCTCCGTCCTCGCCTTGTTGTCGGGACGGCGGTCGGTGATCCGCGACGCCGGACTGTCCGGACTTGGCGCCTGGCTCCTGTGCATCGTCTCGTCGGCGGTCTTCGGCGGCACCGGCGGACGTCCACCGAGCTCGTCGCTCCACCACTTCGACCTGTCGTTTCCAGTGGCGCGGGTGGCGGCGACCGTCGGCGTGGTGACCGCAGCCCTTCCCTACTTCAGCCGCTGGATGCAGCTGACCATCGAGACGGCCATCGGACTGTTGGCCGTGGCCACCGTGGCGCACGGCTCGGGACTACCGGTGGCCGTGCTCGCGAGCTTGGCCGTCGGGTGGGGGGTGACTGCCCTGGTCCACCTCGTCTTCGGTTCGCCGCTGGGCCTTCCGTCGATCGAGGAGGTGGCGCTGCTCCTGAGCGACCTGAAGATCGCCGCCACCGATGTCGTGGCCAACGCCCGCCAAGAGTGGGGGGTGGGCCGATTTGCCGGTCGGGTCGATGGAAGGGAGATCGACGTGTCGGTGTACGGCCGCGATGCCTCTGACGCTCAACTGCTGGCCAAGACGGTCCGGTTCCTCTTCTATCGCGATTCGGGGCCGACCCTGGCCCTCACCAGACGACAGGAAGTCGAGCACCAGGCGTACCTGACGCTGATGGCCGAACGGGCCGGGGCCAGGGTGCCGGTGGTGTTGGCGGCCGGCCCGGCCGGGCCGGCCCGCGATGCACTGCTGGTTACCCGCCCGCCCGAGGGTCCACTGCTGTCCAGCTTCCCCCCCGTACGTGCTGACGCCCGGGCCGGTTGCCTCCGGTGGGGACCAGGCTCGAGCCGATCCCGCACCTTCGTTCCACGAGGACGTGCTCGAGGACGTGTTCCGCCAGGTGATGGCCCTCCGTGAGGCAGGGATCGCACATGGTTCCTTGTCCACCGAGACCATCGTCGTCGGAGCGGACGGCTCCACCGGGATCGTCGATTTTCGAGCCGCCTCCACTGTGGCCAACCGCGACCAGCTCAGCAGTGACCTGGCTGCCGCCCTGGCCGCCCTTTCGGTGGCGGCGGGACCGGAGCGCACGGTCGCTGCCGCGGCCCGCACCGTGCCGACCGAGGCCCTGGTCGAGTCGCTTCCGTTCCTGCAACGTGCAGCGCTGGACCCCGTGGCGGCCAAGACGTTGCGCGGCAAGAAGGCCATCCTCAACGAACTGCGGGAACTGGGAGCTGCCGCCGCCGGCGTGGAGGTGCCCAAGCTCATCGAGCCTCGTCGCATCAGTTGGGTCAATCTGGCCCTGGTGGCGGGCACCCTCATCGGCGGGTGGGCTCTCATCGGTGTGCTGGTCCATGTGACCCAGTCGTGGAGCACCATCACCGGCGCCAAGTGGGGCTGGGTGGCGCTGGTCTTCGTGCTGGCCCAGGCGGCCTACCCGGCCATCGCCGTCACCACCGTGGGCTCGGTGACCAGTCCGCTCCCCTATGGCAGGACGGTCGCCCTCGAGCTGTCGGACACCTTCGTCGGGTTGGCCGGTGGATCGATGGCCGTGCTGGCCACGAGGGTCCGCTTCTTCCAGCAGGAGGGGTACGACGCCACGACGGCGGTGACTTCCGGCGTACTGGTGAGCACGGCCAGTTGGATCGTCAAAGGCGGTCTCTTCCTCATCGCGCTGCCACTTGCGATCGGCAGCCTCAACTTCACGTCGTCGCCCACCACCAGCAGCGGCAGCGGGAGCTCGCACCTGGTCTGGCTCATCGTGATCGCCGTTGTGGTGGTCGGCATCGCCCTCGGCCTGGTCTTCGCCGTCCCCCGGTGGCGCCGCCTGGCTGCCGAAAAGCTGCGCCCCAAGGCCTCGGAGGTATGGGCGCACCTCAAGGTGCTTGCCGTCCACCCCCGCAACCTGGTCGAGATCTTCGGCGGAAACATCGCCGCCCAGCTCTTCGTGGCCATGGCCCTCGGGGCCTCGTTGCACGCGTTCGGCGACCGTCTCGACCTGTCCGTGCTGATCGTGGGCTCACGCTGGGATCGATGCTCGGCGGCATCTCGCCGGTGCCGGGAGGGATGGGGGTGGTCGAGGCCGGCATGATCCTGGGGCTGACCGCGGCCGGTATCGGCGAGTCCGACGCGGTCGCCGCCGTCTTCGTCCAACGACTGTTCACCGCCTACCTTCCCCCGATCTGGGGCTGGTTCGTGCTGGTGTGGATGCGCAAGAAGGAGTACCTCTGAGCCACGGCCGGGGGATCATCGCCGGTGAGCGCCCGGCCGGGTCCGCTCGAGCCCGGGGAAGGTGCGGAGGCGGCCGATCGGACCAAGACGCCCCACGTTGACCCCGATGTCGGCCGCCTCCAACATCCGAAGATCACCGCGGCTGTTCCCGTAGGCCCACACCTTCCCCGGATCCGTGCCGGATCCGTCGATCCACTGTCGCAGGCGGCGGAGCTTCTCCTCGCCACGGCAGTTGGCCCCTTCGTACCGACCGGTCATCCTGCCATCGGCACCCACCTCCAGCCGGGTCGCGATGACCGCGTCGGCGGCGAGCCGGTCTCCGGCGACGGCGACGTAGGCCTCGGGCGACGCCGACACGATGACCACCGTGTCGCCGCGGCCCCGGTGCCAGTCCAGCCGGTCGCGCACATCGGCCCGGAGGTTGCCGGCCAGGTGCTCCTCGGCGAACGCGGTCGCAACCCGCTGGAGGCGCTCGGCATCGACGCCGGCCAGGACCCGCTCGAACAGGAGCTGCTTGGTCGCATCGGCGGCGGTGCCGCCGACCAGGGCCGCGTGGGCCAGGCGGGGGGCAAGGGCCAAGGTGGCAGACAGCACGGATCGGCGGCCGGCAACGGCAGCGAGGAAGTCGAAGACGCTGCCGCCGTTGGTCAGGGTG
The DNA here is from genome assembly GCA_017883135.1 of Acidimicrobiales bacterium. Lineage (GTDB taxonomy): Bacteria > Actinomycetota > Acidimicrobiia > Acidimicrobiales > RAAP-2 > Bog-756. The sequence goes on from JADGOE010000013.1 coordinate 22,468, forward strand.
CCGTCGAAGTCGAACGCAGCCACATCAGGCATCGGTGGTGCTCCGCTCAGCCGATGGCCGGGTCGATGGTCGACCCGCTGCGGCCGGCACCGGCCGCAAACCTGGTGGCGCCGGCCGCAGCCTCGGACGAGGCCAGGCTGTCGAGGCCGAAGCGGGTCTCGGCCTGCATGGCAGCCGAGGTGGAGAGCCCCCACTGGGCCATGACCGAACGCCGGTCGTTGCGCAGACAGGTCTGGGGGAGTGCGGCCAGCTGCTGGCCCCACTCGACGGCCGCCGCCCTGGTCGTTCCGGCAGGCACCACCCGGTTGACCAGCCCGACGGCCAGGGCCTCGTCGGCGTCGACCTCGCGTCCGCTAAGGATCAGGTCGAGTGCGCGGCCGTGGCCGATCAACCGGGGGAGCCGAACCGTGCCCCCGTCGATCAGCGGTACGCCGAAGCGCCGGCAGAACACACCGAAGGTGGCCTCGGACGACGCCACCCGCAGATCGCACCAGATGGCCAGTTCCAGGCCACCGGCCACGGCGTATCCCTCGACGGCGGCGATGACCGGTTTGGACAGCTGCATTCGGGTCGGTCCCATCGGCCCCGGGCCGTCCTCGGTCAGCCGGCGGTACTCGCCGCCAGCCAGGGCCTTGAGGTCGGCACCTGCGCAGAAGGTGTCCCCGCTGCCGGTCAACACCGCCACCGACGACGACGCGTCGGCGTCGAACCGGGTGAACGCCCCGTACAGCGCGGCAGCGGTGGCCGGGTCGACCGCATTGCGCCTTTCGGGTCGATCGATGGTCACCACGGTGACCGGCCCGTCCTTGTCCACCCGCACTGCTGAGCTCATTCCTTCAGCATGGTGGATTTGCGAGACGGAGGCCAGACGCCCGGTGGTCGTCGCATGCAGGCCCCCGCGACCCGCGACCGAAACTCGACCAACTGGGTCGACAATTGCCGCGACGCCGTCTATCCTGATCGGGCAACGAGGCCGCGGCCATCGCCGGGTCACGAATGCGACATCGACTGACAGCACACCGACAAAGGAGCAACGCATGGCAATCCGTCTGGGCGACACCGCCCCCGACTTCACTGCGGAGACCACCGAAGGCACGATCAACTTCCACGAGTACCTCGGGGACAGTTGGGGCGTGCTGTTCTCCCATCCCAAGGACTTCACCCCGGTGTGCACCACCGAGCTGGGCGCCTTCTCCAAGGCCAGGCCCGAGTTCGACAAGCGGAACACCAAGCTGATCGGCCTCTCCGTCGACGACGTCACCTCCCACGCGAAGTGGGCCGGAGACATCGAGGAGACCCAGGGGCAGGCTCTCAACTTCCCGCTCATCGGTGACGAGGACCGAAAGGTTGCCGATCTGTACGACATGATCCACCCGAACGCCGACAACACCCTCACCGTGCGGTCGGTGTTCATCATCGGCCCCGACAAGTTGGTCAAGCTCACCTTGACCTATCCGGCTTCCACCGGCCGCAACGTGGACGAGGTCCTGCGCGTCCTCGACTCGTTGCAACTCACCGCCGACTACAAGGTGGCCACACCGGTCAATTGGAAGGAAGGCGAGGACGTGATCATCGTGCCCGCACTGTCCGACGAGGAGGCGACGGAGCGGTTCCCCAGGGGGTTCAAGGCGCTGAAGCCCTACCTGCGGGTCACTCCCCAGCCCAACAGGTAGTCCATCCACCTGCGTTCGGCGCAGTCCACGGAACGATCGGATCCGGCCCCACCGGCCAGATCCGATCGTTCCTGCGGCCCCGGGGACTGTGGTGGCCCCGACGGCTTGTGGCCGCATCGCCGACCTCGGGCACGGTAGCCGGTCCCGTCGAGGCCATTCCGCCCGAATGAGGACCTGCGACCTGCGATCCTGCTAGCATCGTTGGGCTGGCGTGTTCCGTCCGTCGGCCGTCACGAAGATTCCAGAGGTCGATTCCCCACATGCCAGACAAGCAGGCCACCATCTCCGAGTACCGTCTCCATGAGACGGATACCGGGTCACCCGAGGTGCAGATCGCCATCCTGAGCGAGCGCATCGTCCACCTGACCGAGCATCTCAAAGTGCACAAGGGCGACCATCACACCCGGCGCGGCCTCCTGAAACTGATCGGCCGCCGCCGCCGCCTCCTGGACTATGTCCGGAACAACGATGTCGAGCGTTACCGCGAGATCATCGGTCGCCTCGGCCTCCGCCGCTAGGCGGCACCCTTCGCTCCGCCCGGCTTCGGCCGGGCGGTCGCAATTCCTCCATCGACCCCCGGTCGATGGACCGCAGGTCGGCGCAGTGCCGGCCCGCAGCAGCAGCGGGCGACCACACCGGTGGCCGACCGTGGAAACACCACACAGATTGGGCTCCCATCGAGGTCAGTCACCAGTTGCCGATCACCCGGTCCCGATGATGCGGATGGAGTGCTCGACAACTGGGAACTGGCTCGGGGAGTCCCCGAGCAACCAAGGAGCGTCATGTCAGACGCCATAACCGTTTCGGCGCCCATCGGTGGCACCGACAGGACACTTACATTCGAAGCCGGCAAGCTGGCCCAACTGGCCGACGGCGCCGTCGTGGGGCGCATCGGCGACACCGTGCTGCTCGCCACTGCGACCGCCGCCCGTTCGGTGCGGGCAGGAGCGGACTTCTTCCCGCTCACCGTGGACATCGAGGAGCGCACCTACGCCGCGGGGAAGATCCCCGGATCCTTCTTCCGTCGGGAGGGCAAGTCCTCCGACCAGGCGATTCTCACGTGCCGTCTCATCGACCGGCCGCTGCGTCCTTCGTTCCCCAAGGGATTCCGCAACGAAGTCCATGTCGTGGGCACCATCTTCGGGGCAGACCAGGTCAATCCCCACGACGTCCTGGCCATCAACAGCGCCTCGGCGGCACTGATGCTGTCCGGCATCCCCTTCGAGGGTCCGATCGGCGCGGTGCGGGTGGCCTACTCGACCGATGGCCAGTGGATCCCGCACCCCAGCTTCCAAGAGGGTGACGACTCCACTTTCGAGCTGGTCGTCGCCGGGCGCGCGCTGAGCGACGCAGACGATACCGACATCGCCATCATGATGGTGGAGGCCGGCGGCTCCGAGCGTTCCTTCCAGTACTACGACGAAGGTGCTCCGAAGGTCACCGAGGAAGTGCTGGCTGGCGGCCTCGAGGCCGCCAAGCAGTGGATCCGCGAGTCCATCGTCCTCCAGCGCCAGCTGGTGGCGGCCTACACGGCCGCACGCGGGCCCATCGAGGCCATCGAGTACTCCACGTTGTCCGACTACGGCGACGACGTGTGGGGCCGGGTGGAAGCAGTGGGCACCGATCAGGTGGCTTCCGCCAACACCATCACCGCCAAGGCGGACCGCAACGCCGCGCTGGCCGAGGCCACGGCGGCGATCGTGTCGACGGTGTCCGACGAGTTCCCCGATCGCGAGGGAGAGATCAAGGCGGCGGTGAGGAGCCTCACCAAGAAGCTGGTGCGCAAGCGGATCGTGGACGAGGGCCTACGGATCGACGGTCGGACCACCACGGACATCCGGCCACTCTCGGCCGAGGTGGACCTCTTCCCCACGGCCCACGGCTCAGCGCTCTTCCAGCGTGGCGAGACCCAGGTGCTCAATGTCACGACATTGGGCATGCCCCGGATGAACCAATTGCTCGACACCATCACGCCCGATGTCTCGAAGCGCTACATGCACCACTACAACTTCCCCCCCTTCTCCACCGGTGAGACCGGGTTCATGCGGGGTCCGAAGCGCCGTGAGATCGGGCACGGGCTGCTGGCCGAGCGGGCACTGCTGCCGGTGGTTCCCTACGAGGAGGACTTCCCTTACACGTTCCGCCTGGTGTCCGATGTTCTCTCTTCCAACGGCTCGACGTCCATGGCGTCGGTCTGTGGATCGTCACTCTCGATGATGGCGGCCGGTGTGCCCCTGAAGGCTCCGGTTGCCGGAATCGCCATGGGACTCGTCTACGAGGGCGGCACCTATGTCACCCTCACCGACATCCTGGGTGCCGAGGATGCGTTCGGCGACATGGACTTCAAGGTGGCGGGCACGAGGGACGTGGTCACCGCCCTGCAGCTCGACACGAAGATCGACGGTCTGCCCCTGGACGTGCTGACCAAGGCGCTCCTGCAGGCCAAGGACGCCCGTCTGATCATCCTCGACGTGATGGCCGGGGCGATCTCCGAGCCACGGCCAGAGGTGGCCGCGTCGGCCCCGAAGATCATCTCCTTCGAGATCCCCATGGACAAGATCGGTGAGGTCATCGGGCCCAAGGGCAAAGTGATCAACGCTCTCCAGCAGGAGACCGGTGCCGACATCGCCGTCGACGACGACGGCATGGTGGGCACGGTCACCATCGGGGCCAAGGACGGCACCGCGGTGGAGGAGGCCCGTCGTCGGATCGCCACGATCCTCGATCCGCCGCTGGCCGAGGTGGGCGCCACCTATCAGGGCAAGGTGGTCAACATCACCAAGTTCGGCGCATTCGTCAACATCCTCCCCGGCCGCGACGGACTGCTCCACATCTCGAAGATCGGGCAGGGCAAGCGGGTCGAACGCGTCGAGGACGTGCTCGAACTCGGCCAGCCGGTCGAGGTGAGGGTCGACGACATCGATCCGCAGGGCAAGGTGTCCCTCTCACTGGCGGGCGAAGCACCGGCTGCTGCGGCATCCGGTGGCGGCGATCGACCCGCTCGCAGCGAGGGTGGAGGACGCGCCAGCTCTGGCCGAGGCGATCACGCAGATCCCGACAGCCGGCCCGATCGGGGTGGTCGCCGACCGGAGCCGGCAAGTGCCGCTCCTGCCGGTGCCGCCTCCTTCGAGGAGACCTTCGAGGTCGAGCTCGTCCAGGAGTTCGGCGACCTGGGACCGGCAGCGGCCGAGTCGTCCGATCGACCGGGCGGTGGTGGCGGAGGCGGCCGAGGTGGTCGCCGACGCCGTTGAGAACGTTCCCCTGGTGGGTGGTGGTCCTGGGGGGGCCGCCACCCACCGGCAAGACGTTCCGATGGTGTTGACTACCGGACGCCTGTGATCCAGACCGAGGTGCTGGCGTCGGGCCTGTCCCTCGCGACCGAACGGATGGACGATGCGCGATCGGTATGCATCGGGTTCTGGGTCGGCACCGGGTCGCGCGACGAGGACCCGGGTCACGCCGGAGCATCCCATGTGCTCGAGCACCTGCTCTTCAAGGGAACCGCGGATCGTTCGCCCTCTGCCATAGCAGAGACGGTCGATGAGGTCGGTGGCGACTTCAACGCCTTCACCACCAAGGAGTACACCTCCTTCTACATCCGCCTGTTGGCCGAGCACCTGCCCCTCGGGCTCGACATCCTGTCCGACATCATGTGGCGGCCGGCGCTCCGTCCGACCGACCTCGATGCCGAGCGCCAGGTGATCCTCGACGAGATCCTGATGCACGCCGACGAGCCGGCCGACGAGGCTTCGGAGCAGAGCTCGGCGGCACTGTTCCCCGACCATTCGCTGGGCCGCGAGGTGCTCGGCAGCGAGGAGTCGGTTTCGGCGATGACCGCCGAGCGGATCCGTGGGTTCTTCGAGGAGCACTACCGGCCCCGGAACATGGTGGCAGCGGTGGCCGGCGATTTCGACCACGGCGAAGTGGTCGCGGGACTCGAAGCCGGGTTCGCCGGGCCCGACGGCGGCGCCACGCCGAAGCGTCTCGCTCCCGGCGACTGGGTGGTGCCACTGCGTGTGACCCGGCGTTCGACCGAGCAGGCACATCTGGTGCTGGCGGCGCGCTCGGTCAACAGGTCGGACCCTCGGCGCTATGCCTTGGCGGTACTCAACCACGTCCTGGGCGGAGGACTGTCCAGCCGGCTGTTCCAAGAGATCAGGGAGCGACGCGGGCTGGCCTACTCGGTGTGGTCCGAACGAGTGGCGTACCACGACGCCGGGGCTGTGAGCGTGGGGTTGGGGACTGCTCCCGAGCATGTGGCTGAGGTGCTCGACATCGTCTCGAACGAGCTGGCGGCGTTGGGAGCGGAAGGCATCACCGAACGGGAGCTGGCCATCGCCAAGGGGAACCTACGGGCCGAAACGCTGCTTGCCTGCGAGGACTCCGGGGCGCGGATGAGCCGTATCGGGGCCGGTCTGCTGCTCCACGGGGAGGTCCTCACCGTCGACGAGGTGCTGGCCCGGGTCGAGGCACTCACACTCGAGGACGTGCACACCGTGGCCGCCGAGGTGGTCGCTGCGCCGCGCACCCTGTCGGTGGTTGGCCCGTTCGACGAGTCCGACTTCGATGTCGGGGCGCTCCAACTGGGTTGAGGTCGGGTGGTGGGGAACCCGGATCGGCGTGGCGGTCCGGTGAAGTCCGAAACCGGGGTGGCATCGGAGATCGCGGGGGGACACCACGTGCCGACGGTAGGGTGACCGGCATGCGAGTCGGAGTAGCCGGGGCCGGGGGGAAGATGGGCCGTGAGGTGTGCCGCACCGTGGTGGCCCGACCAGATCTTGAGCTGGTGGCGGCGCTCGACCCGTTGCACAGCGGAGCGGACCTGGCCCAGTTGATCGGCGTCGACGCCGACGGGCTGCAAGTTTCGGGCGAGCTCGATGCGTTGACCGCCGCAGGGGCCGAGGTGGTGGTCGACTTCTCGCGGCTGGAGGCGGCTCGCCAGACGTTGGCGTTCTGCGCGGAGGCCGGCATCCATGCGGTCGTGGGGACCACCGGATTCACTGCCGAGGATCTCGAGGATCTGGGCCGCCGATTTGCCGGTCCGGCGGCCGGCGCTCCCAACTGCATCGTGGCCGCCAACTTCGCGATCGGCGCGGTCCTGCTGATGCGGTTCGCGGAGATGGCCGCCCCGTGGTTCGACGGAGCGGAGATCGTGGAGCTCCACCACGACGGCAAGCTCGATGCGCCTTCGGGAACTGCCATGGTGACCGCCGAGCGCATCGCCGCCGGACGCGCCGCCACCGGCTCCGGTGAGTTTCCGCCTGATCGCACGGTCACCTCGCTACTTGACGGAGCGCGCGGTGGGGTAGGCCCCGCCGGCGTCCATCTGCACTCGGTGCGCCTGCCCGGTCTGGTCGCCCATCAGGAAGTCATCTTCGGCGCAGTGGGTCAGAGCCTGACCATTCGCCACGACTCCTATGACCGGGCATCGTTCATGGACGGCGTGGTGCTGGCGATCGGAATGGTGGCCGCGCGACCCGGTCTCACCATCGGCCTCGAGCACCTACTCGGTCTCTGAGGTACCGGGAATCGCGATGGACGACACCCGTCAGCGGATCCTCGAGGCTGCGTATGCCTGCGTGGCCCGATGGGGACTGGCCAAGACGACGGTCGAGGACGCGGCCCGCGAGGCCAAGGTCTCCAGGGCGACCGTCTACCGCACCTTCCCAGGTGGCAGGGACGAGCTGATCAATGCGGCGGTGGGATGGGCGACCTACGAGTTCTTCGTCCGTCTCTACGAACAGGTGCAGGGGGCGGACAGCCTCGAAGAAGTGATGGAGCGCGGGATCGTGTTCGCCCACCGGTCGATCCTCGAGCACGAGGTCCTGCAGCGTGTGATGCAGACCGAACCGGAGAAGCTCCTGCCGATCCTGACCGTGGAGAGCAACCGGATCCGGGAGGGGATCGCCGGGTTCCTCGTTCCCTACCTCGAAGAGCGCGGCGTCGCGGAGGGGGTGGACCCGAAGGAGGCCTCCGACTTCCTGGCCCGGATGGTGATCTCCTACATGAGCGGTACGGGACGCTGGGACCTCGAGGACCCGGTCCAGGTGGCCCAGCTGGTCCGGGCAGAGTTGCTGGCCGGTGTCGTCGCCGGACCAGAACCCGGCTGACCGGGTACGCCAGGCGGCTCCGCCGGGCGTGTCGTTGACAATGAAACAATTCCCGATCTAGTGTTCCAGGCGTGCCGGCTCCGGGGGTGGTAGGGCGCGTGTCCGGTGAGGGCCATGCCCGCGCGGACGTCGCCGCCCAGGCCTCGCCGAACCGAGTTCGCATCATCGACGCCACCTTGGCATGCCTGGCCCAGCACGGGACGCTCAAGACGACCGTGGACGACATCGCGCGGCAGGCCGGGTTGTCCCGGGCCACCGTCTACCGGGCGTTCCCCGGTGGAAGAGACGAGGTGTTGGCCGCGGTGGTCGATACCGAAGTCGCCCGCTTGTTCTCGGCGCTCGGGGTCTGCCTGGGCGAGGCCCGTGACCTGACCGAGGCCCTGGTCGCGGGGATCGTCGAGGCATCGACCCGCCTGCGCGAGCACGCGGCGCTCGCCTATCTGGTGGAGCACGAGCCCGAGATGGTGCTCGGACACCTGGCCTTCGACGAAGCTGACCGGCTGCTGGCCACCGCTTCGCGGTTCACGGCTCCGTTTCTTGCCCGTTGGATGAGCCCGACGGAGGCCGGACGGGTGGCAGAGTGGGCGGCTCGGATCGTGCTCTCGTACGCCATCTCGCCTTCGGAGTTCACCGACCTGACCGACCCGGGCCAGGCCACCCGCCTGGTGGAGACATTCGTGGTACCCGGGATCAGGGCCCTCAATGCCGGAGGTGCGGTCCCACTGATCGACATCACTCCGTTCGGATTCGGGCGGGACATGGGCGCTCGACCTCCCGAACCTGTGATTCGCCTCCCGAAGTCCGCCGATCCGCCGACCGACCGCCTCACGACCGACCGACACACCAACAAACGCCACGCCGGCCAACATTCGACCAGCACCGTTCATCCAAAGGGAGACAGGACATGACCACCGAAATGAGTAGCACCGAGGACATCATCGGTCGCGCCGAGATCGACGATTTCGAGGCGATTCTCTCGGTGGTCGGCACCGAGGAGGCCGACGGCCGCCACATCGTCCACTCCAACTACGACTCCATCTTCACCTGGGACTACGAGAAGGGTGCCCGTCCCCGGCTGGCCAAGCTCTACGAGAAGGCGAAGAACGCCCAGTGGAACGGCGAGACCGACCTGCCCTGGGAGACCGAGGTCGACCAGGAGCGCATGGTGATCGAGCAGGCCGAGGCCGCCGGTGGGTTCGGGGCCGGCTTCGACCTCTCCGGCACGCCGGTCGAGAAGTGGGCGGACAAGGAGTGGATCGCGTTCGGCGTCGAGAGCCAGAACTGGACCCTGTCCCAGTTCCTCCACGGCGAGCAGGGCGCCCTGATCTGCACGGCGAAGATCGTGGAGTCGGTGCCGTGGGTCGATGCCAAGTACTACGCGTCTACCCAGGTGATGGACGAGGCCCGCCACGTCGAGGTCTTCGCCAAGTACCTCGACGACAAGCTGTCCGGCCACTACCCGATCAACGCCCATCTGAGGATGCTGCTCGACGACATCATTGCCGACTCCCGCTGGGACATGACCTACCTGGGGATGCAGATCATGGTCGAGGGCCTGGCTCTCGCCGCATTCGGGCTCATGCATCAGATGACCACCGACCCGCTCCTCAAGCAGTTGCTGCGCTACGTGATGGCGGACGAGGCCCGCCACGTCGCCTTCGGGGTCCTGAGCCTGCAGGAGTACTACCAGGACCTTTCGGCGAAAGAGCTTCGCGAGCGCCAGGAGTTCGCATTCGAGGCTGCGGTGAGGATGCGCGACCGGTTCCTCCAGCAAGAGGTGTGGGACCGGATGGGCGTCGACCCCAAGGCAATCGTGCCGGTGGTCCAGCAGGCCCCCGAACGCGCCGAGTTCCAGGCTCTCCTGTTCTCGAAGATCGTCCCGAACTGCAAGAAATTGGGTCTCCTGGACGGTGCCGACGGTTGGCTGCGCACCAAGTTCACCGAGTTGGGCGTGATCGAGTTCGAGTCGTGGGTGGACACCTCCGAGGAGTACGAGGCCATGGCCGCGGTTCCGCCCAAGGGCTGACGCCGGTCCGAAATCGAAGCTGTTACCCACGGTCGCCCGAGCAGCGCCGCCTACCCGGGCGACGGCTACGGCCCAGCGGTGTGACCGGTGGCTGCTGGTAACCTGCGTCGTTGTGACCTGCCCCCGGAATCTGCGCTCCCTGACGAGAGGCTGAGAGAAGGTGCCCCGCTTCGGCTCGGTGCTCACCGCCATGATCACGCCCTTCGGTCCCGACGGGGAGCTCGACCTGGACGGTGCCGTGGCCGTGGCCCGGCACCTGGCCGACTCCGGGAGCGACGGACTGGTGGTGGCCGGCACCACCGGTGAGGGTCCGGTCCTGACCGACGAGGAGAGGATCGAGCTCTTCCGTGCGGTGATCGGGGCGGTCGGCGTGCCGGTGATCGCGTCTACGGGCACCAACGACACGGCACACTCGGTGATGCTGACCAGGGAGGCCAAGGCCAGCGGCGCCGACGGTGTTCTCGTGGTGACGCCGTACTACAACCGTCCCTCGCCGGCAGGCCTCTCGGCCCATTTCCGCGCGGTGGCGGCAGCAACCGATCTGCCGGTCGTGCTGTATGACATTCCGGCGAGGTCCGGAAGGCGGATCGGTCCGGACCTGACGATCGAGCTGGCGAGGGAGGTTCCGACCATCGTGGCCGTCAAGGACGCCACCGGCGACGTGGCGGCGGCCGCAACGGTGGTGGCCGAGAGCCCTGCAGGGTTCGAGGTCTACTGCGGCGACGATTCGTTGACGCTGCCGTTTCTGTCCATCGGGGGAGTCGGGGTGATCAGCGTGGCCTCCCATTGGGCCGGCCGGCTCTTCGGCGAGATGATCGGATCCCACCGCTCCGGTGACGTCGACGGGGCCAAGACGGCCAACCAGAAACTGGTCGAGTCCTACCGCTTCGAATCGACCGACGAGTATCCCAATCCGGTGCCGGCCAAGGCCGCGTGCCGGGCACTGGGGCTGCCGTCGGGGCAGTGCCGGCTGCCCAATGCACCGGCCCCCGTGGCCCTGGACGACCAGGCCCGGACGGTCATCTCGAAGCTGGGCCGGTTGGACCCGGCGCACCAGTCGGTTGCCTGACCCGGATCGGACCGGTCGGTCCAATCAGCGCCGCAGTGGCGCAGACACGAACAGGAAGGCATCGGTGAAGAGCGAACGTCAGTCACGCGATCCCGGCAAAGGTGGCGGCTCGACCAGGTCCGCTGCTCCATCCAAGGGCTCGGGCAAGGGCTCGGCCAAGGCACAGCCCAAACCCCAGGCCAAGGCACAGTCCAAACCCCAGGCCAAGGCACAGCCCAAACCCCAGGCCAAGGCACAGTCCAAACCCCAAGCCAAGGCAACGGGCAAAGGGTCCCACGATGCCGTTCGCATCGTCTTCCTCGGCGGGCTCGGCGAAATCGGCCGCAACTGCGCCTGCATCGAGGTCAACGGTCGAATCCTCGTCCTCGACGTGGGGATCATGTTTCCGGACCCCGACATGCCCGGCGTCGACCTGGTTCTGCCCGACTTCACCTACCTGCGTGAGAACGCAGACCGGGTCGACGGGATCATCCTGACCCACGGGCACGAGGACCACACCGGTGGGCTCGCCTATCTGCTGCGCGACTTCTCGGCGCCGATCTTCGGCTCCGAGCTCACCTTGGCATTGGCCCGGAACCGGGTGGACGAGGCCGGCATGGCCGATCGGGCGCAGTTCATCCCGGTCAGGGATGGCGAACGCAGGAGGATCGGGCCGTGCGACGTGGAGTTCATCCCGGTAACCCACTCGGTGCCCCACGCGTTCGCGACGGCCTTCCACACCCCCCAGGGCATCATCTTGCATTCCGGCGACTTCAAGATCGACCTGCACCCGGTCGACGGTCGGCGGACCGACTTGGCCCGGATGGGTGCCTTGGCATCCGACCCGGGGATCCGCCTCCTTCTGATCGACTCGACCAATGCCGAAGAGCCGGGATTCACCGAGTCGGAGTCATCCGTCGGGGCGACGCTGGAGAAGGTCTTCCTCGCCCGCCCCGACCGGCGTTTCATCGTGACCTGCTTCGCCAGCCACATCCACCGGGTCCAGCAGGTCGCCGACGCGGCCATCGCCGGCGGCCGGTCGGTGGCCACGCTCGGCCGTTCCATGCAGAAGAACGTGGCTCTGGCCCGGCGCCTCGGCCTGTTGCACATCCCCGACCAGTCGCTCGTCGACATCGAGGACATTGACGACCTCGATCCGGGTCGGGTCTGCGTCATCTCCACCGGCTCCCAAGGGGAGCCCATGTCGGCCCTGTCCCGCCTGGCCTCAGGTGAGAACCGGTTCTTCCGCCTGCAGGAGAACGACGTCGTGGTCATCAGCGCCCATCCAATCCCGGGCAACGAATGGTCGGTGGGCCGGGTCATCGACAGCCTGCATCGGAGGGGGGTGGAGGTCATCCACTCGGGAGTGGACACCGTCCACGTCAGCGGCCATGCCAAACAGGGCGAACTGGCCATGTTGATGTCGGTCACCAGCCCCGAGTTCCTCATCCCGGTGCACGGTGAGTACCGGCACATGGCCAACCAGGTGCGCCTGGCCGGATCGATGGGAATCGCCGGCGACCGGGTGCTGCTCTGCGAGGACGGCGATACTGTGCGGCTCGACGGTGCCGGCCTGCACCGTGACGGAACGGTGCCGGGTGGCTATCTCTTCGTCGATGGAAGCTCGGTCGGCGACATCGGCCATGGCGTGTTGCGTGATCGGATGGTGCTGGCCGAAGAGGGTGTGGTGATGGCCGTGGCCACGGTCGACCTGAAGCGGGGCGAAGTGGTGGGAACACCCCAGATCGTCACCCGGGGATGGGCCTACGACCACGATACCGAGTCGTTGCTCGATGAGGCTCGAGCCCAGGTCACCAAGGCTCTGGAACAGGCGTTGTCCAGCGGCAGCAATGACCACGAGACGCTCAACCGGGTGGCCCGCAAGGCCCTCGGTCGCTTGGTGGGCGATCGCACCCGCCAGCGCCCGATGATCGTGCCGGTGATCGTCACCGTCTAGCTCGGTGTCCCCGTGATGCCGGTGCTGACCGGGTAGCCTGTTTCGCACTGTGACGACCGCCACCAAGCGACCGGCGGGTCGATCCGGGGCTTCGCGGTCCAAGGGCAGGCCTGCGGCCTCGTCTCGATCGCGCTCGGGATCCCGGACATCGCGCAAGAGGAACCGGGGCCGTCCCGGCAAGGGTGGCTCGAGGACCACCAGGGGCCGTGGCTCACGTGAGGCCACCGGGCTCCTCGCGTCGATCTGGGCCGTTGTGGCCGGCCACTCCAGCGATCTGTGGGGTGTGGTGCTGGTCACCGTGGGCGTGCTGGCCGCTCTTGCCTTCTACGCCGATTCGTTGAACCCGGCCGGGCACGACGCCCGGCTCTTCGTCGGTGATCTTCTGGGCTGGGGCAGGTTCCTGGTACCGCTGGCGGCAGTGGCCGTCGGCCTCCGACTGCTGATCGGGCGTGGTGAGGACGACGAGGAGCACACGACCCGCGAGCCGGCGCGTGCGGTGATCGGAGCCACCCTCGCGCTCCTGGCCGTCGCCGGATTGGCCGCGCTCGCCGGCGGATCACCAGCGTTGGGAGGATCGACGGCTCGCCTGGCCGCCGCCGGCGGGTGGGTCGGAGCGGTCATCGGGAACCCCCTGCGGGCCGCCCTCGGAGGATTCGGTGCCGCGACCGTGCTGGTGGCGGTGATCGTGGTGGACCTGGTCCTCTTCACCGGCGTTTCGATCAGGTCGGCCGCCGGTGCGGTGGTGCGAATGGCCCGGTGGGCCGCCGATCTGGCGCGCGGCGGGCCGGACCGAGTCGAGGACGCAGCGGTGGTGGTCGACGACCCGACCGATCCGTTCGGCCGAGCGGTGACGGTGGGGGACGGAGCCCAGCCGGCGCTCGCGCTTGGCCTAGTCGATCCCATCGTGGACGACCCCGAGCCACCCGAGCCGACCCTCCTCCTCCCCGAGGCAGCCACCCGGCCGGGCAAGGGGGAGCAGTTGGAGATGAAGTTGGGGCCGGCAATCGGCGATTGGCGGCTCCCGCCCTCCGATCTGTTGAAGCGGGCCAAGCCTCAGGTGGTCGATGAGCAAGAGGTGGATGCCGGAGGAGTTGCCCTGGTCGCCGCGCTGGCCGCCCATGGGGTGGAGACGCGACTGGTGGCACGGACGGTCGGGCCATCGGTCACCCGGTACGAGCTTGAGCTGGGGGCAGGGGTGAAGGTCGCCCGGGTGACGTCCCTGTCCAAGGACATCGCCTATGCGATGGCATCCCCCGACGTGCGCATCCTCGCCCCGATCCCCGGCAAGTCGGCCATCGGGGTGGAGGTACCCAATCGCCGACGGCAGTTGGTCGCCCTGGGCGACATCCTGGCCTCCCCCGAAGCGGCCAAGGCCGTGCACCCGCTCGAGGTGGCACTCGGCCGGGACATCGCGGGCAGGTCGGTGATGGTCAACCTGGCGGAGATGCCCCACATTCTGGTGTCGGGTGCCACCGGTTCGGGCAAGTCCTCGTGCATCAACTCGATCCTCACCTCGATCCTGACCCGGGCCACGCCCGACCAGGTCCGGCTCATCCTGGTGGACCCCAAGCGGGTGGAACTGGGCCAGTACAACGATCTTCCCCATCTGTTGACCCAGGTCGTGGTGGACCCGAAGAAGGCCGCCAACGCTCTGAGCTGGGCGGTGACGGAGATGGAACGCCGGTACGACCTGCTTGCCGAGGTCGGCATGCGAGACATCACCGGGTACAACACGGCCTTCGACACCGGTGGCCTCGCCGAGCTCGAAGAGGCCCATCGATTCCGGATGCGGGGGGCCGATCCCGACCCCGAGGCGGGGCCCGACACCGACGAAGCCGAGGCCGAGTTGCGTTACGAACGACTTCCGTTCATCGTCATCGTCGTCGACGAATTGAACGATCTGATGATGGTGGCGGCGCGAGATGTCGAGGAGTCGGTGTGCCGGATCGCCCAGATGGCCCGGGCGGTCGGCATCCATCTCGTGCTGGCCACGCAGCGTCCGTCGGTCGATGTCATCACCGGCGTGATCAAGGCCAACATCCCTTCTCGCCTAGCGTTTTCCGTCTCCTCTCTGGCCGACAGCCGGGTGATCCTGGATCAGCCCGGCGCGGAGCGATTGATCGGCAAGGGCGACATGTTGTTGCTGTCGGCATCCTCGTCCAATCCTCAGCGCCTGCAAGGTCCCTGGGTCAGCGAGGAGGAGGTCAGGGGGGTGGTCGCCCACTGGAAGCGGCAACGCCCGATGGAAGTCGTGTCAGCGATCGAAGAGGTCGTCGGGTCCGGCGGGCCCAAGGTTGGCGGTGACGATGGCGACGATGAGCTGCTCGAGCAGGCGATGGAGTTGGTGGTGCGCTCCCAGTTGGGTTCGACCTCCATGCTCCAGCGGAAGTTGCGGGTCGGGTTCGCCCGTGCCGGCAGATTGATGGATCTGATGGAGCGTCGCGGTGTGGTGGGACCATCGGAGGGATCCAAGGCACGGAACGTGCTGATGACCCCCGAGGAATTGGACGCCCGCTGAGCGACAGTAATCTCGAAGAAGTCGGTACCGAGCCGCCACCCGACACCGGAAAGGCTGTCCCCCCGTCGGTCGAGGAGTCTGTCGACAGCGCTGTCACCCTGCCCGGTGGTGGAAGGACGCCCCTTCCGGCGCCGACCACTGTCGACATCACCGCGCCGGAGGCACCCCTGCCAGCTGCCCCTCGTGTCGACCTGCCCGAGGCGGCTCCGGCCCAGGAGCGGTCGCGGCGGACCCGACGGAAGAGGACCCACCCGCGGCTCACCTGGTCGTTGGTGGTGCTCGTCGTGGTGGTGGCTGTGATCAGCGGTTGGGCGGCCGCCCAACGCATCAACCGCCCATTGGCCCAACCGACGCTGCACGCGGGCCTGGCTACGGCCCAGGCGGTCGCCGGCTCGACTCCTTTGCTGCCGTGGCCGGCTAAGGGCCAAGGCGCGGTGGTCGTGCCGGCACTCGGCTACGCCCAGCAGTCGGGACCGGAGCTGCCGGTCTCCATCGCCTCGTTGACCAAGATGGCCAATGCGGTGGTGATCCTGCACGACCATCCGGTGCCGGCCGGCGCCAGTGGCCCGGCGATCACCGTCACTGCGGACGATGTGGCCGAGTACGACAACGAACTACACAACGACGAGTCGGCCGTGGCAATCCAGCTGGGTGAGGTGCTCACCGAACGCCAGATGCTCGAGGCACTGCTCACCCAGTCGGCCAACGACATCGCCTACAGCCTGGCCGTCTGGGATGCCGGAAGTGTGCCGGCCTTCGTGGCGAAGATGAACGCGATGGCGGCGTTCCTCGGCGCGACGTCCACCCACTACGTCGACGCTAGTGGCTACGACCCCCACTCGGTGTCGACGGCCGCGGACTGCCTGCTGATGGCCTCGGCAGGCATGCGCGATCCGACGTTTGCCGAGGTGGTGGCCATGTCCTCGGTCTCCGTGCCGTTGGTCGGAACGCTCCACAACATCGTGTCGGAGATCGGCGCCTTCGGTGTGGTCGGCATCAAATCGGGGTACACGTCCCAGGCGGGCGGCTGTCTGGTGCTGGCCGGCGACCGGGTGGTCCAAGGGCGCACGGTCCTGGTGCTGGTTGCGGTCCTCGGGCAGCCGGTCCCGCCACCGATCATTCCCCCCCCGCCCCCCACCACGGCCCCGCCCACCACGGGGGCCCCACCCACAACCCCTCCCACTACGGCACCTCCACCCGGCTCGACCGCGCCCACCACCGCGCCTCCACCCACCACTGCACCACCGACCACCACGGCGCCACCCCCCCCGCCGACGACCACCACCGTGCCGCTGAACGATCTCGTCGTGCCCGATCCGTTGCGCTACACCAGACCGGTGACCGAGGCGTTGCTGGTTGCATCGGAGAACGCAGTGGTGCCGGTCACCGTCGCCACCGCCGGACAGGTGGTCGGCGTGGTGACTGCGACGTGGGGGGGTGCACCTCACAAGGTGTCGATGGTCACCTCACGGCGAGCATGGCTGCTGGCGTGGCCGGGCCAGACGGTGGCTTCGGGCACCGCACTACGTCCCGTGGGACCGGGTAGCTCGAATGGGAGCCATGTCGGCACCGCAGCGTTCTCCCTCGGAACGCAGTCCGAGTACGTCCCGTTGAGGTTGGCACGCACCGTGCCGGAACCGTCGTGGTGGTGGCGGCTCGTCCACGGACGCTGACCGGGGGCCGGCGAACCGGACGATCCCGCCAAGGGCACACCGTGCGGAGTACCGTGTCGGTGTGCGCGCACGTGCCCCGGCGTCCTCTGCCAACCTCGGACCCGGCTTCGACACGTTGGCGATCGCCCTCGATCGATACGTCGAGGTCGAAGTCGAGCCGGCATCGCGGCTCATCGTCCGTTCCGAGGGCGAAGGAGCTGGGCTTTCCGACGATCCATCGCATCTGGCGGCCCGTGTGGCCATCGACGTTGCCGGTACTGACCGCCTGGCTATCACCGTGCGGTCGCAGATACCCATTGCCAGGGGCCTCGGCTCCTCGGCGGCCCTCGCTGTCGCGGCAGCAGCAGCAGCAGGCGCCAAGGACCCGTTGGCGGTGGCCGCCGCCATGGACGGCCACCCCGACAACGCGGCGGCCTCCATGGTCGGCGGTCTGGTGGCCGCCGCCCGGGTGAAAGGCGGAGTCCATGCGGTCCGGCTCTCACTGGACGTGAGCCTTGCCTTCGTGGTCATCGTCCCCGACGTCTCCTTGTCGACGGCCCGGGCCCGTCAGGTGCTGCCCACCGAGGTGAGCCGCGAGAGTGCCGCCTTCAACCTGTCGAGGATGGCCCTGTTGATCGCCGGCCTGGCCGACAGCCGGGTGCTGCTCAGCGAGGCCACCGAGGATCGACTTCACCAGGACTACCGGAGCCCGCTCTTTCCGGCTGCCCCCATGTTGATGGCCGGCATGTCCGCCGGGGGGGCCCTGGCGGTGTGCTGGTCGGGAGCGGGGCCCTCCCTCCTCGGCATCTGCCGCGGGACCGAGGCCACCGAGGTGCAGTCCGCGGCGGAGACCGCCCTGGCCGAGGCCGACGTTCCGGGCCAGGTCCTGATCCTCCATCCGGACATGCACGGGTTGATCCTCGACAGTGACAGCACAGCCGACGTCTACGATTTCAACGCCGCCCAGTAGTCGGGCGTACGCCTTCCATGCCCAGCCAGCCGACCAAAGAGCTCGTTGCCGTGGCCAACACCCACCTCGGACGCGATTACGTGGTGCGTTGCGATGCACCCGAGTTCACCTGCCTGTGCCCCCTGACCGGCCAGCCGGACTTCGCCACGGTCTCGGTGAGCTATGTCCCGGATCGCTCCCTGGTCGAGCTCAAGTCCCTCAAGCTCTACCTCTGGAGCTACCGGAACGAGGGCGGGTTCCACGAGGACATGACCAACCGGATCCTTGACGACCTGGTGGCCGCCATCGCACCCCGTCGGATGACGGTGACCACGGACTGGTTGGTCCGCGGGGGGATCCACACCGTGGTGGAGGCGTCCCACCCCTGAGGTGGTCGTATCCTGGGGCAGGTGACCGCCGACGCCTCCTCTCCAGCCGACCGACCCGTTCCGGGTGCATCGGCTGCCTCTCCCCGGACGTTCCACATCCGGACCTTCGGATGCCAGATGAACGACCACGACTCCGAGCGCCTGGCCGGGGCCCTGCTGGCGGACGGGCTGGTGGCCGCACCCGATCTCGAAACTGCCGATGTGGTGGTCTTCAACACGTGCTGCATCCGCGAGAACGCCGACAACAAGTTCTACGGGCACCTGGGGAACCTCAAGACTCTTCGGGAGAGCCGTCCGGGGATGCAGATTGCCGTCGGCGGGTGCCTGGCCCAGATGGACAAAGAGCGGATCCGCCAGCGGGCGCCGCATGTCGACGTGGTGTTCGGCACACACAATCTCGCTCGGGCTCCCGAGCTGCTGCGCCAGGCGGCGGAACAGGGGCCGGTGGTGGAGATCTTCGCCGAGCCACTTCCGCCGACCGATTCGTCGATCGGCGACCAGCGGTCAGCGGCCCTCGCAGCGGTGCGGGACCTCCCGTATGCGGCGTGGGTGACCATCCAGACCGGATGCGACAACTCCTGCGCTTTCTGCATCGTCCCGTCGGTGCGCGGCCCCGAGGTGTCGCGCCCGAAGGTCGAGCTGGTGGCCGAGGTGGAGGCATTGGCCCGTCGCGGTGTGAGCGAGGTCACACTGCTCGGCCAGAACGTGAACTCCTACGGCCGGGACCTGACTCGCCGCCGACCGCTCTTCGACGAGCTGCTGCGCGCTACCGGCGCGGTGGAGGGGATCCGCCGGGTCCGGTTCACCAGTCCCCACCCGAAGGACCTCCGACCCGAGACGATCGCCGCCATGGCCGAGACGGTGGAGGTCTGCAATCATCTCCACCTGCCTCTGCAGTCGGGCAGTGATGCCACCCTGGCCGCCATGCGGCGGGGCTACACCGCCGAGCGCTATCTGCGGTGTTTGGCCGAAGCCCGGCTGGCCATCCCCGACCTGGCTGTGACCACCGATCTGATCGTGGGATTCCCCGGCGAGACCGAGGACGATTTCGAGCGCACCCTGGAGGTCGCGGCCGAGGCCTCCTACGACAGTGCGTACACCTTCATCTTCTCGCCCCGACCCGGGACCCGGGCGGCAGCCATGGAGGAGTGCTTCGTGCCGGCGGACGTTGTGGTCGAACGCCTGGAGCGGCTCCGGGTGGTAGTGGAACGCTCTGCTCTGGCCCGGCATCGCGACCGGATCGGGCGGGTGGAGGAAGTGGTGGTCGAAGGGCCATCCAAGAGGGACCCAGAGGTGATGACTGGCAGAACCGGCCAGAACAAGCTGGTGCACTTCGAGCCCATCGGAGGAACGGGCATCGCCAGTGGCTCCTTCGCCGAGGTCACCATCACCGGGGCCGCGCGGCACCACCTGTCCGGCGAGCTGCTCGAGGTGACCGCGCGGCCCTCGCACCGGGTCCGCATCCCGGTGAGCGCCGGTTGAGCAGTCTCAGCCAGGTGCCCGGCAGCGCCGCCCCGGCGCCAGTCGTCGCGCTGGTCGGACCCACCGCGTCGGGGAAGTCGGAACTGGCCCTGAGGGTCGCGGTGGCCTCGGCGGCATCGACCACAACGGGCTGCAGCGCCGACCACCCTCGGGTCGAACTGGTGTCGGTCGATTCGATGGCGGTGTACCGCGGCATGGACATCGGGACCGCCAAACCCTCAGCCGAGGAGCGCGTCCGTGCCCGCTATCACCTGGTGGACCTGGTCGAGCCGTGGGAGGAGTTCACCGTGCAGCAATTCCAGAGCGCGGCGCGTCGAGCCCTCGAGGATGTGGCCGGACGGCACCATGCGGCGCTGCTGGTGGGGGGCACCGGCCTGTACCTCAGGTCGGTCATCGACGATCTCACGTTCCCCGGGCGCTATCCCGAGGCCGCCGCCGCCCTGGCCGCCGAGGTGGACGGAGCAGGTCCGGCCGGCAGTGACGAGCAACGGCTTGCGGTGGAGGACCTCCACCGCCGCGTGGCCCTCGTCGACCCGGTGGCCTCCGAGCGGATCGACCCGTCGAATCGGCGTCGGGTGCTGCGGGCGCTGGAGGTGACCATCGGATCGGGTCACCGGTTCTCCTCCTTCGGCCCCGGTCTCGATCGGTACCCCCCCACCGATGTTCCTCTGGTCGGTATCCGCCACGATCCGGCCGCTCTGGACCGGCGCATCACCGAGCGGTTCGAACTCCTCATGGAGTTGGGGTTCCTCGAGGAGGTCCGAGCCCTGGCCGATCACCCGGAGGGGGTGTCGAGGACTGCCCGACAGGCCCTTGGCTACCGTGAACTCCTCAGCCACGTCGAAGAAGGCGTACCGCTGGACGACGCGATCGCCGAGGCGGTCAGGAGGACGCGGGCATTCTCACGTCGGCAGTGGGCATGGTTCCGGCGTGATCCCCGTATCGTGTGGTTGGACCCGGACGACGATCCGGTGCGAACCATCCTGGGTCTGTTCCGGGGGATGCCCGGAACAGCCGCCGCGGTGGGAGACTGGAAGGGAACACGATGAATCCACCGATGCCCGACCTCGCTCCGCTCCGGCTCACCAAGCACCACGGCGCAGGCAACGATTTTCTGGTGCTGGTGGACGTCGGGAACGCTGCTCCGCTCGACACCGACCTGATACGTGCCCTCTGCGACCGGAGGTTCGGCATCGGCGCCGATGGCATGATCCGGATTCTCGACGGTGGGAGCGAGGCCGACTTGGCCATGGACCTCCACAATGCCGATGGGAGCCAGGCGGAGATGAGCGGGAACGGCATGCGCTGCCTGGCCCAGGCCGCCGTGGGCGCGGGGCTGGTCAGCCCGTCGACCTTCACGGTGTCCACCCTCGCCGGTGTGAAGACCGTGGAGTACTGCCCGAGCGAACGCGCCGACACGGCTGTGGCCTCGGTCGATATGGGTGTGGCCGCCCTGGGCCCCGACCAGCCCCAGCAGTTCGCCGAGCAGAGGGCCCGGCAGGTCGACCTGGGGAACCCGCATCTGGTGTTGCTCGGTCCGGACCCGAGGGAGGTGGATGTGCGCGAGCTCGGGAGCCGTCTCCAAGGTGTGCACCCCGGCGGAATCAACGTCGAGTTCGTCGCGGTGGGCCCCGGCCCGGATGCGATCACGCTCCGGGTCTGGGAGCGCGGCGTCGGCGAGACCGAAGCCTGCGGAACCGGCAGTGCAGCAGCAGCAGCAGCGGTACGCAGCTGGGGTCTGGTCGGTGACTCGGTGGAAGTGCACAACCCGGGCGGCACCCTTCAGGTGGACTTCGTCGGTGATCGGCTGCGGTTGAGCGGACCGGTGCGCAAGGTGGCGGATCTCGTCATCGACCCCCGATCCGTGTTGGACGCGGCCCGGCCGTGACACCCACCGATTCGGCCTTCACCGACACCCTGATCTCCCGATCGGTCCGGGAGCGCATCGTCTTGGTGGGTGTGACCTTCCCGCACTCGACCCTGGCCGACACCGAGGCGGGCCTCGACGAGCTGGCCCTCTTGGTGGACACGGCCGGCGCCGATGTGATGGAACGGATCGTGCAGCGGAGGAACGTGCCCGACCCTGCGACCTACGTGGGGAGGGGAAAGGCCGAGGAGCTCCTGTCGGTGTGCCTGGCCGTCGACGCCGACACCGTGGTGTTCGATGATGATCTTTCGCCGGCCCAGCAACGGAACCTCGAGAAGATCCTCGGGCGGACTGCAATCGACCGGACCGCGGTGATCCTCGACATCTTCGCTCAGAACGCGCGGACCCCCGAGGGACGGGCCCAGGTGGAGTTGGCGCTCCTCCGCTACCGGTTGCCGCGATTGCGGGGCAGGGGCCGGTCGCTGAGCCAGCAGGCCGGCGGCATCGGCACCCGTGGCCCGGGCGAGACGAAGCTCGAGGTCGACCGGCGCCGCCTGGTGCAGCGGATGAGTCGGCTCGAGGCCGACCTCCGCCAGCTCGATCGGACCCGACGCACCCAACGGAGGGGCCGGATCCGGTCGCGGCAGCGGACGGTGTCGCTCGTCGGTTACACCAACGCCGGAAAGTCGACGTTGCTGAACCGGCTGTGCGGATCGGACGTCCTGGTCGAGAACCGTCTGTTCTCCACCCTCGATCCCCGCACTCGCCAGCTCGACCTTCCGGGCGGGGAGACGGTGCTCCTGACCGACACGGTGGGATTCGTGCGGAAGCTTCCCCACCAGGTCGTCGAGGCGTTCCGCTCCACGCTCGAGGTGGTGTGCGAGTCGGACCTGATCATCCATGTGGTCGATGGCTCGGCACCCGACCTCGAAGGGCAGGTCCGTGCGGTCCGGACGGTGCTCGCGGAAATCGGAGCAGACGGGCTGCCCGAGCTGCTGGTGGTGAACAAGGCCGACGCGGTGGCGACCCTCGGTTCGGAGTCCGCCGAGGAGGCCCGGCGGTTGATGGCCGCCCACGAGGGCTCGGTGATGGTGTCGGCCAGGTCCGGCGAGGGGGTCGACGAGCTGTTGGTGGCGGTGGGCGACCGCCTCCGTGTCGGCGACCGGGTGGTCGAGCTGGTCATCCCTTGGGCCAGGGGCGACGTGCTGGCCGCGGTCCACCGGGAAGGCGAGATCGTGGGCGAGGTGGCCGGCGAGGAGTCGACGCGCATCCAGGTGGTCCTCGACGACGTGGGGAAGTCGCGGTTCGCGGAGTTCCTGGCGTCATGACCGCGGGTCCGGGCGCGCAAGCGGGTGACACCCCGGTTGGATTCGCCCCGCCGCCGTATCCCTACGACCGCCTGACCGATCTGAAGGCGAACGCGATCGAGCGATTCGATCGGGGCGGTGCCGGGGGAGATCATGGTGGAGTGGTGGACTGCTCGATCGGCACTCCGTGCGACCCTCCGCCGGCCTCGGTGCTCGACGCGATGGCCCGTTCCGACACCGAGCGGGGGTACCCGACCTCGCAGGGTTCGCCGGCCTACCGGGCCGCTGCCGCCGGCTGGATCCGACGGAGGTTCGGGGTATCGGTGGATCCCGACCGCGAGCTTGCTGCATGCGTGGGCACCAAGGAGTTCGTTGCCTCAACGGCCCAGTACCTCCGTCTCCGCAACCCCCTCCGCGACACCGTCCTCTATCCGGCGGTCTCCTACCCCACCTATGCGATGGGGGCGGCACTTGGTGGTTGCCGGTCCGTACCGGTACGGGAATTGGCCGGGGGCGGCCTCGACCTGGCCTCTGTGGCCGGAGCAGATCTGGAGCGGGCGTTGCTGCTCTGGACGAATTCGCCGTCCAACCCCACCGGGCTGCTGACCGACCTGGATGCCGCGGCCCGGTGGGGGAGGGAGCACGGGGTACCGGTGTTCTCCGACGAGTGCTACGCGGAGTTCACCTGGGAGGGACCACCGCGCACCGTTCTGTCGAGCGGGGTGGAGGGGGTGGTGGCGGTGCACTCGCTGTCCAAGCGGTCCAACCTGGCCGGCGTACGGGCCGGCTTCTATGCGGGGGACCCCACGCTGGTCGGCTACCTGCTCGACGTTCGACGCCACGCCGGGCTGATGGTCGCCGGCCCGGTACAGGCCGGTTCGGTGGTGGCCTTCGACGACGATGCCCATGTGCTCGAGCAGCGCCGACGGTACGAGGAACGATTGGGGTACCTGCACGGTGTCCTCGCGAAGGTGGGTCTCCCGACCGCGGTACCGGCCGGCGGGTTCTACCTGTGGGTGCCGGTACCCGCAGGGGTGGGCGGTGGGTGGGAGCTGGCCGGGGTGCTCGCCCACGAGGGTGGGCTCCTGGTGAGCCCTGGGGGGCTCTACGGCCCCGGTGGCACCGGCTTCGTGCGGATCGCGGTGGTGCAGCCGATGGAACGGCTCGAACTGGTGGCCGAGCGCCTGTACCGGAGCGCGCTGGCCGACACGATCCGAGGGTCCTGACCCGCCACTGCTTCGCCGCCGGCTTCCACCTGGCCGACACCTGGGAATACCGGAGCGCCGGCGGAGTGGAGGACCACCCGGCCACCGGCCGGTACCTCAGCAGGTCGGGTAGTACGTGGGGCTTCCGGGTCCGGACTGCGGGTCGTCGACCTGGCCGACACCGCCCGAGCGCAGGACAGCGCCCAGATGGATGACGTACCATCCGCCCCGCCACGAGACCATCGAAGCGATCCCGAACGAACTCACCTGCCCATTGACGGAGTAGACGACGCGGGAGTTCGGTACTTCGAAGTAGCCGACGTCGTTGTAACAGGCGCCGGCTGGGACCCAGTGGGCATATGCCGAGTTGACGTCCACCCTGACCAATTCAGCAGTTGCGGCAGCCCCACCAAGGAGCTGATGTGCAGCAATCAGGTCCTGTGCGTACTCGGCTTCGAGTCTCACGACGAAGTCACCCTGTGCATTCGGGACTGCCTTCAGCTGTACGTACGCCGCCTCAGGGAAGAATGCGGGGAGTGCATCCTGCACCGCACCGGTCGACACGCCGTGCCACAGGGCTGCCATCTCGGCGGTGAAGATCGGATCGGAGGTGGAGGGAAACGCTCCGGTTTGCGGCAGCACTCCCGGATCGGTCGTGCTGGTGGTCGGAGGCGAAACGGTGGTGGTCGTCGTCGCCCGAACTGTGGAGGCGATCTTGCCGGCGTGATCCGGTGCGGGAGCGGAACCGGCCCGTCCCTCCGTGGCGGTAGGGGCGACCATCGCACCGGTTGCGCCGGCCACGACCACAGATGCCAACACCAGTACGGTGATCCGCCGCCGACGGTGTGCCCGCCACCGGGGTCGGGACGAGCCGCGTGCGGATCGGTTCAGTGCCCACGCATCCGGCGGCCTCATCATCACAACGGTAGACGCCGCTGCGCCGTGCCGACCTCGCTGCGACCGTGCGAGCCGAGGCCGCCCACCGCCACGCCTGACCCGGCCCGTGGGTAGCCAGCGCCGACCCCCGGCGTGCCAGGACTAGCGTCTGTGCCCATGGCAGACCTCCAGTCCCAGATCGAGGAATTGTGGAGTCGGGCGGGCGAGTTGGGTCCGACCGACGTCGACGCACTGGCCCTGGTCACCGAGGCGATCGACCTGCTCGACACCGGCGAGGCGCGGGTGGCAGAGGTCGATCCAGCGACCGGCCAGGTGGTCGTCCATCAGTGGCTCAAGCAGGCGATCCTCTTGCTGTTCCGGCTGTGCTCGATGGAGACCATCGAGGTGGGTCCGTTCGAATTCGCCGACAAGCTCCCCCTCAAGCGCGGCTATGCCGCATCAGGCGTCCGGGTGGTGCCCGGCGCCTCGGCGCGCTGGGGCTCGTACCTGGGGAACGGAGTGGTCTGCATGCCGAGCTACGTCAACATCGGTGCCCGGGTCGGTGCGGGCACCATGGTCGACACCTGGGCGACCGTCGGGTCATGTGCCCAGATCGGCGAGCGGGTGCACCTTTCAGGTGGGGTCGGCATCGGTGGGGTGCTCGAACCCGCGCAGGCGGCACCCGTGGTCATCGAAGACGATGTCTACATCGGGAGCCGGTGCATGGTGGTCGAGGGGGCACGTGTCGGCGAGGGGTCCGTCCTCGGTGCCGGCTCCATCCTCAATCCTTCCATCCCGGTCATCGATGGGGAGACCGGGGAGGAGCTCAGCCGGGGGCACGTCCCGCCGTGGTGCGTGGCCGTCCAGGCCTCCCGCCGGCGTGAGTTCTCAGGTGGTGAGTTCTTCCTCCCCTGCGTGCTGGTGATCAAGCGCCTGACCGAGGGCCAGCGGCACGGCAAGGCGCAGTTGAACGACATCCTCCGCCAGCACGGGGTGTCCATGTGATCGAGGGTGCTCCCGATGGCCTGTTCGGACTGGCCACCGCCCTGGTGGGCGTGCCGTCGGTCAGCCACCACGAAGGCCCGATGGCCGACGCAGTGGAGGCGGCCCTGGGCCTGTGCTCGTGGTTGTCGGTCGACAGGGTCGGCAACAACGTGGTGGCCCGCACCGACTTCGACCGGGGACGCCGGGTGCTGATGGCCGGCCACCTCGATACGGTTCCACCGGCCGAGGGGAACGACGAGCCCCGCATCGTCGACTCGAGCCTCTTCGGCGTGGGTGCCGCAGACATGAAGGGCGGCCTGGCCGTCTTTCTCCACCTTGCCGGAAGCATCCCCGAGCCCGCCGTGGATGTGACCTGGTGCTTCTACGCGTGCGAAGAGGTGGAGGCGCGATTTAACGGGCTGTACCATCTCTGGGACCAGCGGCCCGAGTTGCTGGAGGCCGACGTGGCCATCCTCGGGGAGCCCACTGGAGGTGTCGTCGAGGCCGGTTGCCAGGGCACCCTTCGTGTCAGGATCGAGATGGAGGGCGCCCGGGCACACACCGCCCGACCGTGGGCCGGTCGCAACGCGATCCACCGGCTTGCGCCAGTGCTGTCGACGGTGGTCGGCTATGAGGGCAGGCACCCGGTGCTCGACGGATGCGAGTACGCGGAGCAACTCCAGGCCGTAGGGGTCGCCGGTGGCGTGGCTGGCAACGTCGTTCCGGACGAGTCGTCGATCGTGCTCAACCACCGGTTCGCTCCGGATCGCACGGCGGCGGAGGCCGAGACGTCGATCAGGGACCTGCTGGGCCGGCACCTGGGGCCGGGGGACCGTTGGGAGTTGATCGACCATGCCGCCGGAGCCCCTCCCTCCCTCGATCATCCGTTGCTTGCCGAGCTGGTCGCCGCAACCGGCGCGCCGCCACGGGCGAAACTCGGTTGGACCGACGTGGCGTCCTTTTGGTCTCACGGCATTCCCGCTGCGAATTTCGGGCCGGGCGATCCGATGGTCGCCCACACGCCCGGCGAGTACGTGAGCCAGGCCCAGCTCGAGCGTGCAGCCACTGTGCTCGGGGCACTCCTCGGCAGTGGCGGGTAGGCCCGGGCGGTAAGGTCGGCGCGATGACCACTCCCACCCGCGTGCTCGGTTCCGGAGGTCTGGTGGTCTCCGCAGTGGGCCTCGGATGCATGGGAATGAGCGAGTTCTATGGCCGGGGCGACGACGACGAGTCGGTTGCGACGATCCACCGCGCCCTCGACCTGGGCGTGACATTTCTGGACACCGCCGACATGTACGGCCCCCATCTCAACGAGGAGCTGGTCGGCCGGGCAATCGCCGGTCGCCGGCACGAGGTGGTGCTGGCCACCAAGTTCGGCATCGTCCGTGGCTCGGATCCGGCGGTGCGCTCCGTCCGGGGTGACGCCGCTTACGTGAAGCAGGCCTGCATCGGCTCGCTGGGTCGTCTGGGAGTGGACCACATCGACCTCTACTACCAGCACCGATCCGACAGAACGGTGCCCATCGAGGAGACCGTCGGCGCCATGGCCGAGCTGGTGGCCGAAGGCAAGGTCCGTTACATCGGTCTGTCCGAGGCTTCGCCCGACACGCTCCGCCGGGCCCAGGCGGTGCATCCCATCGCCGCACTCCAGAGCGAATGGTCACTGTGGAGCCGTGACATCGAGGGGGAGGTGATCGCCACGGCTCGCCAGCTCGGCGTCGGTATCGTCGCCTACAGTCCGCTCGGCAGGGGATTCCTCACCGGTCAGATCGTGTCGCCCGAGGGTCTCCCCGACGGAGACTTCCGTCAGTACCTCCCGAGGTTCACCGGCGAGAACCTCCGACACAACCTCGCGCTGGTCGACAGGGTGCGCTCGCTGGCCGACCAGAAGGGCTGTACGCCGGGCCAGCTGGCACTGGCCTGGGTCCTCTCGCGGGGCGACGACGTGGTGCCCATCCCAGGGACCAAGCGCCGCAGCTACCTCGAAGAGAACATCGCCGCCTTGCAGATCGACCTCACCGAGGCGGACCTCGCCACCATCGAGGAGGTGTTTCCCCCCGGCACCGTGGTCGGTGAGCGGTATCCCGACATGAGCTCGATCGGCGTCACCACCCCGAAGGGCTGAACCGGACCGGCAGTCGGCACCGATCAGAGGCGACGGAGCACGGTGACCACTTTGCCGTAGATGGTGACCTGCGAAGGGTCGAACTCCATAGGGGAGAGGCGCTCGTTGGCCGGTGTCAGCACGACGAGGTCTCCTTTTCTGGAGAACCGTTTGACGGTGGCTTCCTCGTCGGGAATCCCAGCTACCACCACGTCGCCGAGCTCCGCGTCGGGCTGCTGGCGGACCACCACGAAATCGCCGTCGACGATGCCCGCGTCGACCATCGAGTCGCCCCGAACCTTCAACATGAACAGCGAACCGGTGCCGGTGAAGTCCTCGGGTAGCGGGTAGAGCTCCTCGATGTTCTCCTGGGCGAGGACTCCGGTGCCGGCGGCGACATCCCCGACGAGCGGAACGTGGCGGATCGGACGTGCGTCCATGATCACCTTGGACGACGGGTCGAAGCAGACCTCGATTGCCCGTGGCTTGGTCGGGTCCCGCCGGAGGTATCCCTCCCGTTGGAGCACGGCCAGGTGGGCGTGGACCGTCGACGACGAGGTCAGCCCCACCGACTCGCCGATCTCGCGTACCGACGGCGGGTAGCCGCGATCCTTCACCGATTCGGAGATGCAGTCCAGAATCTGCCTGCGTTTGGTGCTCAGTACCTGGGCCATGGCTCCCCTTGCTCTGGTCGGCTGCGCCGTAGACGAACGTCTGTTTGCACGACGGTAGTGGTCCATCGGGGCAAAAGCAAACACCCGTTCGACAAATTGCTTGACAACGAACAGGTGTTCGTGATGAGATGTCGCCATGACGAACACAGGTTCGATGGGCGCACGCCCGGACACGGCGGCACGGCCGGATTCGTCCGCACTGGCGGAACGGAGTCGGAGGCCCGCCAGATGACGACCCTCCTGATGGACTCGCTGCCATGGGCCGTGGAGCCGATGCTGCCCGAGGAGCGACCCGCGCTACGTCTGGTGGGCAGGGCCGTCCGTCCGCGGCGGTCCGCCGATGGCCTGGCCGACGGTGCTGCGGAGCCCGCTGTCCCGGTGACGCTGGTGCCGATCCGATTCACCGCTGCCGGCCAGAAGCGCAGTGTCTCGCCGGCTGTCCGGCGCCGACGGACTCTGGTGGCGTTCACCGGCCTGCTGTTGATCGGACTTGGTCTTCCGCTGGGCGGAGCCGGTGGCAACTCCCACGCCGCCGGCTCCGCTCTGGCGGGGAATGGCCGACCGGCCGAGTACACCGTGCAGCCCGGTGACTCCCTGTGGTCGATCGCCGAACGTGTGGATCCCACCGCGGACCCCCGCCCCCTGGTGGCCCGGTTGGCCTCACAGACGGGATCGGAGTCGGTGGTCCCCGGCGAACGGATAAGCCTCCCCTGACCCGACCGGTTCGGGGCGCGGATCGGCTCGGTCGACCGAGCCCGACAGCGTCACCGGATGCCATGGGCGCTAGCCTCGTGCTGTGCGTTGTCCATGGTGCCTGGCTGACGACGACCGAGTCGTCGATTCCCGGGTGGCCGAGGACGCCACGGCCATCAGGCGGCGGCGGGAGTGCGCTGGCTGCGGCCATCGCTACACCACGTTCGAGCGGATCGACGAGGTCCCCTTGATGGTGGTCAAGCGGTCCGGCAGCAGGCAGGCGTTCGATCGCGGAAAGGTGATCGACGGGCTCCGCTCGGCAACGAAGAACCGGCCGGTCACCGAAGATCAGCTCGAAGCGTTGGCCCAACAAGTGGAGGATGCATTGCGAGAGGACGGGTCGGAACCCACCTCCGAGCAGGTGGGCCTCGCGGTGCTCGAGCGCCTGCGGTTCGTCGACGAAGTCGCGTACCTGCGTTTCGCCAGCGTCTACAAGGGGTTCGAAGGAGTGGACGACTTCCGCCGCGAGGTGGGCCTTCTCACCAAGACCACCGCCCCCAAGCGGCCTGAGGGTTGAGGCGTGGCGGAGCTCGTCGACGGGGTACCGACCAGGGCGCTTGCGATCTACGCGCACCCCGACGATCCCGATGTTTCGTGCGGAGGAACGCTGGCAGTATGGGCCAGAGCCGGGTGCGAGGTGCGGGTCGTGCTGTGCACGGACGGCGGCAAGGGCACCACGGATCCCCAGTTGGATCAGCGGAGGCTGGCGGTGCAGCGGGCGGCCGAAGCCGCTGAGGCAGGCGCGCTGATCGGTCTGGCGGGTCAGGAGTTCCTCGGCATTGCCGACGGCGAGCTGACCGACGATCGGGAGTTCCGCGAGGTACTGGTGGCGGCAGTCCGTCGGTTCCGACCGGACGTCGTACTGTGCCCCGATCCCACTGCGATCTTCTTCGGTCAGGAGTACTTCAATCACCGTGACCACCGGGTCCTCGGCCTGGCGGCCCTCGACGCCGTCGCTCCGGCTGCGGCACTGCCGCACTACTTTCCGGGTGCGGGACCTGCTCACCAGGTTTCCACGGTTCTTCTGTCGGGAACGCTCGAACCCGATGTGTGGGTGGACATCTCGGAAACGGTAGATCTCAAGGGTGAGGCGGTCGGTTGCCATCGGAGCCAGTTCCCCGACGGAGTCGAATGGGCCGCCGCAGCGGTCCGGCTGGGCGCCGAGGAAGCCGGCCGGCAGGCCGGCGTGCCCTTTGCCGAGGGTTTCCGGAGGCTGCGCCTCGGTGGGTGAGGACCTCGGGGTAGGACCCGTGGATCGCAGCCGCACCGGGCCTGCCCGGAGCGGCGGCCCCACGGACCGGGTGATTCTCCATGTCGACATGGACGCTTTCTTCGCCTCGGTCGAGGTACTCGACGATCCCTCGCTGGTAGGGCTGCCGGTGATCGTGGGGGGGAGCGGCCGCCGTGGGGTGGTGGCCGCCTGCACCTACGAGGCCCGGATGTTCGGCGTCCACTCCGCAATGCCGTCGTCGGTGGCCCGTCGGCTCTGTCCGTCGGCGGTGTTCGTCGATGGTCGGTTCCACCGCTACGTCGAGGAGAGCGCCAAGCTGCACGCCATCTTCGAATCGGTGACGCCGCTGGTGGAGGGAATCTCGCTCGACGAGGCGTTCCTCGACGTGACCGGTTCGCGCCAACTGCTCGGGGACGGTCCGTCGATTGCCGCCGCCATTCGCCGCAGAGTCAGCGACGAGTTGGGATTGACCTGCTCGGTGGGGGTGGGGCGGTCCAAGTTGATGGCCAAGCTGGCCTCCAAGGCGGCCAAACCGGCCGCATCGAGGTCCGGAATCGAGGCCGGAGCAGGTGTGGTGGTGGTCCCCGGGGCGGATGAGTTGGAGTTCCTCCACCCACTGCCCGTACGGGCGCTTTGGGGTGTGGGGCCGGTTACAGGGCGTCGGCTCAACGCCCTGGGCGTGCAGACCGTGGGTGAGATCGCCGCACTCCCACCCAGAACCTTGGAGCGCTACCTGGGCGTGGCGGCCGGGGTCCACCTGGCCGCACTCTCCCGAGGGGAGGACCGGTCCCCGGTGGTTGCGGACCACGCAGCCAAATCGATCGGCCACGAGGAGACCTTCGCGTCGGACGTCTGGGACCGTGACGACTTGCGTCGCCATCTCCTGGGGATGGTGGACGCGTCGGCTACCACGCTCCGAAGCTCCGAGCTTGCAGCCCGCACCATCACCGTCAAGCTCCGGTTCGCCGACTTCTCGCTGATCACGAGGTCCCACTCGATGGGGCTGGCGATCGACGCCTCGCCGGCGATCGACGCCGTGGCCTCGGCGCTCCTGGACTCAGTGGAGCTGGACCAAGGTGTTCGGCTGCTCGGGGTCGGCCTTTCGGGGTTCGCCGACCCCGAGGCAGGGACGCAGCTGAGCCTCGATCTGGATGGCTGTGAGGCTGGAAGCGTGCACGTTGCCCGATCGGGAGATCCGGCTCCCGAGGGGAGCGGCTCCGGTGCCGCGGCCGGTAAGGGATCACCGGGCCACGGCCCACCCGGGGCGGAGGCGCTGCTGGTCCGGGCCCACGACGAGGCGGAGCGGCTCCAGGAGTCGTGGGGTTCGGTCACCGCCGCGGTCGACGCCATCCGGGCCCGCTACGGAGGAGCGTCGGTAGGGCCGGCGTCGCTGGTCGGGGCCGATGGATTGCGGGTCCGGCACCGGGGGGAGGCCCAGTGGGGTCCGACCGCACCGAACTCGCCGGAATCCGATGGTCGGAGCCCGGGCGCCTAGTAATATGATCTGTGTGTCTGATCAAGTATTTCCCACTACGTCCCGATGCTTCGGGTGTGGGCTGCTTTTGGGTGGAGGTTGCGCGAGGATGACATCGGCGATCACCGCTGGATTTAATGACGGGTGGAGGGAACGAGCCTTTGCCGCTCTCTGAGCACGAACAGCGCATACTGCACGAATTGGAGCAGTCCCTCTATCAGGAGGACCCCGACTTCGCGGAACGGGTGCGTTCGGAGACGGTCTACCGGCATGCAGGGCGGTACTGCGTCTGGTCGGCACTCGTGTTCGTGGCCGCATTGGTCTTCATGTTCTTCACCTTCTCGACGTCCGTTGTCCTCGGATTCGTGGGTGTCGTGGTGATGTTCCTCTCGGGCGTGGTGTTCGCCAACAACGCCCGCCGGATGGGCAAGGCCGGAATCGACGACATCTCCAGATCGCTCCACAGCCACAATCTGAGCAGCACCGTCCACGATCCTCGCGACTGGATCCGTGGTCGCTTCCACCGCGACGACTGACACTTCGGCCGCGGCAATGCCTCCCAGGGGAGCTATCGGTCCGGACATGAGCGCGGCGCTCCACGCCGAAGGACCACCCGTCGTGTTGGCGGTGGACATCGGCGGCACGAAGATGGCGGCGGCGGTGGTGGACGGTTCCGGCCGCCTGATCGATCAGGCACGGGTTCCCACGCCGGTCTCCGATGATCCGGAGGCGGCGTTCGAGACGCTGGCCGCTCTCATCGACCGGGTCCGATCGGCGGTGCCGCTCCAGCCGGTCGTCTGCGGTGTGGGATGTGGCGGGCCGATGGAGTGGGGCGGCGAGGCCGTCACCCCGCTGAACATCCGGGCCTGGAAGGGCTTTCCGCTCCGGAGCCGCCTGGCCGAAGTGGTGGGTCTGCCGGTGGCGGTGGACAACGACGCCAAAGCGTTGGCCCTGGGCGAGGGCTGGCTCGGTGCAGCGCGGGGCGTTCCCGACTATCTGGCGATGGTGGTGTCCACCGGGGTCGGAGGCGGAATCGTGCTCGACAACCGGCTACTGGACGGTGTGGCCGGCAACGCCGGACACATCGGGCACGTGGTGGTCGAGCCGGACGGCCGGACGTGCGTGTGCGGGGGCCGGGGATGCCTCGAGGCCGAGGCATCCGGAACGTCGATCGAGGCGACGACCGGTCGCCCGGCATCGGAAGCGTCCGAGGAGGTGCGCCGCCGGACCGGAACGTTGGTCGGGCGGGCCGTGGCGTCGGTGGCCAACCTGCTGGATCTCGAACTGGCCGTGGTGGCGGGCTCGGTGGCCCTCGGATTCGGCTCGGTGTTCTTCGAGGCCGCCCAGAGGGAGATCGGGCTCCGCTGCCGCCTCGACTTCTCACGGGCCACTCGGATCGTTCCGGCGGGGCTCGGTGCCGATGGGCCGTTGGTCGGAGCGGCGGCAGTCGGTCGGCGGGCCCTGGCCCCGGCGCGACTGGGCGGTGAGGCGGCGTGAGCCGGCCCCCGACCGGTGACCGGTCCGGGAGCGCCCTGCCAGCGGTGGTGTGGGCGGTGGCCCGGCGACCCGACCTGTGGTGGTCGGCATTCGGCGTCGTCCGCCGGCTGGCCCCGCCCGGTTGGTGGCGAGCCAGCCCCCGCCTGCCGCTTCCCGACCGCCGGCTGTGGGAGTTCCGGATGGTCACTGCCTACGGGAGCCCCGACGCCGCCCCCCGAGCCCCGGACGTCATCTCCTACCTCGAGTGGTGCCGCACCACCGGGCGATCCGACCGGAGGTGCGGGAGGCGATCGTGACCCAAAAGTGCCAGAACCCCTCCGACCCGGCCCGGCCGGGCTAATTTCCGCACCCATGGAGCGACGGTCGAACGTCGGGGGGAAGACGGCGTCGGCCAAGGGCGCCGCGGCCGGAATCGACGAGCCTGTCCGCTCTCCGATGTCCCCGTCCCGAAGGGCCCTGGTGCTCAACGCCACCTTCGAGCCACTGGGCATCGTCTCGTCCCGAAGGGCGGTGCTGTTGGTGCTCGACACCAAGGCCGAGCTGGTGCACACGACCGAGCGGGTGTTCCGGGCCGAGCGGTTGAGCGTGCCGGAGCCGTCGGTGGTCCGCCTGGTCCGCTACGTCCAGATCCCTCGCCACTATCGGGTGGCGGTCAACCGCCGAACGGTATTTGCCCGCGATGGATCCCGCTGCCAGTACTGCGGCTCTGCGGCCGAAAACCTCGACCACGTCATTCCGAGGAGCAAGGGAGGCCCCCACACCTGGGAGAACGTGGTGGCGGCCTGTCGGCGCTGCAATACCCGCAAGGAGGACCGGCTGCCCCATGAAGTCGGGATGGTCCTGCGCAGCACACCGGTGGCACCGCGGCATCGGGTCCAGCTGCTGGCCCTGTGCGGAGGTGGCAGTGAGGACTGGAACACCTACCTCCGGACCGGCGCCCCCCTCCGGGTCCAACTCACTGCGTGAGGATCGGGAACCACCGACCGAGGATAGAGCCGGCCGGCGGGCTCGACAGGCCGAACCGGTCGGTACCATTCGGTCGTCGGCAGTGAGCCGACGGGAGCGTGGCGTCGTGGCCGGTGGATGGAGGGTCGAGGAGCGGGCGGGGACGGCATCGGAGCTTCACGGTTCGTGGCCGGGCGTCGAGACCGAGCCGGGGGTTCGCGCAGTGGCGGTATGCCGGGTGACGGCACCTGCAGTGGTGCTCGGCTCGACGCAGCCGGAGGGGGTCGTCGACCTCCGTCGGGCCGGTGCCGCGGGTATCACGGTGGCCCGGCGCAGGTCGGGCGGCGGTGCCGTGCTGGTCGCCGAGGACGACCCGGTGTGGGTCGACGTCTGGGTCCCCTCCGGCGATGAGCTGTGGCATGCAGATGTCGGTCGCGCCTTCGACTGGCTCGGCGCGGCGTGGGCACGCGCCCTCGGTCGGATCGGCGTGCCGGGGTTGTCCGTCCATCGGAAGGGTCCTGTTGCGCCTACCCGGTGGGCGAAGCTGGTCTGCTTCGGGGGAGTCGGATCCGGCGAGGTGATCACCCCTGAGGGTCGGAAGGTGGTGGGCCTCGCCCAACGCCGGAATCGCGAGGGGGTCTGGTTCCATGGGGCCTGCGTGATCCGGTGGGACCCGGTGCCGCTCGTCACCGTGTTGGATATTCCCGAAGGTGAACGCCACGAGGCTGCATCGGCGCTCGCCGTGGCCGCAGTCGGCGTAGCCGACCTGGCCGAGCGGGACGGCGGCACCGCTCCGGATGCCACGAGCATCGTCTCCAGGTTGATCGCCGAACTGCCCTGATCGCGGCCGACCGGCCGGGCGGGGCCTGACCCACGCTCGGGCAAATTCCGCATTCCCACCGTGGCCGGCGCGGGTTGGTGGGATCGGGGCCCGCCGAGGTCACCCAGCCGAGTCCCCCTCCCGTGAGGACCGGTAAGGCGTCGTGCTTGTCACGTCCCGGTTTCCCGGCCCATGCCCTGCGCGACCGGATCGGTCGAAAAGTGTGTCGAAGTGGTTGACGGGTGGGGCCATGGGGCATAAAGTGGCGCAAAGTGGTGTGAAAGGGAGGAATCTGAACAGTCAGGTTCTGGGCACTGCGGGGAGCATTGTGGGAGCAATCACCAGTGGCACGGTTCTTCGGCAGGTACGAGCACTCGCTCGACGACAAGGGAAGAGT
>JADGOE010000052.1 GCA_017883135.1 Acidimicrobiales bacterium
CCTACGCTTTTCGGCGTTCTCGAGACCTCGAAATGCCTTGACCAGGGACGATGTCACGCCGGACCCCCGAAAATGCCTACGAACTCAGTAATGCCGGCCTGTGCACAGCGCGGTCGGGCGGTGCTGCTCTTCATAAAGCTGTCATGTTTCGTCCCTAGTGTGCGACTGAGCATGCCGGTGGTAGGTCGGTCACACCACTCGCAGCGAAGAAGTTCGTCAACGATTTGGGAACGACCGTCAAGGAGTCAACATGAGAAGGTTCGTAGTGCCATCCGTCCTCGTCGCCGCGCTGATGTCGCTTTCCATCGTGTCGGTCGTGCCGGCTTCGGCCGCAACCGTCAACATCTACTCGGCTGCGCAGAGTGGGCACCCCTTGTTCGAATCGAGCATGGCGTTCACGCCCACCGCGGATCCCACCCTCCTCGCTCAGCTCGACAACCAGCAGGGCAGTGACGCCGACAGCACGAGCTACTCGCAGGCATTCCAGATCCCCGCTGACGGCACCGTCAACACGGTGACCTGGTGGGGGACCGGTGCCAACCAGGCGGGCTTCATGGTCGCGATCCACGACGGAGTCTGGGGCTCCACCACCAGCCTTCCCAACGGTCCAGTAGTCGAGGGCACGCTCGCAACCTGAGCGTCGTGCCGATCGCGAACGTCACCCAGACGCCCTCGATCGGCGGTGAGACCCAGTACCAGATCCAAATTCCGCCGACTTCGATGTACGCATCCCACGCCTACCGACTCTCGGTGACGGCAGTCGGTGGCAACTTCGAATGGGACACGTCATCTGCCGGGGGCTGCTGCGGGGGATCGACCGGCACCAACTGGGTCCGTGGCCGCGCGCAGTCCTACCTGGCCATGCCCAACGTCTCCTTCTCGCTTGACAACAGTTCGACCCCGGCCGCCCCGCTGGTCACCTCGCCGCCGGCCAACACGTCGGTGACGGTCGGCCAGTCGTTCTCCTTCGTCGCCGCGGCCTCGGGAAGCCCGGCGCCGACCGTGCAGTGGCAGGTGTCGACTGACGGCGGTGCGACCTACTCGGACATCGCCGGTGCGACCGCCACGACCTACTCGGGGATCGCCACCCTTGCCGACAACGCCAGCCAGGTGCGGGCGGTGTTCACCAACGGTTCGGGCTCTGCGATTACGAGCGCCGCCACCTTCACGGTGACCCCCGCACCGGCCGCCCCGCTGGTCATCTCGCCGCCGGCCAACACGTCGGTGACGGTCGGCCAGTCGTTCTCCTTCGTCGCCGCGGCCTCGGGTAGCCCGACGCCGACCGTGCAGTGGCAGGTGTCGACCGACGGCGGTGCCACCTACTCGGACATCGTCGGTGCGACCGCCACTACCTACTCGGGGGTCGCAACCCTCGCCGACAACGCCAGCCAGGTGCGGGCGGTGTTCACCAACGGTTCGGGCTCTGCGATTACGAGCGCCGCCGCGTTGACGGTGACCTCGACGACATCGGTGATGGTGACGTCGACCGTTCTGGCACCGAAGTTCGGTCAGCAGACGAAGCTGATTGCCACGGTGACGTCACCGACCACTGGGACGAAGAAGGTCACGGCCGGCACCGTCAGCTTCTTCGACGGAGCTGTGCCGGTTGCATCCGCTACCGTGAAGGCGGGCAAGGCTTCGGTCACCGTTGCCTTCGCAGCGGGTTCACACGGGATCACCGCGGTGTTCGGCGGTTCGGGTGCGGTGCTGACCGCGCAGAGCACACTCTTCGCGCTGCCGGTGGGGCAGGCGGGTACGTCGGTCGTGATGTCAGGTCCACTGAAGGAGAAGGCCGGGCTGCCCGCAACGTTCGCGGTCACCGTCGTGACGGCTGCGCCGGCGAAGGGTGTGGCGACGGGTACGGTCACGTTGCAGGACGGAGCGGCGATCCTCGGCACGGTGTCGCTCGATGCAACGGGCAAGGCCACCTTCACGACGATTGCCTTCGCGGTCGGTGTGCACACGATCACCGCGACATACGGCGGCGATCCGAACCACGGCACGAGCAGCGCGTCGCGTGCCACCACCATCAGCTAGATCCGGGGCAGCCAAGGCGAGGTAGTACGGCCGCGGGTGTCGCCCACATCCAGGCGTGCTTCTGAACGTGCCCTGCCGTTCCGGAACTGCCCGATTCGATCAGACATAGTTGGACGCTGGGCACACGCAGGTGCGCACATCTCCAGGCTTGCCCTGTTCCGCAACGCTGGGTGCCGGACGGTCTGCGAATGGTCACCGAGAAGCCTGCTCCGTCAGCCATTAGCCCAGTTCAGTGCCGAATTGTGCATTTCTGCTCAAGATCTGCGGTCTGCTTGTCGATACTGCTGGGTCCGGACGGCGGTGATACGGCGGAGACAAGAGGGACTCAGTTGATCTTCCGCAGTTCGACGCCGACCAGGTTTGCTGCCGCGTGCGTGTTCACACTTGCTTTGCTTGTAGCTCTCCCGCTGGCGGGCTCCCCGGAGGCGGCTGCAGCGACCAGCCCCGGATTGACGGCCACGTTTTCCGCCTCGAGTACGTGGGCGGGTGGCTACACCGCCAGCTTCACGATTGCGAACGGCGGTCCGATCACTGTGAACGGGTGGGCACTCTCGTTCTCGCTTCCGGCCGGGAACGTGATCACCAGCAGTTGGAACGGCACCCTCAGCCAATCTGGATCGACGGTAACGGTCACCAACGCGAGTTGGAACGGGTCCATCGCTCCGGGCTCAAGTGCCAACTTCGGGTTGCAAGTGTCTTTCATCGGGAACTACCAACCTCCGACCGGCTGCACCATCAACGGAACTTCGAATTGCAATGTCTCGGGAAGTGGAACGGGCGGTGGCGGTAGTGGTGGCGGCAGTGGAGGCGGCAGTCGTGGCGGTGTCGGAGCACCCAGCCTTACCGCAGCGATGACGACCACCAGCGACTGGGGGACCGGCTACAACTCCAATTTCACTATCACCAATGCGGGAACGACGGCTGCCACGACCTGGACGTTGATCTTCGTGCTCCCATCTGGTGCCACGCTGTCGAGCCTGTGGAACGGCGCCTACACGGTGTCGGGCAGCAAGGTCACCGTGACGCCCGACAGCTGGAATGCCTCCCTCGCCCCGGGCGCCAGTGCCACCGTCGGGTTCGGGGTCGGTGGTTCGGACCTGGTACCCGTTTCGTGCACCATCAACGGCGCTCCGACGTGCACGATTCCGGCAAAGGGAGGCAGTAGCGGCAGTAGCGGCAGTGGCGGCGGCAGTGGCGGCGGCAGTGGCGGCGGAGGAGCCACGGCGGCTTGTTCGACGCTGCCCGGAACTGCGGGACCGGTGCAGTTCGCCCCGTACACCGATGTCACGTTGTACCCACAGATCAACCTCACCGGCACTGCCTGCGCGTCGGGTGTCCGCAACTTCACGATTGCCTTCTTCACGGGTAGCGGGTGCGCCCCGACAATGGCAGGTGGCTCGTACCAGAATCCGACCCTGTTGGCTGACACCCGGAGCCTCAGAGCTTTGGGGGGCGACGTGATCGGATCGTTCGGCGGGGCCAGCGGACTCGAGCTGGCCCAATCCTGCACGAACCTCTCGCAGCTGGAGTCGGCCTACAGATCTGTCATCGACTACTACGGGTTCACCCAGATCGACTTCGACATCGAGGGGGCAGCTGTTGCCGACCCGGCATCGGTCGCGCTCCGATCACAAGCGCTCGCCGCAGTTCAGGCGACGGAGGTCTCCGCCGGCCGTGCATTGAAGATCTCCCTGACCCTTCCGGTCCTCCCTCAAGGGCTTCCCAGCGTCGAGCTCGGCGTCGTGCAGTCCGCGGTGAACGCGGGTGTCGGCCTCAACGTGGTGAATGTGATGGCCATGGACTATGGGGACGGACCCGCACCGAACCCGGCGGGCAACATGGGTACGTATGCCATCGACGCGGCCGTTGCGACTCAGGCTGAGCTCGCAGGCATCTATCCTCACGCCACCGCAAAGCAGCTGTGGGCGATGATCGGTGTCACTCCGATGATCGGGCAGAATGACGCGAAGGACGAGGTCTTCACGATCGCGGAGGCGAGCCAGTTGGCTGCGTGGGCCTCGACCCAGGGCATCGGCAGGCTCTCGATGTGGTCGACGTCCCGTGATGTCGGGTGCCCAGCCGGTGTCATCTGGGCCAGTCCCACCTGCAGTGGGGTCGTGCAGAGCCCCTGGGCATTCTCGAAGATCTTCCTCGGCGCCTGAGCCAACCCTCGTGGGGATGGGCACCTGGCACCGTCGGGGGATGCTGGGTCGGAACAGGCCGAGGTCGGCAGGCCGGTCACGCCACCTTCGGTGCCCGGTGCCCGCGCTGTCACAGGTGCCACTCCGACTGTGTAGGGTGAATTCATGGCCGATCAGGCGGTGTTCTCCGATCTTGCGATGGAGTACATGCCGGCCCTGTACACCGCTGCGCTGCGGATGACCCGCAATCCGGCTGATGCCGAAGATCTCGTGCAGGAGACCTACCTCAAGGCTTATCGGGCCTTTGCTGGATTCGAGCTCGGGACCAACCTCAAGGCCTGGCTCTACCGGATCCTGACCAACACCTACATCAACACCTACCGAGCGAAGAAGCGGCGCCCGGAGATCGCCGACGTCGAGGATGTCGAAGACCTCTACCTGTACCGGCGCCTGTCTGCCGACCGATCGCCGGGCTTGGGCCGGAGTGCCGAGGACGAGGCACTTGACCGCTTCACCGACACCGACGTGAAGTCCGCTATCGAATCGCTTCCGGACGCGTTCCGGATCGCCGTGCTCCTAGCAGACGTCGAGGGGTTCTCCTACAAGGAGATCGCCGAGATCACCGACGTTCCCATCGGCACGGTGATGAGCCGCATCCATCGTGGAAGAAAAGCGCTCCAGAAGGCGTTGTTGGAGCGTGGGAGCACCAGGGGCCTCGTCGGGGCATCCGACGAGGCCAGGTAGGGGAGTACCGCAGTGGGAGATGACGAGACACCACCGAATCCGGCAGTTCCCTCGGCGGGAGGTGCTGTGATGGCCGGGTTCGTCGGTTGCGACGAGACCATCGAGCGGTTGTACTTCTACCTCGATGGCGAGCTGACCGAGGTGCGCCGTCAGGAGATCGCCCTTCATCTCGACCTGTGTGGACCTTGTGTGGGTGCCTACGGATTCGAGTCGGAGCTTCGTAAGGTCATCGCCAACCGTTGCAGGGACCGTGTGCCCGATGCCCTGGTGGCCCGGGTTGCAGACGCCCTGCGTGAGGAGCACGGCCGTCAAGGCGGTTAGCGCGTGGCCCGGGCCCGTGACCGGTCGGACACGCGATGAGCGCCGGAGCGATGGATCGGTCCCTACACTGGGCGGCGTGAGCGAATCCGTGGTCGCGCCGAGCGGTGAGGGTGCCGTGGGGTGGGATACGGCCGAACGTGTCGCCCGATGGGTGGGCAGCCGTACCAAGTCCCCCGCCCCCTACCGACCGGACCTCCTCCAGAACGACTTCGCGGAGCTGACCGCCCAGGCCGAGGAGTTGGTGGCCGAGTCCACCGGACTTCGGTCCTCATCCGGCCCGGCCCGTGCTCGGGTCACCGACCGTGCGGGCTGGGTCCACGTCAACATCGCCAGTTTCCAGCGGTTGGTCGGCCCCCACCTCGACAAACTCGATCCGAGCCACGTGGCCCGGACCAATCCGGTGACCGAGCGGCTGGCGGGGCCGTTGGCCACGGCGGGACGGGCGGCGACGGGCGCACAGATGGGGATGGTGCTGGGGTGGCTCTCGACACGGGTCCTCGGCCAGTACGACCTCTTGCTCACCGAGGAAGCGGTGGAGGACCAGGACCTCGTGTACTTCGTCGGTCCGAACATCGTGGCGCTCGAGCAGTTGCACGGCTTCGACCCCAGAGAGTTCCGGCTGTGGCTTGCCCTCCACGAAGTGACCCACCGCTGCCAGTTCACCGCCATCCCCTGGATGCGCAACTACTTCGTCTCGCTGGTCGAAGAGGGAATCGGCTCGCTCGATCCCGACCCCTCTCGGCTTGCTGAGGCGCTCCGGAGGATGACCGAGGAGATCCGGGCCGGACGCAATCCGCTGCGAGACAGCGGCGCGCTCGGGCTGGTGGCCACCCC
Organism: Acidimicrobiales bacterium; assembly: GCA_017883135.1. GTDB lineage: Bacteria > Actinomycetota > Acidimicrobiia > Acidimicrobiales > RAAP-2 > Bog-756. The sequence goes on from JADGOE010000052.1 coordinate 6,078, forward strand.
CGAGCAACTTGAGGGGCTGCACCGTATCCAGGCTCTGATGAGCCTGTTGGAGGGTCACGGGGACGTCACCATGGACCGGGCCGGTGCAGCGGCCATTCCCAGCGCTGCGCGGTTCAGCGAAGTGCTCCGCCAGCGACGCAACCAGACCAAGGGGCCGGCTCGCCTTCTCCAGCAGTTGATCGGCATCGAGGCCAAGCTCCGCCAGTACGAAGAGGGTGAACGGTTCATCGCCGCGGTGGAGGACTCCGGCGGCACTGAGCTCCTCGACCGGGTGTGGCGCGGCCCCGAGTGGCTGCCCTCATTGGTCGAGATCCGCAATCCGTCGGATTGGATCACCCGTGTCGGAACCACGCCCGCGCTTTCCGGCTGAAACCCCGGCCGGTTCGACGACCGGCGGCCTGCTGGCCCGTTGCACTTTCTCGAGCGCGGGTTCGACCATCGTCTGCGGTGTGTCGGGGGGTGCGGACTCGCTGGCGCTGTTGGTGCTCGCGGTGGCTTCCGGTTGCCAGGTGACCGCGGTGCACGTGGACCACGGTCTGCGCCAGGGCTCCGCTGCAGAGGCTGATGTGGTGGCCGAGGCCGCCGCCCGGTTCGGCGCGAAGTTCGAATCGGTGCGGGTAGTGGTGCGGGACGGCCCCAATCTGGAGGCCCGTGCCCGCGAGGCCCGACGAGAGGTGCTGGGACCAGATGCAGCTACCGGGCATACCGCCGATGATCAGGCGGAGACGGTGCTGGCCAACCTGTTGCGGGGCGCCGGCGTCGACGGACTGGCGGCCATGCGCCCAGGTCCGAGACATCCGCTGCTTGACCTTCGGCGCTCCGAGACGGTCGACCTGTGTCGGAGCCTTGGCCTGACGCCGGTCCACGACCCGTCGAACGACGACCTGCGCTTCGTCCGCAATCGGGTCCGCCATCAGCTGGTGCCCCTGTGCTCTGCCATCGCCGGGCGTGACGTCGTGCCGGTCTTGGCCCGTCAGGCCCGCGTGCTGGCCGGCGACGCTGACCTCCTCGGTGCAGTGGCTTCGCTGGTCGACCCCCGGGATGCCGCCTCTCTGGCCGGCGCACCGGAGGCCGTGGGGCGCAGGAGCGTGCGGGCCTGGCTGACCGGACAGGCTGCCCACCCGCCTCCGCTCGACGCGGTGGAGCGGGTCCTCGCAGTGGCTCGGAAAGAGGTGCGGGCGACCGAGGTGCCCGGTGGTATTCGGGTGTCGCGGTCCAAGGGGCGCCTCTCGATCGGCCGATCGAAGGCACCGGCCGTGCCGGCGGTGCACCTCACTCCGGTACAGTCGCACCGTGATCACCCCGGAGAATGAGGCAGCAGGCGGTCCGGAGCGCCTCGAGGACGGCGATGAGGTGGGTCGGGTGATCGTCTCGGAGGCTGACCTCCAGGCTCGCATCGTCGAGCTGGGGGATCGCATCACGGCCGACTACGCAGAGTCGCCCCCGCTGTTGGTCGGCGTGTTGAAGGGCGCCTTCATGTTCATGAGCGACCTGTCGCGCGCGGTCGCCCTGCCCGTGGACGTGGACTTCATGGCGGTGTCCTCCTACGGAAGTGCCACCCGGACCTCCGGCGTGGTCCGCATCGTCAAGGATCTCGACATGGACCTGGCGGACCGCCATGTGCTGGTGGTCGAGGATATCGTCGACAGCGGTCTCACACTCAGCTACCTGCAGCGCTATCTTCTGGCGCGCAGTCCGGCCAGCCTCGAAGTCTGCGCGCTGTTGGTCAAGGAGGGTCAGCAGCGCACCGAACTCGACCTCCGGTATGTCGGGTTTCACATTCCAGCCGAATTCGTGGTGGGATATGGACTTGATGTCGACGAGCGCCTGCGCAACCTCAAGGCAATTCATGCCTATGCGGGCTCCCTGTCGTAGGGCTGCGGCGCCCCGGTGACCGTCGACACCGGCCGCATCGAGCGGGCCGTCCTCGAGATCCTGACTGCGTTGGGCGAGGATCCCGAGCGCGATGGCCTGGTCAAGACGCCGATGCGGGTGGCAAAGATGTACGAGGAGTTGTTCGCCGGGCTCGGCCAGAATCCTGCTGACCATCTCGAGGTGACCTTTGCCGCCGACCACGACGAGATGGTGATGGTGCGCGACATCCCGTTCGCCTCTTTGTGCGAGCACCACATGGTGCCGTTCATCGGGAAAGCCCACGTCGCGTACATCCCCGGCGACGATGGCCGGATCACCGGGCTGTCCAAGCTGGCCCGCCTGGTGGACGGCTATGCAAAGCGGCTGCAGGTGCAGGAGCGGATGACCTCGGAGATCGCCGACGCCATCGAGCACGCGCTCGTGCCCAAGGGCGTGCTGGTGGTGGTCGACGCCGAGCATCTCTGCATGTCGATGCGCGGAGTCAAGAAGTCGGGCACCTCGACCATCACGTCTGCGGTCCGAGGCCTGTTCCGGAGTGACGCGTCGACCCGGTTCGAAGCCATGCAGTTCGTTCGCGGCCACTGAACGATCTTCCGGGCCGGGCGCGGGCCCCCGTGGGCTGGTTTACGCTGTGGACCCATGCCCAGCCCGACCACAGAGGACCGACCCCTGGTGATGGGTATTCTCAACGTCACCGCGGACTCCTTTTCGGACGGCGGCCGGTGGTTCGAAACACATCAGGCAGTCATGAGGGGTCATGAGATGATCGCCGAGGGAGCGGACATCATCGATGTCGGGGGCGAGTCGACCCGCCCCGGAGCTTCTGGGGTCCCGGTGGAAGAGGAGCTGCGTCGGGTGGTCCCGGTGGTGGCGGCGTTGGCCGGGCAGGTAAGGGTCTCGATCGACACCACCAAGGCTGAGGTGGCCGCTGCGGCGGTAGAGGCCGGGGCCTCGCTGATCAATGACGTTTCCGCCACCTTGTGGTCGGTGGCTGCCCGGCACGGCGTGGGGTGGGTGGCCATGCACCGGTTGGGGACGCCCGCTTCGATGCAGGTGGACCCCCACTACGGCGACGTGGTGGCTGAGGTCTCGGCCTTGCTGGTGGAACGCGCCGGCCAGGCGGCGTCTGCCGGGGTGAAGGAGGTGTGGATCGATCCGGGCATCGGCTTCGGGAAGACGATCGACCACAACCTGCAACTCCTCGCCGCCCTGGACAAGTTGGTGGCCACCGGCATCCCGGTGATGGTCGGTACCAGTCGAAAGGGCTTCTTGGGCGCCTTGGCCGCGTCCGTCGACGGAACGCCCGCACCGGTGGAGGACCGCCTCCCCGGGTCGTTGGCAACGGCCACCTGGGCCATGCAGCACGGAGTGGGAATGGTGCGGGTCCACGATGTCGCGGCCAGCGTCCAGGCTGCGGTACTGGTCGGCCGCATGGGTCCGGGGGCTGCTCCGGCGACGGGGTCCTCGGCACAGCCGGAGCACCAGGGGATTGCGGACCCGGGGGTCCGCGCATGAAGGGCAAGTGGGCGTCGGGGATCCCTCCGCGCAACTTCACCTGGGTGATCAAGGACCGTCTCGCCATGAGCGAACGACCGGGTGGCTTTGCCCCCAACCACCGCAAGGTGCGGCGCCAAGAGGAGATCATCTGGTTGCAGGTGCAGGGGTTCACCCGGGTGCTGTCCATCCTCCCGTCCTCCCACAACCTCCAGGCATACGAAGAGAAGTCGATGGCCAGCGTGCACTTCCCCCTGCCCGTCTCCGGCGACGTCCGGGCGGTGCTGGTCGATCTCTATCGTGACCTGCACGCGCGCTTGACCGCCGGCGAGCGCATCCTGGTCCACCAAGAGGAGCTCGGCGACCGGGTCACCGGTGTGGTGGCCGGGTATCTCCTGTGGTCCGAACGCCTGCCCAGCAGTCCCCAGGCCGTCACCGTCCTCGAGCACATGACCGGCCATCCCATGGGGCCGAGTGGTCGCCATCTGGTGGAAGTGGCCGGCCGGCTTTCGCCGGCCGCGGTCCGACCGGGTGCCGGTGATGACCACTCCCGTCACGGGTGATGGCGCCGCCCGGGCAGCGGGGCGCCGCGACGGTCGCCACCGAGCCGACCGGAGGTGACCAGATCCAGTTGCGCGGCCTCCGGGTGATCGGCACCCACGGTGTGCTCCCCGAGGAGAAGACCAGGCCCCAGCCGTTCGAGATCGACCTCGATCTCTCGGTCGACCTGGCCCGAGCCGGCGCCAGCGACCAACTGTCCGACACCGTCGACTATGCGGGGGTCGCCGGCGCCGTTGCAGGGATCGTCTCCGGTTCGACGTCCTACGAGCTCCTCGAGGCCTTGGCCGGCGCTGTGGCCGAGGCAACACTGGCCACCGACGGGCGAATCTCGGCGGTGACCCTCAGCCTTCGTAAGCTCCAGCCGCCGCTGGCCGTCGACATCGGCACCGTCGGAGTCCGGATCACCAGGCGCCGGTGACTTCGTCCCGGATCGCCCCGCCGACGGCCCGGGCGTTCATCGGGCTCGGCTCCAACCTGGGCGACCGGACCGGTCACCTCCGCCGGGCAGTGGACCTGCTCCGAGGGGGGAGCGGGGTGCCGGTGACCGCGGTGTCGCAGGTCTACGAGACCGAACCGATCGGCGGTCCCGTCGGGCAGGGCCCGTATCTCAACCTGGTGGTAGAGCTGGCGGTGGATCCGGAAGCAGACCCTTACCGGCTCCTCGAGCAGTGTCACCGGCTGGAAGCCGCCGCCGGTCGGGTACGGGAGGTCCGATGGGGCCCGCGCACCCTCGATGCCGACGTCTTGTGGATCGACGGCGTGGTCCTCGACGATCCCGAGCTCACCGTTCCCCACCCGCGGTGGCGGGAGCGGAGATTCGTCATGGCACCACTGGGAGAGCTGGCTCCGGACCTGGCCGACGAGGAGGCCATCGCTGCCTCTGGTGGTGAGGTCTCCGCCGTGGGTACACTGTGAGGCGCAGCACCAAGATTCTCTGACGCGAACGGCACCCGCTGGGGCTGGAACGTCGAAAGGGGACCCGTGACTACTTTCCGTGTAATCGGGCCAGGCCGAGCCGGCCGGTCGTTGATGGCAGCGCTGGACGCTGTAGGGGGCTACCGGTCGAGAGGCGCGCTCGGGCGCGACTGTTCGCCGGTCGACGCCGCTCGTGACGTGGACCTGCTGGTGATCGCCACGCCCGACGACGCAGTGGCCGAGGTCGCCTCGGCGGTGGCACCGGTGGACACCACCGCGGTCATCCACTTGTCGGGGTCCCTCGGGCTCGACGTGCTCGCCCCCCACCGCCGACGCGGCTCGCTGCATCCACTGGTCCCCCTCCCGACCGAAGCGATCGGGTCGGAGCGCCTGGTGTCGGGCATCACGTTCGCCGTGGCCGGCGACCCGATCACCCGGATGCTGGCCGACTCGCTGGGGGGACGGGCACTCGAGGTCGACGACCTCCATCGGTCCGCCTACCACGCGGCCGCGACCATCGCCGCGAATCACCTGGTCGCCCTCATCGGGCAGGTGGAGCGGGTGGCGGCCACCGCTGGCCTCCCCCTGGACGCGTTCGCCGGGCTCATGCGCGCCGCCACCGACGACGCGGTGGCCCTCGGCCCCCGGCATGCCCTGACCGGTCCGGCGGTGAGGGGGGACTGGAGCACGGTGGAGCGGCACCGGGCGGCACTGAACGGGATGTCCGGCTCCCGGACCGAGCTGGCGGCATACGACGCCATGGTCGGCCTTGCTCGGAGGCTCTCGTTGGACACGGCGGCATTGGCGGCGGAGGGTTCCACAGGGTCGGCCGGAGCGGAGCAGGTGGCATGAGCACCGCGATCGCCCCGCTGCCGTCCCTGGTGCCTGCTCCGGCGGCCTCGACACTCACGCCAGGGTCCCTCGTGCCAGGCGTACGCGACGTGGTCGTCATCGAGACCTTGTCCGAGTACTCCGAGGCACTGGATGCAGTGCGGAGGTCGGGCAGAACGGTGGGCGTGGTCCCCACCATGGGTGCGTTGCACGCCGGGCACCGTTCGCTGGTCGAGCGCGCCGCGGAGGAGTGTGACGTGGTGGCGGTGTCCATCTTCGTGAACCCCACCCAGTTCGGCGAGGCAGCGGACCTGGCCAACTATCCGCGCACCTTCGAGTCCGACCTCGAGGTGGTGTCCAGTGCCGGCGCCCTCGTCGTGTTCGCGCCCTCGGTCACCGAGATGTATCCGGAGTGGCCGGAGGCAGCCTCCACCACGGTGTCGGTTCCCGCGGTGAGCCGCCGATGGGAGGGCGCGTCGCGCCCGGGTCACTTCGACGGGGTGTCCACCGTGGTGGTCAAGCTCCTGTCGGCAGCAGGCCGGTGCCGGGCCTACTTCGGGGAGAAGGACTACCAGCAACTCGCTGTGGTGCGGCGGGTGGTCCGTGATCTCTCGCTCCCTGCGGACGTGGTCGGCTGCGACACGGTCCGCGCCGACGATGGCCTCGCCCTGTCCAGTCGGAACGTCCGTCTCTCGACCGAGCAGCGCCGGGCGGCCCTTGTCCTGTCGCGAGCGCTCCGGGCCGGGGCGACGGCGGTGGTCGGGGGAGAGGACGACCCGGCGGCCATCGAGGAGCAGATGGTTCGGTTGGTCGCAGAAGAGCCGGCCGTGCAGTTGGACTATGCAGTGGTCGTGAACGCCGACGACCTCGAGCCCGCTCGCACCTGTGCCGAGGTCCGCCCGCTGCGCCTGTTGATCGCAGCCGCCGTGGGCCCGGTGCGCCTGATCGACAATGTCGACCCGCACAGCGGTGGTTGACCGGTGTTGGGAACCCTGTGCCGGCCCGGTTCCCCCCGTGATCGCCGCCGCCGTGCCTCGTCCGGCCGATTGATCTCGGCGTGAGTGATAGCGGAGCGGGACCGGGCGATCTGGATGTGCTCGTCCTCGGGAGCGGTGTGGCCGGTCTGTCGGCCGCCGTCCGGTTGGCCGCTCCGATGTCGCCCGACGGCGCAGGCTTCGGGATCGACTCCAACGGCCTGCGGGTCGGGGTGCTGACCAAGGCGGAGCTGTCCCAGTCGGCCACCCGGTGGGCACAGGGCGGTGTCGCCGCCGTGCTCGGCGGCGACGAGGACTCCACCGACCTGCATCTGGCCGACACCCTGGCCGCCGGAGCGGGCCTGTGCGACACCGACGCCGTCCGGGTGCTGGTCGACGAGGGCCCGACCCGCGTGCACGAGCTGATTGCCATGGGTGCGGTGTTCGACCGGCAGCCCGGCGGAGCGTTGGCCCTGGCACGAGAGGGTGGCCATTCCACTGCACGGGTGGTCCACGCCGGCGGGGCCGCCACCGGCGTCGAGGTCGAGCGTGCCCTCGTCGATGCCACCCGCGGCTCTGCCGCCGCGGTGCTCGAGGAGTGGTTCGCCCTCGATCTGTTGGTGGAGGGCGGCCGGTGCCGCGGCGTGCGAGCGCTCAGCGCGGGAGGCCGGATCGTCGAGGTGCGGGCCACTCACACGGTGCTGGCCACAGGTGGTGCCGGCCAGCTGTTCGCAGTGACCACAAATCCGGCCGAGGCCACTGCCGACGGCCTGGCCATGGCCTTGCGGGCCGGCGTGCCCGTCGCCGATGTGGAGTTCATGCAGTTCCATCCCACTGCGCTCCACCATCCGGCCATGCCCCGTCCGCTGCTGTCGGAAGCGTTGCGCGGGCATGGCGCGCTGTTGCGCGACGCGCGGGGGGAGCGCTTCGTCGAGGAGCTGGCACCTCGTGACGTCGTCAGTCGGGCCATGGCGGAACGGATGCAGGAACAGGGAGTCGACAGCTTGTGGCTCGACGCCACCGCCCTCCCCTCGTTCGACGCCCGCTTTCCCACCATCGCCGCTTCGCTGAGGGCCATCGGGCTCGACCCCTCCCGCGACTGGTTGCCCATCGCGCCCGCCGCCCACTACCTGTCCGGGGGAGTGCTCACCGACCTGTCGGGCGCCACCGCCCTCGCCGGGTTGTGGGCCGCCGGCGAAGTGGCTTGCACCGGGGTGCATGGCGCCAATCGCCTGGCGTCCAATTCGTTGCTGGAGGGCATGGTGTTCGGGGCGCGCCTGGCCGAGGCGATCCTGGCCGGCCGTGACGGCCCCTCTCCGACCGGGGTGATGGGCGCGGTCCTCGCAGGTACTGCGGTTCCGGTCGATTCCGGTGTGGCCGCGCCGTGGACCGGCCAGGGGTCGATGGACCCGGCGACCGACGGTTCCACCTGGCCTGACGTGACCAAGACCAGGGACTGCGTGCAACGGGCGATGACCGCAGGAGCCGGAGTGGTTAGGAGTGCCGACTCGCTGGCCGGTGCCGGCCGCGTCGTCGAGGCGATCGGGGCGGCTGTCGGGCGGGGGACACCGGAGAGCCGGGCCCACGGCGAGCTGGTGAACCTGGTGACCGCAGCGGGCAGCGTGCTGCGGTCGGCCACGGTGCGGTGCGAGACCCGGGGTGCGCACGCCCGCAGTGACCATCCGGACCCTCTCGACCGGTGGCGGTGCCGGATCGTCCGCTCCGGCGATGGCGTTGGCATCCTGGACGGTCTGGGTGCACCGGAGGCAGACCGCTCCGGCTCGACGGCGGCCGGCCGGTGACCGGGCCTTCCCGCGGGCGGGCACCGACGGCTGCCGGGCCGAGCCTCGATCCCCCCAGGCCGGCGGTGGTCGAGGCGGTGGCTCGGGCCATCGCCGAGGACCTCCTGCCCCTGGGCGACTTGACCGCGAGCCTCATTCCCGAAGGGGTGTCGGCCAGCGTCGCCGTCGTCAGCCGCGCCCACGGAGTGATCGCGGGCCGGGCGTGCGCGCTCGAGGCATTGCGCCAGGTCGATCCATCGTTGGATGCGGAGTGGCAGGTGATGGATGGCGCCGCGGTGGCACCCGGGGACGTGGTGGCCACCGTACGTGGGTCGTTGCGGTCGATTCTCACCGCGGAGCGGACCGCGTTGAACTTCCTCTGCCACCTCTCGGGAGTGGCCTCGCTCACCCGGCGCTACGTGGATGCCGTGGCCGCGGCCAACCCGGCGGCCCGGGTGCTGGACACCCGTAAGACCACTCCCGGCCTCCGGGCACTGGAGAAAGCCGCGGTGCGGGCGGGCGGCGGCCACAACCATCGAGGAAGCCTCTCCGAGGCCGTGCTGGTCAAGGACAACCACCTGGGAGGCATCTCCATCACCGACGCGGTGGCCGGGGCACGGCGGATGTGGGCCGGTCGCATGGTGGAGGTGGAGTGCGACCGGCCGGACCAGGTCGCCGAGGCGGTCGCCGCCGGAGCTACCGTGGTCATGCTCGACAACATGGGGCCGGAGCAGGTGGCCGCCTGTGTGGCTCAGGTGCGGGCTGCAGGAACCGGGACGCTGGTCGAGGTCTCCGGAGGGGTGGACCTGGCCAGCGCGCCGCTGATGGCCGCGGCCGGGGCCGATCTGATCTCCGTGGGAGCGCTCACCCACTCCGCCCCGGTGCTCGACCTGGGATTCGATCTGCCGCCGGATGCCGGCGTGAAAGGCTGACCATGCTGCTTGCCATCGATGTCGGAAACACCGAGACGGTCGTCGGCCTGTTCGCCGATGACCTCACCGGTCCCCTGGGCGACACCGGTCCCCGCGACGGGAACGAGCCGACCGGCCTGGCTCACCACTGGCGCCTGTCGACGGTGGCCGAGCGCACGGCCGACGAGCACGCCCTGTTGCTCACCCAACTACTCGACCTCGACGGCCTCGACATCGACCGCACGGTGTCCGGAATCGCGGTGACCTCCTCAGTTCCGTTGGTCACCGCCAATCTCCGCCAGATGGTGGCCCGTTGGTTCGATGTGCCGGCAGTGGTCCTCGAGCCCGGCGTGAAGAGTGGGATGCCCATCCTCTACGACAACCCCAAAGAGGTGGGGGCCGACCGGATCGCCAATGCCGTTGGGGCCCACGACCTCTTCGGTGGGCCGTGCGTGGTGGTGGACCTGGGCACCGCGACCACCTTCGATGCGATCTCCGCGGCCGGTGAGTACCTCGGTGGGGCCATCACCCCGGGGGTGGCAATCAGCCTCGATGCGCTGTTCGCCCACGCCGCGGCCCTCCGCCGTGTCGAGCTGGTGGAGCCGAGGAGCGTCATCGGGAAGTCGACGGTGGAGTCGATCCAGTCGGGTGCCCTCTACGGCTTCGCCGGACAGGTCGACGGCCTGTGCCGGCGGTTCGCCGCGGAGCTGGGGGAGTGCACGGTGGTGGCCACAGGTGGCCTGTCCGAACTCATCTCTCCTTACTCGGAAGAGATCGAGTACGTGGAGCCCTGGCTGACACTGCACGGCCTGCGGATCATCTTCGACCGCAATGCCGCCAGTCTCGGGGTGGTCCGGGGCGACTGAAGGGCGGGTCAGCCGGACGGGCTCCCCACCGTCAGCCGGCTGACGCTGGAGAAGGTGACCAGGTAGGCGTCGTGGTCGAACCCTGCAGCAGGGAAGAGGACCGACTGCAGGGGGCTCTCGGTGTCCGCCCTACCCAGCTCCGACCCGGTCCTGATGTCGAGCACCACCGCCTGGTCGATCATGCGCCCGGCGTCGTGGTCGCCGGTCAGGAGCTCCCCGGTGTCGGGAAACAACAGCAGATGGGCACCGTGGTCCTGGCGACGACTCCACCGGGGAGTGAGCGCACCGTCGGTCCCGATGTCGAAGGCCTGCATGACGCCGTTGCCGCTGTCGTAGCCGACGGCGATGGAACGGCCGGTGTCGATGAGCGGGGGGTTGGCCACCAGCCCACCGGGCTCGCCGCAGACTTCGGCCGTGGTCACCGCCCCGGTGCCGAGGTCGGCTCGCACCAGGTGGAGGGGGGCCGTGGCCAGCCCGTGGCCACGCAAGGTTCCCGAGTACCCCTCGCTCCCGTCACCGTTGTCGAGGAACCACGCCGCCCCCAGGGCGAGCACGCAGTCCCAGCCGTAGGTCTGCCCGGTCCGGGTGCGGTAGGGGGTGTCGAATTCGGTGTCGGGCCGGAAGCCTCCCTCCCAGCGCACCCGGAGCAGGCTGGTGTCGCCGACCACGTAGACGTCGTCGGCCTCGGCCGACAGCCGGGCGATCGACGGCTCGGCAAGCGTGCAACGGCCGACCACCTCGAGGCGATCCGGCTCCAGGGCCACCAACTCGCACGCCTGACGGTCGCTCGGTGCGACCGGGGCGCCCGGTCGCGAGCCGGCGAAGTCCTTGGTGACCAGGCAGCCGTCCGGCATGATCACGAAGCCGTTGTACGGGCGGGTTCGCGGAAGGGTCGTGGTGGCGACCACCGACAGGTCGGGGTCGAGGCGGTGGGCATGGTTGCCGAAGACGACGTAGAGCGAGCCGTTGGCATGGGCGGCTAAGCTGCCGGGCCAGGTCGGTCCACCGGCCAGGTCGGCCGACCGCCCGACCGGCTCCAGGGTCACCGGGTCGATGCGTTCGACGAACGAGATGGCGTCGTCGCCGGCAGTGTGGCGCAGGAGGTACACCTCGCCGGGGTCGCGGGTGACCACCATGGTGGCGGCCGGTGCCGAGCGGCAGGTGACGGCGATGCTCCGGCCTGCACCGAGCCCGAGCCCTGGGGCCGCGACGCCGTGCGGATCGCGATGGGGGATCTGGGGACGGCTCGGGCCCCCGTCCTCGCAGGACCAGGGCCCCGGCCAGTACGAGGTCATCGACGCGGGTCCGGTGTCAGACCGGCGACTCGAGCACCAGCTGATCCAGCCTTGACGGGGGCTGGGAGCTCCACAGGTCGGCCACCAGGTCGTCGCGCACCGGGCGATGGGCCGGGTCGTCCCACCGGTTGTGGCGCTGGAGCGGATCGTCTGCGAGGTCGTAGAGCTCTCCCTCGGTGCCGTCATGGGAGGTCCCGGGGAGGTAGGTGCTGCACACCCAGTGGTCACGGGTGATGGTGCGGAGGTGGACGCTGGTCCCGAAGATGTCGCTGTCCCACTCGGTGAGCACCCGTTCGAAGCCGCGAAGGTCGGCGTCGGCGTCATCGGTCGGGAGGGATCCGCCCTGCATCCACGGTGGTGGCTCGAGGCCGGCGATGGTGCAGAAGGTCGGGGCCAGGTCGACCAGTCCGACCGGTCTGGTCACCACCGATGGCGTCGCGGAGGCCGAGGGTGCCGGTCGCCACACCAGGGGCAGCCGCATCAGGGCGTCGACGTGGTACGGACCCTTGAACAGCAGGCCGAAGTCGCCTTGGAACTCGCCGTGGTCGGTGGTGAACACTACGTCGACTTCGTCGGACCAGCCCCGCTCGTCTATACGGCCGAGTACCCGCCCCAGCGCCTCGTCGATGAGCTCGCACTCGACGGCATTTCGGGCATTGACCTCGCGGACCTGGTCAGGGGTGAGCGTCGCCGGAACCCACGACGCCGGTGCCTCGTAGTTCGACACCAGGGTCCCGTCGTACCAGAGGCGCCAGTGCCTGGGCTTGCCGTCGATGATGGTCTCGCGCTCGGAGCGGTCCTCGGGATAGCCGGCCGGGAGCGGGACCTCCCGCCAGTCGACTCGGGCCACTTCGGATTCGGGGGGGTCCCACGGGTGGTGCGGGTCGGGGAAGCTCATCCAGCAGAACCAGTCCTCGTCCGCCCCGAGCGAGTCCAGCCAGGCGATGGTCCGATCGGCAACCCAGTCGGTGTGGTAGATCCCGCGCTCGATGGGATTCACCTTGACCTGGGGTGCTCCGGTGTCCCCGCCGCCGGCTCCGTTCACCTGCAGGGACCCGTCGAGGACCGGGTAGAACCCGCCGAGGGCCTCGGGGTGCTCGGCCGCGAGCCACTGTGCGTAGTGCAAGGGGCCGATGCCGCCGTGGGTGGCCAGCTCCAGGTGCTCGAATCCCCGATGGAGCCCGCCGGGCGGTTCGGTGCCGGTCCCGCTGAGGGCGTTCTCAGGGAAGCGGAGGAACGGGTCGAGGAAGGGTTCGAAGTGCGCCTTGCCGACCAACGCGGTCCGGTAGCCGGCCTCGTGCAACACGTCGGCCACCGAGGGCGCATCGAGGGGGAGCGGCACCCCGTTCATCCACACGCCGTGGGTGGTCGGGTGCTGGCCGGTCAGGATGGTCGAGCGGGATGGCATGCACACCACCGACTGGGGATGGGCCCGCTCGAAGCGGATGCCCTGCGCGGCGAGCCCGTCGACCACCGGGGTGCGGGCGAGGGTTCCGCCGTTGCACCCGAGTGTGTCGTAGCGCTGCTGGTCGGTGGTGACGAAGAGGATCTTTCGACCCATCAGCTGGCTCCTTTCATGTGGCCGGCCCGCCGAGCCCCATGACCGTCGCCAGGTTGGCCAGTGCCGCCCGGGCCGCACCGCCGATCACCAAGGCCAGCGCGGCCGGTTCGGCATCGGTGCTGTAGACGACGAGGCTGGTCCCGTCTTCGAGGTCGAGGACGTCGATGGTGCCGAGATGTTCGCGGAACATCGGGGCGGTGATCCGGTACTGCAGACGCCAAAGTGTGGCGTCCACGGTCAACAGGTGCTCGGGCATCGGCAGGCCGGAACGGGTGACCACCACCCGTTGGTCGCCGTCCACGGTGCACGACTCGATGCCCGAAAACCACTCGTGGACGCGTTCGGGGGCGCCCACCAACTCCCACACCTCGTCGGGAGGGAGGGCCAGTCGCACCTGGTGGCGGACGCTGCCCCGCGTCGCGGTCACCGGTCGCCGCTCGGGTCGCCGGTCCCCAGGATGGCCGACAGGGCCTCAACCATCACCGCCTTGGCTCGCGCAGGGGTCAGCAGCTGATCATCCCTGAGGAGTTGGTAGGACTCGAACGAGCTCATGACATCGGCTGCGGCAGCGGAAGCGGCAGCCCGCGCCTCGCCCATCCGGTGCAGCTCGGGGGCGAACAGCTCGATCACCTGTTGACGGAGGAACGCCCGGCCCTGCGACAGCCCCTCTGCCAGCAGCGGCTGAAACGGTGACCGCAGCCGCGACACCCTGTCGGCCTGGCCGACCTCGTCGAAGAGCCGGAACCGTTGGTCCACCAGCGCTCGGACCTTGTCGGCGAGGGGGGCGCCGGGGGGAGTGCCGATCGGAAGCAGGGGCGCGGCCCTCGAATGCTGGCGGGCCACGGCGGCGCCGGCGAGGTCGTCGACATCGTCGAAGTACCGGAAGAGCGAGCGTGGCGACAGCCCGGCGCGTTCCGCGATCTCGTCGGTGCTCGGCCGGAGGTTGCCGTCGCGGTAGATGTCGAGAAGCGCGTCGACCGCTGCCTCGCGGTTGTGGACCCGCCGTCGCCGCCGACCATCCGTCTCGGGCACCTCGTGCCCGCCCGGGGCATCCGCCGCCTCTCCCGCGTCGATCGGGCCTGCGGTGGGATCAGTCCTCGCTGCGCCGGTCATGGTGTGGGCGACGCTACCGCTGATCGGCCGGGCGCCATGGGCCGGCCGGATCGGACAATGTGCAGACGTCCCCAACCGAAGGGTCGACGTGCCCGTCGAGGAGGCTCCGGTAGGTTGCTTCCACCTCGTCGGCCCCGCTGGCGTGGCGAACGGTGAGCCACCCGTCGGTCCACGGCACGAACCGATTCCACGCGGCGGCAACCGCGGCTTCGAAGCCGTCCCGTCCCCAGTCGCGCCGGCGCTTGGCGATCTGGTCCGGGGCGAACAAGAAGACCGGCGGCGGGCCGGTCAACGGCTCGGACCGTTCCGACCGGTTGTCCCAGTGGGTATCCCCCACCACCATGCTGTAGCGCAGGCGGTCGCCGTAGTGGGTGTGGACCGACCGGGTCACGTCCCGTCGACCGGCGACGTCGATGAAGCAGGCCTCACCGACCGGAAGCGAGCCGATGCTGTCGTAGGTGACAGTGGTGTCGTAGCACCCGAGGCCCTGCACGAACTCGAGGTTGGCGCCAGAGGTCAACCCGACCACCTCGACGCCCTCTCGTTCGGCCAACAAGAACGCGGCGGCGATGGACGTCTTGGCCGAAGCGCTGGAGATCACCGCCATCGCAGCACCGAACAGGCCGTTGTCGCCCAGGAAGTCGTCGACCACGAACGACGTCACCATCAACGGCCACAGGAGCATCTGCTGCGCCTCGCGGCCGGCGTCGTACACGGGATCGGAGTCGACGAAGGAGTAGCGGCTGTAGACGGCAGGCACCGCGCTTCGGGCCGGCGTCATGTCGGAGAACCCGCGGTCGTCGACCCGCCCGGGCTCCACCACCACTTCGTCGGCCATCGGAAAGTAGCCGTAGACCCGGGTCGATTCGGCCACGTCGGACGTCGACGACTCGACGACGTCGCCGAACCCCCACACCGGCACCCGTCCCCACCGTGTGCCCTCCGTCTCCGGTGCCGGGAAGCACTCCCAGTAGTGCATGGCCTCGCCGTAGACGGCGTAGGTGATGTTGTTCGATGTCAGGCCGAAGCCGTCGATCCGAAGACGCGCCTGACCGGGTGCGAGCAGTTCGCGTGGGTGCTCGACCGCCCGCACCCGCCGCAGGTCTTGCGTGTCGACCTCGAGGTTCATCTGCTCGCCTTCCGTTCTTCGAACTGCCATCGCGCCGCCAACGGGGCATGCCGTGGCCGCGACCGGGCCATCTTGGCGCGGACCTGGCCATCATGCCCCGGTCGGGTGCGCAGCCGACCCGTTCCGGGTGGTCAGGGTTCGGGCGCGTACCGTAACAGTTGACAGTTGCTATGACAAGTGTTTGTCTGATGGTGGCACATCGGTTCGGGGCGATGGCCCACGATGGCCCACGATGCCCGTCAGGGCCTTCCGCCACCACGACAGCAACAGCCGAGGAGTGACCATGACCGAACCCATCGTGCTCGACTCGCTGCAACGGAGGATGCGGGCCCTGCACTCGCTCTACTACGACGCAGTGTCCACCATGGACCTCGACCAGGTCAACCATTTCGAACGCGAGGGCGTGGTGCCCATCGCATTCTGTCTCTTCCACATTGTGAACATGATCGACGCGTCGTTCATGTTGATGACCGGGGTCGCCCCCATCTGGGACGACGACTGGGAGGCCCGGGTGCGCCCTGCCATTGCCGACCACGGAAAGCACCGGACCGTCGCCGAGATGGTTCATCAGCGCATCGGCGACTACGACGGGTTCCAGGCCTACATGCGGGCCGTCTTCACCCGCACGGAGGAGTGGCTGGACGGCCTCGACCCCGAGGAGCTGCACCGCCTGGTGATCGCCCGGCCCTTCCCACCGCAGATCGCCAGCACCTACAGCGCCCGGGTGGCCGGGGCCGACGGGATCACCCTCCTCGATGCCACCGAGTGCTGGATCTACCAGCACGGCCTGCGCCATATGGGGGAGATTGAGCTCGCCAGGGGCCTGGTCGGCCTCGGTGGCATGACCTCGTGACCGGTGGGCACTCGATGGGTGGGGATCGGATTGCTGCGAACCGGACACTGGTCCGGGTTCGCTCCCCTCGCGGATGGCCCCGACGGATCTTTGCGAGAACCTTCCACTTAGAGCTTCAGCGGATAGGCGAGTCAGTCCAGACACCGCAGCGACCCGAAAGCGACGATTCGGCCTCGTGACCAGGGTGAACGTGCGGACCACTG
>JADGOE010000103.1 GCA_017883135.1 Acidimicrobiales bacterium
GCCGCAGGAGGATTGTCATGGCCACCATCGACGCCCGTCCGCTCATCGCCGCAGGTGACGAGCCGTTCGACCTGATCATGACCACGGTGGCGGCCCTCGACGAGCGCGAGGACCTCGTCGTCCTGGCACCGTTCGAACCGGTCCCGCTGGAAGGCGTCCTCGGCGCACAGGGCTTCTCCTACGAGGCCGTCGAGCTGGGCGCCGGCGATTGGCAGGTCACCTTTCGGAGGCAGTCATGAGTACTGAGGACGAAATGAGCGGGCCGGCCTCGATCGGGATGGACCGGGCAGAGATCCCAGCGGACAGCGCCATCGACGTGGCGTGGAGCGCGCTCCGCTCCGTCTACGACCCTGAGCTCTACCTCGACGTGGTTTCCCTCGGCCTCGTCTATGACGTGCGTGAGGAGGATGGGACCATCGTGGTCGAAATGACGCTCACTACGCCTGGGTGCCCGGCATCGGAGAGCCTTCCGGAGATGGCGCGGGCGGCGATCTCCCAGTCCGTCGGGAACCCGACCGCTGTCGACGTGCGCATCGTCTGGGACCCGCCCTGGAGTCCCGCGTTGATAGATGCAGAAGCGGCAGCGGCGCTTGGATTTCGGGTTCGGTAATGACGGTAATGACAAGGTGCTCTCGAGCCTCAACACCGGGGGCGCATCCATTGTCGGTGCACTGTGACGTGATTGTCTCATCCGAGTGGATTGGGAACCAGTGGGTGTGGTGAAGCGCGACGTCGAAATTGTCCGCGTCTACGACGACCGAGGACGCCAGCGCGACGAGTATCGAGTGCTCGTCGACCGGCTGTGGCCCCGTAGGCAATCGAAGGGTGCGGTTGATCACGATGAATGGGTCAAGGACGCCACGCCCAGTACCGATTTGCGGCAGTGGTATGGACACGACCCGAAGCGCTTCTCGGAGTTCGCCCGGCGCTACCGGGCCGAGCTCGCGCTGTCACTGGGGCCGGGGGTCGTATCGCAGCTTCGGGAGACGAGCGAGACACGACGACTCGTCCTCCTCACCGCAACGCGGGACATCGAGCACTCCGGAGCAATCGTCCTGCGCGATGTCATCGTGGGTGCGGATGAAACGTAAGCCATCAGGGAGACGTGCGCCCTCGGCTGGCCGTGTGCTGTGGAATGCCCTGGCCTCGGCCAACGGCTGTGTCGGCATCGCCCAGAGGGAGACCAGATGAGGACTGCGGTTCACGGAATGCCCCGTATCGGACGAGACCGCTCCCTCAAATGGGCGCTCGAAAGCTTCTGGGCCGGAACGGTGTCGGCTGCGGACCTCGACGAGGTGGCGGCATCGGTCCGCCGGCACAACTGGCAGAGCATGGTCGCCGCCAACGTGGAGTTCGTCCCCTCGAACGACTTCTCCCTCTACGACCACGTGCTCGATGCTGCGGTCATGGTGGGTGCCGTCCCGGCCCGGTTCGCCGCCGGTGGCAGGACAATTGACCGTGAGCGCTACTTCGCCATGGCGAGAGGAGGGCACATTGGCGGGAAGTCCGTCGCTCCTCTCGACCTGACCAAGTGGTTCGACACCAATTACCACCATCTGGTGCCCGAACTCGACTCCGCCGCCGTGTTCACCCCCGATGCGACGAAGGCACTTGGGGAGTTGGCCGAAGCCTCCGGACTTGGCATTCACACCACCCCGGCACTGCTGGGTCCTCTGACCTTGGTGCTGCGGAGCACCCCGGTGCACCTAGGTGTTGACATGCTGGGACTGCTCGATCCCCTTGTCGACGCGTACATCGAGGTCTTGTCCCTCCTCAAGGAGGGCGGTGCTACGTGGGTTCGGATCGACGAGCCCGCGCTGGTCGAAGAGCGCGACACCGAAGAGCTGGCGGCACTGCACCGCGTCTACCGACGGTTCGGCGACCACTCCGATCGGCCGAAGATCGCGCTGTCGACGTACTTCGGACATCTTGGAGCCGCAATGGAAGATGTGGGTGAACTTCCGGTGGAGGCGGTAGGCCTCGACTTCTGTCGAGGAGGAGAGAACCTCCACTTGCTGCAGACCGCGGGTGGCGTCGGGGACAAGGTGCTCTTTGCTGGTGTCGTGGACGGTCGAAACGTATGGGCCAACGATCTTCCTGCCAGTCTCGATCTGCTCGACGAGCTGACGGGGCTCGCCAGAGAGGTCGTCGTCTCCACGTCATGCTCGCTGTTGCATGTGCCCCTGGGGTCTGCCACCGATGACAACGTCGACGACGAGGTGCGCCCTTGGCTCGCATTTGCTGATGAAAAACTGGGCGAGTTGACCCTATTGGCACGAGGCATCGCCGACGGTCGTGGGGCGATTGCCGATGAGCTCGACGCAAACCGAGCCGTCATTGCCATCAGGCGGAACTCGCCGCGAGTGACTAACAAGGTAATCCGACAGCGTGTCGCGTCCTTTGGTGAAGTGGATCCCCACCGGTCCCAGACATCGCCCGAACGGGCCGCTACTCAGCGGGCGACATTGGCGCTTCCTCCCTTGCCAACGACCACGATCGGCTCGTTCCCGCAGACGCCCGAGCTGCGAAGGTCACGGGCTTCGTGGCGCGTCGGACGTGTCAATGATGCTGACTACGACGCGTCGCTGCGCACCGAGATCGATCGTGTGGTGGCTATCCAAGAGGAGATCGGGCTCGATGTCCTCGTCCACGGGGAGCCCGAGCGCGACGACATGGTTCGCTACTTCGCTGACCAGCTCACCGGATTCGTGATCCCCGACGGAGGGTGGGTCCAGTCCTACGGGTCACGATGCGTACGGCCACCCGTGCTCTTCGGCGACGTGGGGCGCCGCGGCCCGATGACGGTGGACTGGGCTCGCTACGCCCAGTCGCGTACATCGAAACCGGTTAAGGGCATGCTCACCGGTCCGATCACCATGCTGCGGTGGTCGTTCGTGCGAGATGACCATCCTGAGCGCGAGACCGCGGACCAACTGGCACTGGCGATGCGCGACGAGCTCGTTGATCTCCAGGCAGCCGGGATCGCCATCATCCAGGTCGATGAACCGGCGTTGCGTGAGGGTCTACCTCTCCGCCTCGATGATCGTCCGGAGTATCTGAGATGGGCCACTCGCTCCTTCCGATTGGTCACCTCCGCGGCGGCCGTTGGAACCCAGGTGCACACCCATATGTGTTACGCCGAGCTGGGGGACATCGTCGACGTACTGGAAGAGCTGGACGTGGATGTCCTGTCCTTCGAGGCGGCGCGCTCCGACATGGCAGCTGTCGGCGTGTTGCAGCGTGCCTCGTACCCAGGTGGGGCAGGGCCCGGCATCTACGACGTGCATTCGCCGCGGGTCCCAGCGATCACCGCCATCGAGGGCCTGCTCCGGCGGGCCCTCGATGGTCTCGGGCCCGACCGGCTGTGGGTCAATCCTGACTGCGGGCTCAAGACCCGCCGCTATGGCCAGGTGCTTCCGGCGCTGGACCACATGGTCACGGCGGCTCGCAATCTGCGAGCGGAGGTGGCCTCCGGCGAGGTGTCACCCGACGCCGGTGCTGATCCGGCCAGGACCGAAGCGCCACCTGGCCCGTAGCCGATGAGATCGGACGAGTTCGCCCAACGGTGGCTCGCCCCCGACCTGGGCCGACTGTGGGAGGTGGCGACGGTGCTCGGGGTTCGCCCCGACGGCTCCGACGCTGCGACGCTGCGACGCTGCGACTGGAGCTACCAAGGCCGGCGCACTTCGCCGCCGGGCAGTACTACCTGGTGCGCATGCGAGTCGACGCTGTCCCCAAGGGTGTCGACCAGGCCTATTCGGTCTCGTCGTCGCCATGGCCACCGTCTTCGGAGATCGAGATCACCGTTCGCGGCATCCCTGGTGGCCGCGTGTCCCCCGTACTCATCCGGCAGGTGGGCGACGGCGATCAACTCCACCTGCACGGACCCTTGGGCACTCTCACGTGGAGCGAAGCCGACAGAGGCCCGCTCGTGATGATCGGTGCGGGCAGTGGTGTCGCGCCGATGGCGTCCATCATGAGGCTCGCTTCAGCCCGCAAGTCGACGGTGCCGATGGCACTGCTCTGTTCGAATCGGGAACGGGCATCAGTCCTTCTTTACGAGCCATTGGAGGAGCTCGATCGCCACGAGGACCGATTATCGGTGACGCACACCTTCACCCGAAGCCCGTGGGACCCATCGGCTCGCCATCACCGCCATATCGATGCGCCAATGATCGATGACGTGATCGAGGGGCTTGCGTTGCGGAGTCCGGCGCCGCAGCCGGTACTGGTCGCCGGGCCTCCGGAGATGGTGTCGTCGGTGCGAGCGGCGCTTGCCACGCTCGGCATCGGGGAGGACCGCATCAAAAGCGAGCTGCACGGGTGACCTGGCGCAGCTCACCCACCGGACAGGAGACAACGTACCGCCCGCACTTCCCGAAACGTGACTGGACAGGTCGACAGCCGAAATCGGCGCTGATATACTAGTAGCAAGTATAAAAACAGATCAGGGAGTGATCGAGATATGACAATTCAGCTGGGTGAGACCGCGCCGGACTTCACTGCGGAGACGACCGAGGGCCGCCTCAACTTCTACGAATACCTCGGTGACCACTGGGGGGTGCTGTTCTCCCATCCGGCGGACTTCACCCCGGTCTGCACCACTGAGCTCGGGGCGTTCGCCAACCGCAAGGACGAGTTCACTTCCCGAAACACCCGGATCATCGGGGTGAGCGTCGACTCGGTCGAGTCGCACAAGAAGTGGTCGGTTGATATCGCGGAAACCCAGGGCCGGGGCTTGAACTATCCCCTCGTGGGTGACGAAGACCGGACCGTCGCCAACCTCTACGGGATGATTCATCCGAAGGCTCTCGAGACGGCCACGGTCCGCACGGTGTTCATCATCGGTCCCGACAAGAAGGTGAAGCTGACTCTCACCTACCCTGCCTCGGTGGGTCGCAACATCGATGAGATCCTGCGGGTACTTGATGCACTTCAGCTGACCACCGGCTACTCCATCTCCACCCCGGTCGACTGGAAGCAGGGTGGTGAGGTGATCATCTCGCCGGCAATCTCCGACGAGGATGCCAAGACGAAGTTCCCCAAGGGTTTTCGGACGCTGAAGCCCTACCTGCGACTGACGCCGCAGCCGGACGCGTAGGACTCGGCGACTGTCCGAGCCTCGCCTGTCCAGCCGGGACCCATCGCCGCTCGAGAGCATCGATGGGTAACGCCGCGCAGAACGAGGATGTCGAAGTTACCTCACCGTCCATGGCCGACACCATGGCCTCTCGGAGTCTCGCCGAGGCGAGAGCAAGCGAGCTGGGTGGGAGGTCTCGGGGGTCGAGATCGCTGCGCCTCGTGTCTGGCTATCGAAGTGAACCTGACCGGAAATGACCACCCGCCCTCAAAAGATCGAGGAACCTTCCGGCGACGGTGTCGGCTCCCAGGCGATCCGCGGGAGCTGGCGAGCCAGGGACGCAGCAATCCTTGCTGCGTGGGCCTTGGCAATGTCTGCGTAAGGTCCGGCCCATTCCTGGTCGATAGTGGAGGCGAACATGTCGTACCAGCGATCGAAGTGTTCGGTGGTGAAGGACAGTTGATCGTGGACGTGCCGGTGGGCATTCAGGATCGCCCCTCGGTACGACCGATCACCCAGGAGCACGCGGCACCAATAGTCGATCAGCTGAGGGATGTGCTCGCTCCAGTCGACCTCGGCGACCTCTTCGAAGATGGGCCCGAGGAGCTCGTCCATCACGAGTTCGCGATAGAACGCCACGACCATGTTGTGAATCTGAGCTCTCGTATCGAGATCGGCGTGGTTGCTGGCCTGAGAGCGCGGCTCGCCATTGGGTGCCCGGAGTGGCCGTTGCTCGCCGACCGTCACACTGTCTCCTTGATGGATCAGCGGGGCGGACTCGTTCCGAACTCCTATCTGCATACTGCCGAGTGTAGCCGTAGTTACAGCACAAGCTAGAAGAAGCACCTGACTAGGTAGGCATGCTCACCGTCGCGTGACGCCGGCACACTGCTGATTTGAAGTCCTCGCCCGAGAGTTCATCGACCCGTCTTCGGAATGAACCACCCCCATCTCATGGGTGGTTCCTTCGACGGGACCATGGGATCGGAGTCAAGGTCCAACCCGAGCGCCCCGATGCAGGGATTCCGAGGCTCAAGCCACGAGACTCCGGGGTTCAGGCGGGACCGAACCTATGGTCAGCGCCAAGACTGCCTACGACGGTGGTTGCTCAGCTTGCGGAGGGGGCCGCGAGACTGGCTAGATCTACGGCTGGGTCGATCAGCCGAGCGTGGTCGACGGGAAGTCGGGTGCGGATCAGCGCTTCGAGTGCATCGCCAGCGTCCCAGGTATTGGCGTTCATGGCGGCGACCACGCGATGGTGAAGATGAACCGGCCTGGGTTTCCTGGAGGCTCCAAACCTTGGAAAGGTTGGAGTCATGGACAAGAAGCACCCGTCATCGAAGAGGTACCCGCCTGAGCTGAAG